>CAZGUW010000001.1:0-71014 GCA_964528705.1 uncultured Geminicoccaceae bacterium
CGGTGGCGATCGCCGACGGCGAGATGCTGGTCGTGCTCGGCCCCTCGGGCTGTGGCAAGTCGACGCTCCTGCGCATCATCGCCGGGCGCGAGACCGCGAGCGCCGGCGACGTTATGATCGGCGGCCGGCGGGTCAACGACCTCGAGCCCGCCGAGCGCGACATCGCCATGGTCTTCCAGAACTACGCGCTCTACCCGCACATGACCGTCCGCCAGAACATGGCCTACGGGCTGAAGAATCTCGGCACGGCGAAGACGGTGATCGAGCAGCGCGTGGCCGAGGCGGCGCAGATCCTTGGGCTCGCCGAGCTGCTGGACCGCAAGCCCCGCCAGCTCTCGGGCGGCCAGCGCCAGCGGGTGGCCATGGGGCGGGCCATCGTGCGGGAGCCCGAGGCCTTCCTCTTCGACGAGCCGCTCTCCAATCTCGACGCCAAGCTCCGCGTCCAGATGCGCCACGAAATCAAGCAGCTGCAGCGCCGGCTCGGCACGACCGGCATTTTCGTCACCCACGACCAGGTCGAGGCCATGACGCTCGGCGACCGCCTCCTCGTCCTGAACCAGGGCGTGGTCGAGCAGGTCGACACGCCGATCGAGGTCTATGCGCGGCCGGCGAGCCTCTTCGTCGCCGGCTTCATCGGCTCGCCTGCCATGAACGTGCTCGACGGGACGATCGACGGCGACGGCGCCAGCGTGAGCTGCGGCGGGGCGCGGCTGCCGCTGGAGCACAAGCTGCCTGGCGCCGCCGGGCGCGAGGTTCGGGTCGGCATGCGCCCGGAGCATCTGGCGGTGGGGGCTACGAGCGCGCCGACCTCCGGCGCCGGGCTCGACGCGGAGATCGAATGGGTCGAGCTGCTGGGCGCCGACACCGTGGCGCACGGCCGGCTGGCCGACGGCCAGGCTCTGGCGCTCCGCTGCCCCGGCGACCGGCCGGTCGCGGCCGGCGACCGGTTCCATCTGACGCCCGCTCCCGTCCATCTCCACCTCTTCGACCCGGCGACCGGCCGCCGGATCGGGTAGCGTCGCCGTTAACGGCCTCGCAACCATGCCCGGCGCATAGTCGCCGCGACCGCCGATCCGGCAGCACCAGCATGGAGCGAAGAGAGGCCGATGCCTTCGTCCGCCCCGACCAGCAGCGCGTCCGCTCCGGCGGCGGCCGGCCCGTCGCGCCGGACGCTGCTGGCCCTCGGCCTCTATCTGGGGTTCAGCCTCCTCATTCTCGGCGGCATCGCGACCTTCGTGCTGCAGCAGCGCTTCGCCGAACGCGACGCCAGGCTGAGCCAGCTGCAGCAGGATCTCGACGCCCGGACGGCGAACCATGCCCGGGAACGCCAGGACCTCGAATCGACCATCGCCGGACTCCGGCACGAGCTGCGCGACGGCCGGGATCGCATGGCCGAGCTGGCAGCGAAGAACGTGGCGCTGGCCGCGTCGGGACGGCGGCAGGCGGCAGCGCTCGCCGCACTCTCGGACGAGGCGGAGCTGGCGCGGCAGCGCGCCAGCCTCCTCGACCAGGATGCGCGCGAGACCGCACTCTGGCTCGAGACCGCCGAGCGCGAGCGCATGGCGGTCGAGCGCGAGCGGGCAGCGCTGCAGGACCGGTTCGACGCGCTGGCCACGGAGCGTGAACTCGCCCGCCACCAGGAGGCGGATCTGCGCCGGCGTACGGGCGAGCTGGAGCAGCGCCTGGCGTCACTCTCCGGTCATTACGCCCTGGCGGCGAGCCAGATGCAGGACCGGATCCGGGACAAGCTCGACGCCATCGAGCGGGTGGTCGCCCGCACCGGAATCGACCCGGAAGCACTCCTCGCCCGCGCCAATGCCGCCTCGGACGACGGCCAGGGTGGCCCCCTGCTCGACCTCGACGAGCTGCCGCCGTCGCCCGGCGGCGACCCGGGCATTCCCGGCCTCGACGTGGCGCTCGCGGGCCCGCTGGCCCGGGCGCCGGCAGCCTCCTTCACCGATGCCCTCGCCGATGCACTTGGCGACGAGCTCGCACGCCTCGACGCGGTACCGCGGCTGCTCAACGTGCTGCCGCTCGAGGCACCGCTCGAGGACTACCGGATCACCAGCCGTTTCGGCGTCAGGACGGACCCCATCACCGGCCGGCGTGCCAGGCATGGCGGTCTCGATTTCGGCGCGGCCCCGGACAGCACCGTGCAAGCGACGGCACACGGCCGGGTGGTGGAGGCCGGTTGGCGCGGCGCCTATGGCAAGCTCGTCGAGGTCGACCACGGCCTCGGGTTCCGGACCCGCTACGCCCATCTCTCGCGGACGCTGGTCAGGGTCGGCGATTCCGTCGCCCCGGGCGACCCGGTCGGCATCATCGGCAGCACCGGGCGGAGCACCGGGCGGCATTTGCACTACGAAATCCGCCTGGACGGCCAACCCCTCGACCCGGCCGGCTTCCTCGAGGCCGGTCGCGACCTGCCCGGCATCCTGGACGGCTGACACGGCACCGGACCAGCAACGGAGCCGCGCGCCGGCGGCCGATTGGCAGGTCGGCCGGTTGCGGCTATGCTATGGCATGGCCCGACAGCTGCCCCGAAACCACCCCAAGCGGCGCACCGGCGACCGCCCTGCCCCGACCGCCGCCCTGCGGCCGGGCAGTGTCTTGCCGAGCGGACGGCGCCGACCTTGAGCGGGCTCGTGGCGGTTGCGGCGGTTCTTGGCCTCGTCGTCGGCTGGCTGCTCGAGCGCAGCCATTTCTGCACCATGGGGGCGATCAGCGACGCCTATCTCTTCGGCAGCCTGCGCCGGCTGCGCAGCTGGCTGCTCGCCATGGCGACAGCGCTCCTCCTGACCCAGGCGCTCGCCGCCACGGGCCTCGTGCCGCTCGACGCCACGCCCTGGCTGGCGCCTCCCCTGGCGCCGCTGGCGCTCGTCGTCGGCGGCCTCCTCTTCGGCATCGGCATGGTCATGGCCGGCGGCTGCGCCAGCCGGAACCTGGTGCGGCTCGGCACCGGCAGCCTGAAGGCGCTGGTCGTCGTCCTCGTTTTCGGCCTCACCGCGATGGCGACCGCCGGCGGCCTGCTCGCCTGGCCGGCCGACCTCCTGCGTGCGGCCGCGGCCGGCGGCGGCCGGAGCCTCGGCGGCCTTCTGGCCGGCGGCCTTCCGGCGGATGCCGGTACCCTCGACCTCGTCCTCGCCCTGTTCACCGGCGGCGGCCTGCTCTGGTGGATCTTCAAGGACCCGGCCTATCGCCGCAATCGTGGCGACCAGACGGTCGGCTTCGGGCTCGGCATCGCCGTGGCGGCCGGCTTCCTCGCCACGGGCTGGCTCTTGCGCGACCCCGCCGGCTCCGCGCCGGTCCTGTCGCTCAATTTCGCGGCTCCCCTGGCCGAGGCGGTCGCCTGGAGTGCGACGGGCCGGGGCAGCTGGCCCGGTTTCGGTGCCGCGCTCGTGCTCGGCACCATCGCCGGTGCCGCCCTCTCGGCCGGCCGGGCGAGGCGCGCGCGAATCGAGACGTTCGCGAGCCCTGACGATATGATACGCCACGTCGGCGGCGCCGCGCTCATGGGTTTCGGCGGCATGCTGGCCCTGGGCTGCACGATCGGCCAGGGCGTAAGCGGCGTCGCGACCTTGGCGCCGGGCTCCTTCCTGGCGCTTGCCGGCATCGTTCTCGGTGCCCTCCTGGGGCTGCGCCGCCTTGAGCAGGGCAGCTGGCGGGGTGCTCTGGGTTGGGGCGTCGGTCGGCCGATGGAGCCGGCGGAGCGGGTTTGAGGCAGGGCCGGGGCCGACCCGGCGCACAGGACAACGGATGACGATGGCAGGAGCGGCGACAGGACGATCGGACGGCAGGGCGGTTGAGCCCGGGCCGGACGCCGCGCGTGCGCCGGGCCGGCCCCTGCGGCGGCTCGGCTTCGCCCTCGCCGCCCTCGCCCTGCTCGGCATCGCGGCGGGCTCCGCCCGGGCCAGCGGCTTCATCGCCGACCTCTCGCATCACCTGATCGCCATCACCACCGCCTTCACCGGCAGCAACGTCCTCCTCTTCGGCGCCCTCGACGACCCCGGCAGCGATGTCGTGGTGGTGGTACGCGGGCCCGACACCAGCACCGAGGTGCGGCGCAAGAACCGCGTCGGCCTCGTCTGGCTGAACACCGACCAGATGACCTTCTCGGCGGTGCCTTCCTTCTACGCCATCGCGGCGAGCGCCCCCCTGGACGACATCGTGGCGCCCGACGAGCAGCGGCGGTTCGGCATCGGCGTCGACAATCTCGGTCTTCGCCCCCTGGATTCGAGCGATCGGTCCGCCGAGGAGATCCGCGAGTTTCGCGAGGCCCTTGTCCGCAACAAGGAGAAGGTCGATCTCTATGCGGCGGAGATCGCCCCGGTCCGCTTCCTCGGCGACAAGCTCTTCCGGACGACCCTCACCTTCCCGGCCAACGTGCCGCCGGGCAATTATCAGGTCGAAGTGCTTCAGTTGCGGGACGGTTTCGTGGCCGGGGCGCAGACCAGCGTGCTCGTGATCTCGAAGGTCGGGCTCGAGGCCGAAATCTTCGATGCGGCACGCACCCAGCCGGCCATCTACGGCCTCGTCTCGGTCATCCTTGCGATCGGGGCAGGCTGGGCCGCAGGTGTCTTCTTCAGAAAGCAGTGAGCCATGAGCGGTGCCAGCAGCAACCAGGCGGTATCGGACGAACAGGCGCGGGTGGCGGCGTCCGAGGCGGACGAGCCCGTCGCCGACAAGCAGGAACCGCGCGTCTTCCTCGTCGTGGTCGACGAATCCGAGGAGATGCGGACCGCCCTCCGCTTCGCCTGCCGCCGGGCGCAGCACACGCGCGGGCGCGTCGCCCTGCTCTACGTGATCGAGCCTGTCGAGTTCCAGCACTGGATCGGCGTCGGCCGGGTGATGGAGGAGGAGGCGCGGAACGAGGCCGAGCGGCGGATGCAGACCCTGGCGGCCGACGTCTTCGCCCAGACCGGCTCGATGCCGGCGGTCCACATCCGCGAGGGCCAGCGCGCCGAGCAGCTCGTGGCCCTGCTCGACGAGGAGCCGTCGATCTCGCTCCTCGTGCTCGGCACCGCGACCGGGGCCGCCGATCCCGGGCCGCTCGTCACCTATCTGACCAGCAGCGCCGGCCGCAACAAGCTGCGCGTGCCCGTCACGCTCGTGCCCGGCCATCTGAGCGAGACCGAGATCGACGCGCTGAGCTAGGAGTAGGAGGCAAACCGGCCGCTCAGATGCGCTCGCCGCCGGGCAGGCGCATGAAACGGACCGGCAGGACCACCTCCCGTTCGAACGAACCGTCAGGCTGCCGGGTGACCAGCGTCAGCGCCTGCTCGTCCTCGGCCCGGCCGATCGGCGCCACCAGCCGGCCGCCCGGCGCCAACTGGCGGAGCAGGGCCGACGGCAGGCGGTCGATGGCGAGACGGACGACGATCGCATCGAAGGTCCGCCCGCGTTCCGGCCAGCCGTCATAGGGATCGGCGCTGCGCACCGCCACATTGGCGAAGCCGAGCGCCTCGAGCCGGGCCGCGACGGAAGCGGCGGCCGCCGCATCGAGATCGACCGCATGGACGCGGGCCGCAAGCCGGCTCGCCACCGCCGCGTGATAGCCGCCGCCGACGCCGAGCACGAGCACGTCGTCGCCCGCGTCGATCTCCACGAGGTCGGACATCAGGGCGACGAGGAAGGGCTGCGATTCGCGCAGCCCGAACGCGGCCGGCAACGGCAAATCGAGATAGGCGTAGTCCGCCACCTCGTCGGGCACGAAGAGATGCCGCGGCACCTCGCGAATGGCTTCGAGGATGGCAGGTGCGATCGCCGGCCGGCCGGTGAGGGGTGCCGCGAGCTCGGCGTTGAGCTCGACCTGGGCGACGAGGCCGGCTCGCGCCGCTGCGTAATCCGCCGCCTCCTCCGCCGCCGTCGCATGCGCCAGCAGGAGCAACGTCAGTGCCAGGCCGAGCCGCATGTCCCTCGCTCCCGGTGGTGGTCGGTCAGCCGGTCGAGCTTCCGGCGTCCATGAGACTATTCCGCCCGCGTCGCGTCAACGGCCGAGCGCTTCATTGGCGGGTACCTGCCATAGCAAGAACTCGGCCAATGTTCGCATTCTTGTCATTGTAAGCGACTGAAACATTGTCGCGGGAGCCGGGTGGTCATCCACAACGCCCTTGCAATCGCAATGGCGGGTCGCCATTATCTTCGCCATCGATCCGCTAAGGTAAGTTGTTTCGGCTGGCATGGTTCGCCCGCCTTGGGTGCCGCAGGGTGCCTGGACTTCCTGACCGACGTGGCTTGACGCCGTGGTGATGGTCGCCACGGTAACTTCAGCTTGGGGATGGAATATGTCCACCGGCACCGTTAAGTGGTTCAACAGCACCAAGGGCTACGGCTTCATTCAGCCCGATAACGGCACGAACGACGTCTTCGTGCACATCTCGGCCGTCGAGCAGGCCGGCATGAGCAGCCTCAATGAGGGCCAGAAGATCTCGTTCGACGTGACGACCGACCCGCGCCGCGGCAAGACGTCCGCCACCAACCTGCGCGCCGTCTGACCCTCAGACGTCGCGAACCGGATCGGGTCGGCCGGGAACGGCCGGCCCTTTTCGTCTTTGTGAGAAACGCAAGGGCCCGCTTCGCACCTGGGGCCAGGGAGAACGAATGGCGAAGGAAGACATGATCGAGATGGAGGGCACCGTGACCGAGGTGCTCCCGGATGCGCGGTTTCGCGTCAAGCTCGAGAACGGCCACGAGATCATCGGCTACGCCTCCGGGCGGATGCGCAAGCACCGCATCCGGATCATTGCCGGCGACCCGGTGACGCTGGAGCTGACGCCCTACGACCTGACCAAGGGTCGCATCAACTACCGCCACAAGACGGCCGGGCCCACCCCGACCGGCAATCGCCGCCCGCCCCCGCGTCGCCGCTGAGCGAACGGGAGATGCTGCGCCTTCGAGGCGCACCCGAGACCGGTTTTCGGGCGCTCGCCTGGTCGTGGCGCCCTTCATTTGAACGAGCGCCAGAACCAGCATGGGCTTCAATTGCGGCATTGTCGGCCTGCCGAACGTCGGCAAGTCCACCCTTTTCAACGCGCTGACGCAGACCGCGGCGGCAGCCGCGGCCAATTATCCGTTCTGCACCATCGAGCCGAATGTCGGCCGCCTGCCGGTGCCGGACCCGCGCCTCGACCTTCTCGCGAAGCTCGCCAAATCGGCGAAGACCCTGCCGACCCAGCTCGAGATCAAGGACATCGCCGGCCTCGTCCGCGGTGCCTCCAAGGGCGAGGGCCTCGGCAACAAGTTTCTCGGCGCCATTCGCGAGGTCGACGCGATCCTCGAGGTGCTGCGCTGCTTCGAGGATGACGACATCACCCATGTCGAGGGCGGCGTCGATCCGCTGCGTGATGCGGAGCTCATCCAGACCGAGCTCCTGCTCGCCGACATCGACAGCCTGAACCGGCAGAAGGACGGGCTCGTCAAGCGCATCCGCGCCCAGGACAAGGAAGCGAAGCGCCGGCTCGAGCTGATCGAGCAGATCCTGCCGCAGATGGAGGAAGGCCTGCCGGTGCGGCGGCTGGCGCTGAGCCTGGACCAGCGGGCCCTGCTCGCCGACTTCACGCTCCTGACCGCCAAGCCCCTGCTCTACGTCCTCAATGTCGACGAGGCCTCGGCGGCAGAGGGCAACGAGCAAAGTGCGAAGGCCGCCGCCATGGCCGCCGGCGAAGGGGCCGGCAGCGTCGTCGTCTCGGCGGCGATCGAGGCCGAGCTCGCGGGCCTGCCGGACGAGGAGCGGGCCGAGTACCTCGCCAGCCTCGGCCTCGAGGAGCCAGGCCTCAACCGGGTCATCCGCGAGGGCTACGCGCTGCTCGACCTCATCACCTTCTTCACGGTCGGCCCCAAGGAGGCGCGCGCCTGGACCGTCGAGAAAGGCGCCACAGCCCCCCAGGCCGCCGGCGTCATCCACACGGATTTCGAGCGCGGCTTCATCGCCGCCGAGGTCATCGCCTACGACGACTTCGCCGCCCTCGGCAGCGAGCAGGCGGTCAAGGAGGCCGGCAAGATGCGACTCGAGGGCCGCGACTACGTCATCAAGGACGGCGACGTCTGCCACTTCCGCTTCAACGTCTGAGCCTCCCCGGGAAAGCCGGCCGGAGGCTCAACTGTAGGCGGGCCGCTCGAAGGCCTGCTCTTTCGGATCGAAGAGATAGCAGGCGGCCGCCGGAATGCCGACGCGGAGCCGGTCGCCATGCGTCACGGCACTGTTCCCGGCGGCCTTGACGACGAGCGGCTCCTCCATGCCGAGGTCGACATAGACGTATGTCTCGGCACCCAGATGCTCGACCGTGATGATCTCGCCCTCGATCTCGGCATCGCCGCCGCCGCCGGCGAGAAGATCCTCGGGCCGTATGCCCAGCGTGAAGCCGCTGCCCGGGCGCGCGCCATTGTTGGCCGAGGTGGTCGGCACCTTCGTCCCGCCCAGGGTCTCGACCATGGCCTGCCCGGACGTGTCGCCGACAAGGTCGCAGGGCAGGAAGTTCATCTTGGGCGAGCCGATGAAGCCGCCGACGAACCTGTTCTCCGGGTGATGATAGAGATCGAGCGGTGTGCCGAACTGCATGACATAGCCGTCGCGCAGGACGACGATCCGGTCGGCGAGCGTCATCGCCTCGACCTGGTCGTGGGTCACGTAGATCATGGTCGCGTCGAGCGAGTGGTGCAGCTTGGCGATCTCGATGCGCATCTGCACGCGCAGCGCCGCGTCGAGGTTGGAGAGCGGCTCGTCGAAGAGGAAGACCTTGGGCTTGCGGACAATGGCCCGGCCGATCGCCACGCGCTGGCGCTGCCCGCCCGAGAGCTGCTTGGGCAGGCGCTGAAGCAGGGGCTCGAGCTGCAGGATGCGGGCCGCCTCGTTGACCCGCTCCTCGATCGAGCGCGTGTCGGTCTTCGCCAGCTTGAGGCCGAACGCCATGTTCTCGTAGACGGTCATGTGCGGGTAGAGCGCATAGGACTGGAAGACCATGGCGATGCCGCGATCGGACGGTGAGAGCGTGTTGACCACCTGCTCGTCGATGGCGAGCGTGCCGGAGGTGATGTCCTCGAGCCCGGCGACCAGCCGCAACAGGGTCGACTTGCCGCAGCCGGAAGGCCCGACGAAGACGACGAATTCCTGACTCTTGATGTCGAGATCGACGCCCTTGATCACGTCGACCTTGCCGAAGGATTTCTTCACGCTGTCCAGCTTGATCGTGGCCATCGACGATATCTCTCTTTCTCAAACTGACCGGTGGCGAGGCACGGCCGGGATCAGCCCTTGACGGCGCCGGCGGTCAGGCCGGCGACGATGCGACGCTGGAAGATGAGGACGAGGATGACGAGCGGCACCGTGACGATGACCGACGCCGCCATGATCGGCCCCCAGGGGATCTCCTGCTCGGTGGCGCCGGAGAGGAGGGCGATCGCCACCGGCACGGTGCGCTGCTCGTTGTTCGAGACGAAGGTCAGCGCGAACAGGAACTCGTTCCAGGCCGCGATGAAGGCGAGCAGCCCGGTGGTCACCAGGGCCGGCCACATCAGCGGCATGAAGACCTTGAAGATGATCTGATGCGGCTTCGCCCCGTCGACGATCGCCGCCTCCTCCAGCTCGACCGGCAGGTCGCGCATGAAGGTGGTGAGCACCCAGACCGTGAACGGCAGGGTGAAGATCATGTAGGCGAGGATGAGCGAGAAGAGCGTGTTGTAGAGCCCGAGGCCGCGAACCATCTCGAACAGCCCGGCGAGGACCGCGATCTGCGGGAACATAGAGACCGAGAGGATGGTGAAGAGCAGGATGCCCCGACCCTGGAAGCGTACGCGGGCGAGCGCATAGGAGGCGGTGATCGCGAGCAGGAGGGAAATGATCACCACGGCGGTGGAGACGATCACCGAGTTCACGATGTTGCGCGGGAAATGGCCGCTGCCCAGCACGCCGAAATAATTCGCGAGGCTGAAACTGTCGGGCAGGTAGGTCACGCTGAAGATGGCCGAACCCGATTTGAACGAGGTGATGATGGCGTAATAGAAGGGGAAGAGCGCATAGACCGAGATGATGACGATCAGCACCCATAGCCCGACCTGCTTGAGCAGCCTGTTCCGCATCACTTGTCTCCGCTCAGATTGAGCCGGCCGAAGTAGATGTAGACGATGGTGATACCGGCGATGATCAGGAAGAGCAGGGTCGAAGCGGCGGAGCCGTAGGCGAAGTTGTCGAAGTCGAAGAGGTGCTGCCGCGCATAGACCGACATGGTCACGGTCTGCGCGTTGTTGGGCGTGAGCACGTAGATCAGGTCGAAGATGCGCAGGGAATCGAGCATGCGGAAGATGACCGCCACCATGATCGCCGGGCGGATGAGCGGCAGCGTCACCTTGAAGAACACCTTGACCGGGTGGATGCCGTCGACCCTGGCCGCCTCGTAGATGTCGCCCGGCAGCATCTGCATGCCGGCGAGGATCAGGAGCGCCATGAAGGGCGTGGTCTTCCAGACGTCGACGATGATCACGGCGGCCATCGCGGTCTCGGGCTGGGCGGTCCAGGCAATAGGCGCGCTGATCAGCCCGATCTTCAGGAACATATCGTTCAGGATGCCGAACTGGTCGTTCATCATCCAGTCCCACATCTTCGCCGAGACGATCGTGGGGATGGCCCAGGGCACCAGGATCGCGGCGCGGACGAACCCGCGGCCGGCGAACTCGGCATTCAGCACGAGCGCCACGATGAGGCCGAGCAGTGTCTCGATCGTCACCGCGATGACAGTGAAGTAGACGGTGTTCCAGACGGCGCGCCACCAGGTCGGGTCGGCGAGCAGCCCGATCCACTCGCCGTCGCCCTCGCCGTAGTCGAGGTAGTAGAGGTAGTTCTCGAAACCGATCCACTGCCCGCTGCCCGGCTGGGACAGGCTGGCATCGGTAAAGCCGAGCCAGATCGTCCGCAGCAACGGCCAGCCGGCAACCGCCAGCAGCACCAGCATCATCGGCACCAGGAAGATCCAGGCGGCGCGAATCTTCTCGCGGGTCAGCTGGGAGGTGACGGCGGCCATGTTGCGTTCCCTGCCCGATCTGGTTGCGTCAGCCCCGTGGCGGCACGCTGCGGGCGCGAAGCGCCGGCAGCGTGCCCTGCCCGACTACCAGCCCGAACGGCGGATGCGCTTCAGGTTGCGCTCGAGCTCCGCGAGGTTGGTGGTGGCGTCGCCGTTGCCCGACAGCGTGTTGTGCACGGCTGTCCAGAACTCCTGGCTCACCTGGTTGTAGTTGGCCTTGGTCGGCGCCGACGGCCGCGGCACCGCGTTCAGGAAGATGTCGAGCCAGAGCGGGATCACCGGCTGCGTCTCCGCCACCTCGGCATCCTCGTAGAGGGCCGGGATCGTCGGCAGGCGGGTCGTCTCGATGGCCCGGTCCTTCTGCACCTCGGCGCTGGCCAGGAACTTGACCAGCTCGATCGCCGCCTCCTGGTCCGGCGAGTAGGCCGAGACCGCGAGGTTCCAGCCGCCGAGCGTGGCAGCACTCCGGTCACCGCTCGGCCCCGTCGGCAGCGGCACCACGGCGAACTGGTCCTTGACGGCCGAATCGTCGCCATTGCTCAGCGCGTAGGCATAGGGCCAGTTGCGCATGAAGACGGAGTTGCCGACCTGCCAGACGCCGCGGGCCTCCTCCTCCTTGTAGCCGAGGACGCCGGGCGGCGAGATGGTGTCGACCCAGGTCTTGGCGAGATCGATCGCCTCGGCGGCATTCTCGTTGTTGATCGAGATCTCGCCGTCCGGCTCGACGATCTGGCCGCCGCCGTTGGACTTCACCCACTCGAGCGCGTTACAGGTGAGCCCTTCATAGGCGGAACCCTGCCAGACGAAGCCCCAGATCTCGGCATTGCCCTCGGCGCGCTCGGCCTCCATCACCGCCTGCGCCGTCTCGGCCATTTCGACCCATGTGGTCGGCGGCTCGAAGCCGTGCTTCTCGAGCAGGTCGGTCCGGTAATAAAGAGCCGGTGCATCGGTGAACATCGGCAGGGCCACGATCTTGCCGTCCACCGTCTGCGATTCGATGATCGCCGGGAAGTGCTCGCCGACGACGTCCTGCACGTGCTCGGTGAGGTCGACGAAATGGCTCGCCAGCTGCGGCGCCCAGATGACATCCGTACGGTAGACGTCGATGTCGGGGTTCTCGGCCGAGAGCCAGAGCCGGTACTGGCCAAACTGGTCGGTGGTCGAGGCCGGCATTGTCACGATCGAGACCGTATGGCCGGTCCGGTCCTCGAACCAGTCCAGATGCTTGCGCAGCTCGTCGATGTCCCGGCCGACCGCACCGCTGACGATCGACAGCTCGGCGGCACTGGCAGCACCACTGGCCAGCCCGGCCAGGATAAGGGTCAGCAGTCCAGTTCGTATGCGCCGACGCATGGCCGAACCTCCCTCTTGGTCGTTGGAACCTTGCTGTTGTTCTAACCCATCGTGACACGAAATCCAGACACCGCAACCATAGACGTCAAGGCGAAAGCAAAATGGCACAAGTCCGACGGTTGGCCCGGGCAATCGCTCTGGCGCAACTTTCGTGCGTGTACTAACGAGGCTTGGTCCCGAGACGGCGAGAGTATCGCCTTGAACGTGCTCCTGATCACCGCCGATCAGTGGCGGGCCGACTGCCTCGGCTGCGCGGCCGGGCTGCCGGTGCGCACCCCGGCGATCGACGCCTTCGCCGGCGACGCGGTGCGCTTCAGGCGGCACTTCGCGCAAGCCACGCCCTGCGGCCCGTCGCGCGCTTCCCTGCTGACCGGCCTCTACGCCTTCAACCACCGCTCCATCAGCAACGGCACGCCGCTCGACGCACGGCACCTGACGCTGGCGCAGGTCGCCCGCCGGCACGGCCTGCGACCGCTGCTCTTCGGCTACAGCGACACCAGCATCGATCCCCGCACCGTCCCCACGGACGATCCGCGCCTCCTGACCTACGAGGGAGTCGCACCCGGCTTCGAGCCGGGCTGCCTGCTGCTCGAGGACGGCGCGCCCTGGCTCGGGCACCTGGCCGAGCGGGGCTACGGCCGGCTCACCGTCGACGAGGTCTACGCGACACCGCTCGGGGCGCCGGCCATCTTCGCCGCCGAGGACAGCGAAACCGCGTTCCTGACCGACCGCTTCCTCGACTTCCTCGGCCGGCCCGGCAGCGATCCCTGGTTCGCCCACCTCTCCTACATCAAGCCGCACCCGCCCTGGATTGCCGCCTCACCTTACAACTCGATGTACGAGCGGAGCGCCATGCCGCGGCCCCGCCGGGCGCCGACCATTGCCGCAGAGGCCGCCCGGCATCCCTACCTCGCCTGGCTGCTCGACCAGGCGTTCAGCGGCTGGATGGGCGGGACGTTCGACCGTTCCTCGGCGCTGGACGAGGCCGTGGTGGCCGAGCTTCGCGCCGTCTATCTCGGCCTCGTCAGCGAACTCGACCACCAGCTCGGCCGGGTGTTCCGGGCGCTGGCGCGAACCGGACAGATGGAGCGCACGCTCATCGTGCTGACCGCCGATCACGGCGAGATGCTGGGCGACCACTGGCTGCTCGGCAAGAACGGCTTCTGGCCGGAGGCCTTCCACGTCCCGCTGATCGTCCGCCACCCCACCCGTCAGCGCCCGGGCCACGTCGTCGACGCCTTCAGCGAGCATGTCGACCTGATGCCGACGATCCTGGCGACACTCGGCCTGCCGATCCCGCGCCAGTGCGACGGCCACGACCTGTCGGAACTTCTTACAGGCGGAAATCCAGCCAACTGGCGCTCGGCCGCGGTCTACGAGCACGACTTTCGCGACCTCGAGCATGGCCGCCATCGCCAGCTCACCGGTGTCGACGACCACGTTGCCTGCCTCGTCGCCCGGCGCTCGGGCGATCGGCTCTACGTGCAATTCGGTGGCCTCGCGGCCGGGTGCTGGAGCGAGGCGGATGGCGGCGAACGCGCCGCAGTGGACGATCCGGCAGTGCTCCTGCACGAGGCGGAGGCCCTGCTCCGCCATCGCCTGACCCATGCGGAGCGGCGGCTGACCGGTTGTCTGCTGACACCCGAAGGTGTGCGCGGCGGCTACGACCCGCTCTGACCCGCCGCCTTGAGCGCGGCAGCACGATAGCGGCAGAGATGGGCGATGGCGCAGGCCGGGCAATCGGGGTTGCGCGCCTTGCAGACGTAGCGGCCGTGCAGGATGAGCCAGTGATGCGCACCCTTGCGGTAGGGCTCGGGCACGACCCGCTCGAGCACCGTCTCGACCTCGAGCGGCGTCCTGCCCGGGGCGAGGCCGGTCCGGTTGCCGACCCGGAAGATGTGCGTGTCGACGGCGATCGTGGCTTCGCCGAACGCCTCGTTGAGCACGACATTGGCGGTCTTGCGCCCGACCCCGGGCAGCGCCTCGAGCGCCGCGCGGTCGTTCGGCACCTGGCCGCCATGGCGCTCCACGAGGATCCGGCTGAGCTCGATCACGTTCTTCGCCTTGTTGCGGTATAGCCCGATCGTCCTGATCGCCTCGCGCACCGCCTCCTCGCCCAGCTCGAGCATGGCCGCCGGTGTGCTGGCCCTGGCAAAGAGGCGCGCCGTCGCCTTGTTGACGCCGACATCCGTCGCCTGGGCGGAGAGGACCACGGCGACGAGCAAGGTGAAGGGATCGGTGTAGTGCAGCTCGGTCGCGGGCGCCGGCCGATCCCGGGCGAGGATGGCGAAGAGCTCCTCGATGGCGGCCCAGCCGAGCCTCGAGCGGGCGACAGGCCGCCGCTTCGGCCGGCCGGCGGGCGGGCCATCGCGTCGCGTGGTCTTGGCGTTGGCGGACTGGCGCAGCATATTCTCCCGGATGACGAAGGGTGGGTGATGACCGACGACGCATCGGCGAGGACAGATCCGGCCGCCTTCGAGGCCGTGCTCTATCCCAACCCGCCGCCGCCGACCAGCAGCCTCGTGCTCCTGGTGGTAGCGGTGGCGGGGGTGGCGCTGGGCGTCGGCATCGGCTTCTACCTCGCCGGTGCCTGGCCGGTTTCGGGCTTTGTCGGGGTCGAGCTCGGCCTCCTGATCGCCGCCCTCCTCTGGACGCGGCGCAATGCCCGCTACCACGAGCACGTGCGACTCGACGGACGCGGCCTGCACGTGCGGGCGCTCGCCGGCAAGCGCCTGCTCCGGGAGTGGCGGTTCGAGCCCTACTGGGTGCGGGTCCGGCTCGAGCCCGGACGACATGGCGAGCGCCTATTGCGGCTCAGCGCCCATGGCCGCAACCTGACGCTCGGCCGCTTCCTGACCAGCGACGAGCGCGCCGACTTCGCGGCGGCACTCGACCGCGCGCTCGGCCAGCACCGGCAGATGGGGCGCTGACCGGACTGTCGGGATTTCTTACAGAATGACGACTGGGCCAGGCGAGGTTAGCCGACAGTCGTGAGCCCGCCCGCTACTGGCTCCGGCACCGGCCGCACATGATTAGACGGCCGCGCTACTGATCATCCTCTCAGCTGGCCGGGTCCTCGCTGACGGCAAGCGTCGGCATGACCTGACTGGTTAGCTTACAGATTTCCCAGAACTTCTACGCATTCTCCTCTTGCGCCCATACTCCGAGCCCGGAACGAGCCTCTAACTCATTGATCGGCTGAGGTGTTTTGCGCCCGGCATCCTGCGTGCTGCATGGCCCCGCACAAAAAAGCTCCGGTTGGATCATGGATCAGGTAATGAACGAAAGCGAGCGGCGGCTCACGGACGCCGGCCCCCACCCACTGCCCGTCAGCAAGCTGCGCGGCGTGCCGCAGACGGCGCGGGTCCGGCTCAAGAGCCTGCGCATCACCACCTGCGGCCAGCTGCTGGCCGCGGCGGCGACGCCGGCGAGCCGGGAACGGCTGGCCGCAGCGACGGGCATCGACGCCGACCTGCTGCTGCAGCTCGTGCGGCGCGCTGACCTCGCCCGGATCAACGGCGTAGGCACGGTCTTCGGGCTGATGCTGGAGGCCCTTGGCGTGGACGACGTGAGCCGGCTCGCCCGACAGGAACCGTCCGAGCTGCACCAGGCGCTACGCAGCTTCAACCAGGCGGAGCGCCTCGCCCGCCGATCGCCGACGCCGGAGGAGGTGGCCGAGTGGGTCGAGGCCGCCGGCAGCATGCCCGAGGTCGTGGTCGAGGCACCGCCCTCGCCCGGATGAGAGACGCCTGGTCGAAGGACCCGGCGAGCCCCCTCAGAGCTGCTTGTACATGTAGGTGGTGGCATCGTAGCCCGAGCCGTCCGGGGCGAGCGAGAAGCCGGGAACGCTGCCGGTGACCTTGTAACCCAGCCGGCGGTAAAGCCGCTCGGCCGCACTGCCCGACGTCGTGTCGAGCGTGATCAGGCTCCGGCCATGCACCTTTGCCCGGGCCTCGAGCTCGATCATCAGCCGCTCACCGATGCCGCCTTGGCGGAAATCGGGATGGACCAGGAGCTTCGTGACCTCGGCGCGATGCGCCTGGTTGGGCGGCAGATCGAGGATGAGCTGCACCGTGCCGACGACCTGCGTCCCGTACCGCGACACGAGGAGGATGCGGCGGCCCGCCGGCAGGGCCGGGCGGACCTTCTCCAGCCAGAAGCGGCGGGCGTCCTCCGGCGTGTAGGGCAGGATGAAGTTGACGCTGGCGCCGCCGTTCACCGCGGCGTGGAGAATGCCGGTGAGGTCGTCGAGGCAGGCGGCGAAGCGGTCGCTGCCGATCATTTCGAGGGTAATGGCGTGCATGTCAGGCTCCGACCAGGACAAGGATGTAGCGGGCGCCGTCCTCCGCATCGGCGGCGAAGGCGCTCGGGCCGGCGAGGCGGTAGCGCAGGCAGTCACCGGGCTCGAGGGCGTGGGTCCCGTCGTCGAGCGTGACCTCGAGGCGCCCTTCGAGCAGCAGCAGGTGATGCTCCTGGCCGGGCACGGGCGGGGCCGCATAGGCCAGCCGGGCGCCGGGCCGCAGCGTGCATTCGAGGATCTCGGCCGCCAGAGGAGCGGCCGGCGGCGAGAGGGCGCGACGGACAAAACCGGCGCCGTCGTCACGCCAGACCGGCTGCGCCACGCGCCTGACGACCGGCGCGAAGTCCGCCTCGACGGGTGCGAGGAGCCGCGTCAGCGACATGCCGTGCGCCACGCAGAGGCGGCCGAGCACCTCGGTGGTCGGGCTGACCTCGGCGTTCTCCAGCCTCGACAGGGTGGCCCGGCTGACCCCGGCGAGCCCGGCCAGCTGGTCGAGCGTCCAGCCCCGCTCCAGGCGGAGCTGGCGCAGGCGTTCGGCGAGGCGGGAGGTGAGGCCGTCGTCCAGGGCATCATTCCATATTCGGGATCAATTCCCGAATATGGAAATTTCATGCGCCCGCGAAATTGTCAATCCCGCCACGTCGCCCCGGGCGGTCAGGCGGCCGCCTTGATGTTCTGGTTGAGGCTGAAGAAGTTGGACGGATCGTATTTCCGCTTCAGCTCGGCGAGGCGCTCGTAATTGCCGCCGAAGGCGGCGCGGACGACGTCCTGGCTCTCCTCGGAGAGGAAGTTCAAGAGAAAGCCGCCGCTCGAGAAGGGCTGCATGGCGTCCCACGCGGCCCGCGCCCAGTCGGTCTGGGCGGAGTCCTCGGCCGGGTCCGTCCATTGCGCCATGAAGCCGATGTCGTACTCGGCCTGGCGCTGGGCGAAGGCGGTCTCGGCCTCGCCGACGGCGCTGGCCGCCCCGGCATAGAGCTCGACCACGACGGCGGAGAGCGGCGAGGTCATGCGGTTCGCGTGCTCGACGATGATGTCGATCGCGGCGTCGTCGAGGGCCCTGACGAAGGTCGACTTCCAGTAGTTGCGCGTGCCGTCCTGGAAGGCGTCGTCGAGCATCGACTGCATGGCGGGGAAAGGCATTGGCTGGACGGCATCCATGAGCGGGCTGCCGAACTGCCTGAGCGGCGCCACCACCCGCTCGCCCTCCGCCATGTCGCCGCACCAGCAGGGGATGACGGCGATGGCCGGATGGCCGTCGGGCGTGCTCATCAGAGCGGCATAGGTGGTGAGCTCGAGCGGTGCCGTCTTCATGAAGTCGCGATAATGGCGAAGCACGGCGCCTGCCTGGTCACGGGCATGGACGATCAGCCCGCCGAGCACGGTGTGCACCGGATGCGCCCGAAAGGTGAACGCGGTGACGATGCCGAAATTGCCGCCGCCACCCCTGAGCCCCCAGAAGAGGTCGGCATGCTCCGTGGCGCTGACCGTCCGCCGCTCGCCTTCGGCGTCGACCAGCTCGAAGGCCAGCACGTTGTCGCAGGTGAAGCCGTGCTTGCGCACCAGCCAGCCGACCCCGCCGCCGAGCGCGAGCCCGGCAATGCCGGTCTTCGACACCACCCCGGCCGGCACGGCGAGGCCATGGAGGTGCGTCTCGCGGTCGACATCGCCGAGCGTGGCCCCGCCCTGGACGCGCACGGTGCGGGCAGCCGCATCGACCAGCACGCCACGCATCAACGAAAGATCGACGACCAGCCCGCCGTCACAGAGCCCCCTCCCCGCCACATTGTGGCCGCCGCCGCGCACCGCGATCAGCAGGTCGTGCTCCCGTGCGAACCTCACCGCCGCCATGACGTCCGCCGTGCCGAGCGGCCGGACGATCAGGCCCGGATACCGGTCGATCATGGCGTTCCAGATCCGCCGGGCGGACTCGTAACCGGCGTCGGATGGTCGGATCACCTGCCCGGCGAGGCCGGCAGCAAAAGCATCGATGGCATCCGCCTCGATCGCGACGCCGCTTTTGTTCACGAGCCCGGTGGCCGACATGGTTTCTCTTCCTCCCGCTGCTGCTCTGTCGCCAACACCAGAGCAATCTAGCAGATGGAGAGACCCCAGTGGAGCCGGGCACTATCCTCGAGCTGCGATTGACAGCTCCCGATGGATGGGCGACATTGGTTGAATGTCTGCCATACTTATCCCGCACCCGGAATCAGCGACGAGGTTCTGTCCTATCGCAGGACATTGACCCCCGGCCGGCCGCGTCGCGCCCCGGTCGTGGGGCATCGGTGATCCGGCCCACGAGTGGGATCACCCGGGTCGCGACGTTCACATCAGCATACAAGTCGAGACATTGATCCGGCAGTAGCCGCGGCGGGAACCGTCGCTGCGGCCATGCCTTGCACGGAGGTCCAGAAAATGGCCACTGAACAGAAGAAACACCCCAAGCCGACCGTCACCCTGACACAGTCGGACTACGACAGCCTGACCGGCATGGCCCGGACCACCAGAGGCGAAGTCGCCGAGCAGCTGTTCGAGGAGCTCGAGCGGGCACGCGTCGTGCCCGACCACAAGCTGCGTCCGGGCATCGTCCGGATGGGCTCGACGCTGCGCTTTGCCACCGACAGCGGCGAATCCCGCGAGGTGACGCTGGTCTACCCGGGCGAAGCCGACATCGCTGCCGGCAAGGTCTCGGTCCTTACCCCGATCGGTGCCGCCCTCATCGGCCTCGCCTCCGGGCAGTCGATCGATTGGGTCACCCGCGACGGGAGCCGACGGCGGCTGACCATCGAGAGCGTTCTGGAGGATCGGCCCGTGCCGGGGGGACCGTCGGCGGCGGCCATCCAGCCGGCCCCCTGACGCGGGCCCCTGCTGCCTCGGGATGTTCGAGCCGCTGGCGTCGTGTGAACAGCTCGTGGTGCTTCGTGCCTTCTGTCACGTCCACGGCTCCGGCCGGCTCCCGTGCTCTGCGCTTTCTCTTTCGGCCGCGCTCCCGCAAAGTGCGCCTTTTGGCGGGAACGCGTTCCGGCTCGGCACGAGCCGGGGCGGCACTCCTGGGAATCAGGGAAGCCACGCAGCGGAGGGACGTCGATGCAGGCCTATGTCTATGGCGAGCAACGGGAGTTGCCCGGCGGGTTCGAGGCCTTCGCCGATCGCGCGGCCAGTGCGATCATCTCCATCGACATGCACCAGGGGCATCTGGCCGACACGCCGGACTGCCCCTGCCCGGCGCCGCGGGCGCGGGAGATCGTGGGGCCGATCGACGCCTTCCACGACGCGGCGCGCCGGCTCGGCGTGCCGGTCATCCATGTCCGCACCGTGCTGCGGCAGGGCGGCGTCGACGACGTGCGGGGCGGCCGGGCCGCCTGGCGGCTGGTCTTCCCGCTCCATGTGGGCAGTATCCCGAACGCCGACGAACATGCGATCGAGGGCAGCCGCTGGACCCGCTTCGTCACCCGCGTCGAGCCCGAGGACCTGCTGATCGAGACGAAGAAGCGCCTCTCGGTCTTCTACCCGACCGACCTCGACTTCCTCTTGCGCAATCTCCGGGTCGGCACGGTGATCCTCAATGGCGGCTTCACCGACTGCTGCGTGCTGAACGCCGCCTTCGATGCCAGCAACCGCGACTATCGTGTCGTCGTATTGCGCGACCTCGTGCGCGGCACCAATCCCGAGATGGAGGACGCGGCGTTGAAGATGGTCTCGCTCCATCTGGGTCTCGTCATGGACGCGGCCGACCTGCTCGCCGCGTGGCGGTCGTAGGCGCGGCGGGCGGATTTCGCCCCCCCGCACGCGATCGGCTACAAGGAAACCCGGCCCAATCGAAACGGGAGGGTTCGATGCCGGGCATGACCTACGACGACGAAGCGGCCGAGCGGCTGGAGGCGGTCTACCGGTGCGCCGACATGGTCGCCCAGCGGCGGGAGACGCTCCGCCGGCTGGCGCTCCGCCCGGGCGAGCGGGTGCTCGACATCGGCAGCGGGCCGGGGTTCCTCTGCGGCGAAATGGCCGACATCGTCGGGCCCTCGGGAGCGGTGCACGGCGTCGACATCTCGGCCGACATGGTGCGGCGGGCGAAGGCGCGCAACGCGCGCGACTGGCTCGGCTATGACGAGGGTGACGCGCAGGCATTGCCGTGCGAGGCTGGTGCCTTCGATGCGGTGGTGAGCACGCAGGTGGCCGAGTACCTGCCCGACATCGCGCTGTTCTGCGCCGAGACGTGCCGCGTGCTGCGGCCCGGCGGGCGGGGCCTGATCCTCGCCACCGACTGGGAGACGGTCGCCTGGCACTCCGACGATCCGGCGCGAATGCGCCGCGTGCTCGACGCCTTCCGGCCGCATTGCGCGGACCCCGTGCTGCCGCGCAGCCTCGTGCCGCAGCTGCGGCAGGCGGGGCTGCAGGTGACGGATGTCGGTGTCTTCGCGATCGTCAACACGTCCTGGGACGAGGCGAGCTACAGCCGGCACGCAGCGCCCTTCATGGCCGCCTATGTGCGCTCGCAAGGCAGCCTGCCGGAGGCCGAGCTCGAGGCCTGGGAGGCGGAGCTCGGGGCCCTGGGCCGTGCGGGCCGGTAATGGTTCACCTCCTGCCGCCTGATCTTCGAGTTCTCCCGGCCGGGCTGAGCCGGCGCCCGATGCATCATGGCGCCGCGCGTTGATCAGGCTGCCGCCGGTCCGGCGCTCCCTCTGGCTGCTGCTCGGGCTCGTCTCTGTCGCCGTGGCCGTCGTCGGGATCTTCCTGCCGCTGGTGCCGACCACGCCGCTCCTGCTGCTCGCGGCCTTCTGCTTCGCGCGCAGCTCCGACCGGCTCCTGCGCTGGCTGCACGAGCATCCGCGCTTCGGGCCGGCGCTGGTGGACTGGGCCGAGCACCGGGCGATCGCCCGGCGGGCCAAGGTCATGGCGGTGCTGGCGATGGCGGCGGCGGTCGCCCTGGCACTCGGGCTCGGCGCACCTGCCTGGGTCGTGCTGGTGCAGATCGTGGTGTTGGTGCCGGTCGCGGCCTTCATCGTCACGCGGCCGGAGGGGCCCGGCGGCTGAGCAGCGGCCGCTCGCGCCATCCGGTGGCGTCGTCGACGACCTGCCGAAAGAGCTCGTCGCCCCCAGCCCCGGCCTTAAGGTCAGGGCTCCACCTTGCGCACATGCGGGAAGTCGCCCCTGGCGATGTAGGCCTCTTCCGCCGGGGATGAGGGGCGGCCCAGGATCGGGTTGCGGTGGGGGTGCCGGCCGAAGGTCCTGATGATCTCGCGAACCCGTGCGTGCTGCGACCTGAAACGCTCGCCCAGGGGTGCCAGCGCCTCGGGCATGCGGCTGATGATGCCCTCGACGACACCCCCCAGCCGCTCCATGCGCTCGATGTGGTCCGGCCCCTCGCAATGCGCGATGGCGATCACGTAGAAGCTCTGCTCCCAGGGCTCGAGGACGTCGAAATGGCCGTTTGCGAGCCCCTCGAGCGCCAGGCGTGCGGCCTTGATGTCCTGGGCGTAGGCAGCCGGCGTGTCGCGCCAGAGCGAGCGCGGGAACTGGTCGAGCGCTACCAGCAGCGCCAGCCGCCCGCGCGGCGTCGTCGCCCAGTGGTCCAGCCTGCCGGTCGCAGCCGCCAGCGTCAGGCCGGCGAAGCGCTCGATGATCGCCGCGTCCATGCCGCCCTGCATGCGCTCCTCCCAGAACCGGCCATGCGTCTGGAGGTCGTGCTGATGGCCCGTCGCCGGGAACCAGAAGTCGAGCACGTCCGCCGGCTCGAAGGCATGCTGCTCCATGGTCGTCTCCCTGCCCTGATCGCCGTCCCGAAGAAAGCACGGGCCCGGCCGAACGTCCCGGACAATGCGACATGGCGGTCGGGATCGGGTTCCGTTAGGCATGTCCCATGGATGCCGAACGCACGACCCGTCGCCTCGCGGCCATCCTCGTCGCGGATGTGGTCGGCTACTCGCGCCTCATGGCCGAGGATGAGACCGCGGCGCTGGCAGCGCTGAACCGGCACCGCATGGACGAGTTCGACCCGGCCGTGGCGCGGCACAACGGCCGGATCGTCAAGCTGATGGGCGACGGCACGCTCGTCGAGTTCAGGAGCGTCGTCGACGCCGTCGCCTGCGCCGTCGCCATCCAGACCGCCGCCGCGGCGCCCGGCAACAGCCCGGCCATGCCCCTGCGCATCGGGGTCAATCTAGGCGACATCATCATCCAGGGCGACGACATCTACGGCGACGGCGTGAACATCGCAGCCCGCCTGGAGCCGCTGGCGGCACCCGGCGGGGTGTGCATCTCGTCGGTCGTCAACGAGAGCCTGCGCGATCGCGTCGACACCGTCTTCGTCGACGGCGGCGAGGTTGCGGTCAAGAACATCGCCCGGCCGGTCAGGGTCTGGCACTGGCATCCAAAGGACGGAACGGTGCCGGCGGCCGCCGTGGCCCCGCCCGCACGGGCCAGCGAGGGCCGGTCGATCGCGGTCCTGGCGTTCGCCAACATGTCGGGCGACGCCGCGCAGGAATATTTCTCCGACGGCATCGCCGAGGACATCATCACCGATCTGAGCAAGGTGGCGGGGCTCCTGGTGATCGCCCGCAATTCCAGCTTCGCCTACAAGGGGAAGTCCGTCGATCTGCGCGAGGTCGGCCGCGAGCTTGGCGTCGGCCACGTGCTCGAAGGCAGCGTGCGCCGTGCCGGCGGTCGGGTGCGCATCACGGCGCAGCTGATCGACACCGTCACCGGCGGCCATCTCTGGGCCGACCGCTACGACCGCGAGCTCACCGATGTCTTCGCCGTCCAGGACGAGGTCACGCTGAAGATCGTGGAAGCCCTCAAGGTCAGGCTCTCGCCCGCCGAAAGGGCGGACATCGCCGCCACCGGCACGACCAGCCTGGAGGCGCATGACAGTTTCCTGCGCATGCGCAACCTGATCTTCTCGCCGGGCCTGACACCCGCCCTCTGGCAGCGCGGCATTGCCGAGGGGCTGCGCGCCATCGAGCTGGACCCGGCCTACGTGCAGGCCCGCGCACTCACCTCGATCTGCCACTGGCTGGACTTCCACAACGGCTGGTCGGGCAATCCGCCGGAGGTCGTGGCGGCCAGGGCCCAGGCGCTTGCCGATCGCGCCATCGAGCTCGATCCGGCGGACCCGTTCGCCAACCATGCGATCGCCGTGGCAGCGAGATGGCAGGGCGACTACGACCGCGCGGCCGAGGCCATCGACCGGACGCTGGCGAAGAACCCCGACTATGCGCTCGGCCTCTTCACCCGCAGCGAAATAGCGCTGGCGGCGGGGCGGCACACCGATGCCATCGCCGATCTCGAGCACGCCACGCGCGTCGATCCCGCCTGGTCCCACCAGTATCTGCAGAACATGGGCATGGCGCATCTGCTGCTCGGCCATGTCGAGACCGCCGCGCTGATCTTCCGCGAGCGCCTGCTCCTGGCCAGGGACACCGATATCGGCCGTGCCTGGCTGGCCTCGGCGCTCGGCCATCTGGGCGAGATCGAGGAGGCACGGCGCATGTGGGCCGAGCTGCTCGAGATCAACCCGTCCTTCTCGATCGAGCAGCGTCTGGCACGGCAGAAATTCGCGCGGCAGGCCGATACCGACCAGGTGATGGCGGGCCTGGCCAGGGCGGGGCTGCCCGGCTGAAAAGCACCGTTGCCGTAACCAACGCGAGAACTGTCCCGGCCCTTTGAAAGCATCAATTGACACCGCCATGGACGCCCCCATAACTGGCGGTTGCCAGACGGCAATATATGGAGATGACCATGACCAAGATCGTACTCCCGGTTCTCCTGGGAATTGGGCTGACCATAGGCCTCGCTCAGGTGCAGGATGTTCGCGCCGACAGCACGGGCTGCGGTCTCGGCACGACCGTCTGGAAGGGCGAGTCCGGGGTCGGCCCTCAGGTCCTGGCGGTCACCACCAACGGCACGTCGGGCAACCAGACCTTCGGCATCACCTCCGGCACGCTCGGCTGCGAGCAGAACGCCACGATCGCCTCGGTCGAGGTCCGCAACCTGACCGTCGCCAATCTCGACAACCTGGCCACCGACATGGCCCGGGGCGAGGGCGAGACGCTGACCTCGCTGGCGACCGCCATGCAGGTCGAGCCCCAGGACCAGCCGGTCCTCTTCGCCGCCTTCCAGGAGAACTTCACGCGGATCTTCCCGTCCGACGACACGTCGGCCGAGCACGTCCTCGTCACCATGCGCGAGGTGATGACCGAGAACGACGTGCTGGTGCGCTACGTCGACGTCTGAAACCCTTCGCCAGCCATAGCCCGGCATCCGGCGGCTTCCCCGGCTGCCGGGCTCGGCAAACACGGGCCGGACCGGGCGTCATCGGTCCGGCCCGATGCTTTTCGGTAGCCCGCACATGAGAGCCCTCCGGCTGCCGTTTCTTCTGCTGGCGGCGTGGGCAGGGATCCCCGAAGCGCGGGCCGATGCGGCCTATCTCGACGATCTGATCGCCAGCGCCGAGGCCCAGGGCCTCGCCACCGCCCCGGCCTGGCAGACCCTCGGCCACTACCGGCCGGCATGGCTGGGCCAGGGCCAGGAAAGCCTCATCGACAGCGAGAGCTTCTTCCTCGCGGCTGACGGCAAGCGCGACCCCGCAAGCGAGCTCGAGGCGACCCTCGCCGCCTTCTTCGCCCCGGCCGAACCGGGCCGCGACGCAGACCTCCAGCACCCGCAATGCCGCTTCATCGCCCGTTACCGATGGCTGAAGGAGCGGCTGGACTTCGACCCGGCCCGCCTGCCCGAACAGGCCTGCACCGAGTTCGACGCCTGGCTTTCGACCATCGACGCCACCAGCGTGACGCTGATCTTCCCGGCCGCCTACCTGAACAACCCGGCCTCGATGTTCGGCCACACGCTCCTGCGCTTCGACCGGCCGGACCAGACCGAGGAGACACGGCTCCTCTCCCACGCCGTCAATTACGGCGCCTGGACCGGGACCGACAACGGCGTCCTCTTCGCCGTGCTCGGCCTCACCGGTGGCTACGCGGGGACCTATTCCGTCGAGCCCTATTATGAGCTTGTCAAACGCTACAGCGACCTCGAGAACCGCGACATCTGGGAGTACCAGCTCGACTTCTCGCCCGCCGAGGTGGAGCGGATGCTCGCCCATCTCTGGGAGCTGCAGGACCAGCACAGCGACTACTACTTCTTCGACGAGAACTGCTCCTACCAGCTGCTCTTCCTCCTCGACGCCGCCCGGCCCGAGCTCGACCTCGTCGGCGATTTCGACCTGCACGTCATCCCCGCCGACAGCGTGCGCTCGGTGATGCAGCGCGAGGGCCTGCTCCGGCACACCGTCTTCCGGCCCTCAGGCGAGACCAGGTTGCAGCTGGGCCTCGCCGCCATGCCGCCTGCCGACCGGCAGCTGGTGCGGGAGCTCGCCGCGGGGCGGCTCACGCCCAAGGAAGCGGCGGCGACGGCGGACCTGCCCCCGGCGCGCCTCGCCGCCGTGCTCGAGCTCGCCGAGGCATCGGTGACCCACGAGCTGCGCGCCGGCGATCTCGGACGCGACGTCGCCGCCCCGCGCGCTTGGTCCCTGCTCGCCGCCCGGAGCCGGATCGCGGAGACGGCCGACCGGCCGCCCGTGCCCGTGCCGGCGACCCGCCCGGACCAGGGCCACGGCTCCGCACGCGTCGCCGCCGGCATCGGCGTGCGCGACGGCGACGTCTTCGAGGCCCTGCGCCTCCGTCCCGCCTATCACGACAACCTCGACCCCGCCGGCGGCTTCGCCCGGGGTGCGGCCATCGAGGCGCTCGACATCGAGCTTCGCCACTACCAGTACGACAACTCGCTGGTGCTCGACCGCTTCACCGCCGTCCGCATCAGCTCGCTGACGCCGCGGGACGAGCTGATCCGCCCGATCTCCTGGCGGCTCGATTTCGGCCTCGAACGGATGCGGGTCGAGCGGGGCGACACGAAAGGTGCCCTCGTCGGTGTCGCCGAGGGCGGGGCCGGGCTCAGCTACGGACTCGGCCAGCAGGGCGTCTGGTCGGCCATGGCGGATCTCGGCCTGAGTGGCGGCGAGGACTGCGACCGCACCTGCAGCCTGAATGTCGGCCCCGCCCTGTCGCTGCTCTGGCCGATCACCGGCCGGGCCACCTTCACCGCCAGCGGCCGCTACCAGCTCCGCTTCGGCGAGCGCGTCCACAACGGCTACGAGCTTCGCCTCGGCCAGAGCTACGGCCTCACCGCCGATCTCGCCCTGCGGGTCGAGCTCGCGCTCGAGGACCAGGGCGGCGGCATGCAGCCGGAGATCCTCTCCACCCTCAACTGGTACTTCTGATGGCGCGGGTATGCCGCTTCGCCGCCCTCGCCCTGCTCCTGGCACTCGGCGCCTGCACCGGCTTCTTCTTCCAGCCGATGAAGCAGCATGTCTTCGACCCGGCGAGCATCGGCTTCACCTATCGGGACGTCGACTTCCGGGCCACCGACGGCACGGCCCTGCATGGCTGGTACTTCCCGGCCGAGGCCAAGCAGGAGGGCAGCGTCCTCTTCCTCCACGGCAATGCCGAGAACATCAGCACGCACTTCGCCAATGTCGCCTGGCTCGCAAAATCGGGCTTCGCCGTTTTCGTCTTCGACTATCGCGGCTACGGCCGCTCCGCCGGCAGCCCCGATCTCGACGGTCTGCACCAGGACGTCGCCGCCGCCATGGATGCCCTGCTGCGTCAGCCGGAGACCGACCCGGAGAGGATCGCCGTCATCGGCCAGAGCCTCGGCGCGGCACTGGCGCTGACCGCCATGGCGGCGAGCCCGATGAAGGACCGCCTGAGGGCTCTTGTCATCGAGGGCGCCTTCACGGGCTACCCGGAGATCGCGCGGGAGAAGCTCGCCGGCTTCTGGCTCACCTGGCCGCTGCAGCAGCCGCTGGGCTGGACCATCGACGGCCGCTACCGCCCGCTCGAGGCGGCGGCCGAGATCGCGCCCGTGCCGCTCCTGGTCATTCTGGACGAGGCCGACACCATCATCCCGCCGCACCACGGCGAGGCGCTGTTCGCCGCCGCCGGCGAGCCAAAAACCCTGTGGCGCCTGCCGGGATCGGGCCACATCCAGGCCTTTGCGACCGTCGGCAACCGGAAGAGGCTGGTCGAGTTCCTCCAGGCCGTCATGCCGGCGCCTTGACGAAGCTGCTCCGCTAGCCGACCGCCTCCACCGGCCCGCCGGCCGCCTGCCAGGCACGGAAGCCGCCGGGGATGTGCGCCGTGTTCTTCACGCCGTGCTCGGCCGCGATCTCGACCGCCAGGGTGGATCGCTCGCCGACCGCGCAGTAGAGCACGAGGCGCCCGTCCCGGCCGAGCCTCTGGAGCGGACCCGACGCGTCGCAGTACGAGGCGAACTGGCCATAAGGCAGGTGCATCGAGCCCGGGATCACCCCGTCGCGCCGCCGCTCGCTCTCCTCGCGGATGTCGATCAGTTGCCCGTCGACCGCGGGCCAGCCGGCCAGAAGCTCCTCGACCTCCAGCACCGGCACCCGGTGCTGCGCCTCGAGCCGGAGCCCGACCCGCAGGTTCTCGGGCACGGCGACGTCCATCATCTTCGGATTCGGCAGGTTCAGGTTGTTCATGATCTCGGCATACTCGTCGGCCGAGCCGACCTGGAGGCGCGGGTTGTGGGCCCGCTCCTCGGCGATGGTGCTGACCGTGTCGCCCTTGTAGTCGTGCGCCGGGTAGACGAGCGTCTGGTCCGGCAGCCTCAGCAGGCGGTCGAAGAGCGAATGGTACTGGTCATAAGGATCGCCGTTCTGGAAGTCGGTACGCCCCGTGCCACGGATCAACAGAGTGTCGCCGGTGAAGACCCGGTCGTCCATCAGGAAACTGTAGCTCTCGCTGGTATGACCGGGCGTGTGCAGCGCCCTGAGCGCAATCCCCTCGATGGTCAGCCGCTCGTTGTCACTCACCCGCATCGAGACCACGTCCGCTGGAGACTGCTCGCCCATCACCGTGACGCAGCGCGTGGCATCCCGCAGCCGGCCCATGGCGCTCACGTGATCGGCGTGGATATGCGTGTCGATCACCTTGACGAGCTTCAGGTCGAGCTCCTCGAGCAGCTTGAGATAGCGCCCCGTCTGCTCCAGCACGGGGTCGATGAGCAGCGCCTCGCCGCCCGCCCGGCTCGCCATCAGGTAGGTGTAGGTGCTGGACGTCTTGTCGAAGAGCTGCCGAAAGAGCATGGCGCGTTTCTCCCTCCTGACGCTGGCCAACGCGGGCATTCTAGCACAGGCACGCGCCGCTTCCGCGCCGCCATGTCGTGCGCCTGAGCCCTTAAGATGATAAGCGGGATGCCGTCGCAGCATGGCCGGCCGTCGGTGGGGCGGCATGGATGAAATGGATCCCGCATGCCGATCACGATCCTCGCCGAGATGCGCCTCATCGAGATCGTCGCACCCGCCGTCTTCCTCGCCTGCTGGATCGGCTATTGGGGATTTGCCGACGAGCTGCGGCTGGGCAACCGCTCCTTGATGCGGCGCATGCACGAGTTTCGTCGCGCCTGGCTCATGCAGATGCTGGTGCGCGACAACCGGATCGTCGACGTCCAGGTGGTCCAGGTGCTGGTGCACAACGTCTCGTTCTTCGCCTCGTCCGCCATCCTCATCGTCGGCGGCTTCGTCGCCGTGCTCGGGGCGAGCGAGCAGGCGCGGGCGATCGTCGCCGAAATTCCCTTCGCCGAGGATCCGAGCGCCTTGATCTGGGACCTGAAGGTCCTGCTCTTGATCGTGATCTTCGTCTACGCCTTCTTCAAATTCACCTGGTCGCTCCGGCTCTTCAATTACGTGGCGATCCTCATCGGCGCCGCGCCGGCCGGGCAGTCGCCGGAGAACATCGCCATGGCCGAGCAGATCGCGCTGGTCGCCGATCGTGCCACCGACCATTTCAACCGGGCGATGCGCGCCTTCTATTTCGGCCTCGCCGCCCTCACCTGGTTCATCCAGTCCTGGCTCTTCATCCTGGTCTCGGTGCTGGTCGTCGTCATCATCTACCGGCGCGAGCATCGCTCGACCGTGCTCAATGTCCTCGGCCCGGTCGGCGGCGCCATTCCCGGGACGCCGGAAAACCCTTAGCCGGCCGGCTCCAGCGAGCTCAGGATCTCCGCCGCGATCTCGAAGGAGCGCAGCCTGGCGGCGTGCTCGTGGATCTGGCCGGTCAGGATCAGCTCGTCCGGCCGGTAGCGGGCGACCAGCTCCGAAAGGCGACGGCGAACCGTGTCGGGTGCACCAACCGCCGCGATGCTCAGCGCCTGGTCGGCCGAAGCCAGGGCGAAGGGGTCGAGGTGCTCTTCCACATGCTCGACCGGCCGCGGCAGCTGGCCCGGCCGGCCGGTGCGCAGGTTGACGAAGGCCTGCAGCATGGAGCTGCGCAGATAGTGCCCCTCGGCGTCGCTGGCGGCGGCGAAGACGTTGACCGCCAGCATGAAGCGCGGCTGCTGCAGCTGCGCCGAGGGCCGGAAGGTCTGGCGATAGACGGCGACCGCCTGATCGAGCGCGGCCGGGGCGAAGTGCGAGGCGAAGGCGTAAGGCAGCCCCAGATGCGCCGCGAGTTGCGCCCCGTAGAGGCTGGAGCCCAGGATCCAAAGAGGCACCTCGGTGCCCGTCCCGGGGTTCGCCTTGACGGTCTGGCCGGGCTGCTCCGGGCCCAGATAGGCCATGAGCTCCATCACGTCGCGCGGGAAGTCGTCGCCGCCGTCGAGATGGCGGCGGAGAGCGCGGGCGGTCGCCATGTCCGTGCCGGGCGCCCGGCCGAGCCCGAGATCGATCCGCCCCGGATAGAGGGTCGCCAGCGTGCCGAACTGCTCGGCGATGACGAGCGGCGCATGGTTCGGCAGCATGATGCCGCCGGAACCGACCCGGATGCGCGAGGTGCCGGCCGCGATGTGGCCGATCAGCACGGCGGTGGCCGCACTGGCGATGCCCGGCATGTTGTGATGCTCGGCGAGCCAGAAGCGGTGGTAGCCCCAGCGCTCCGCGTGCTGCGCCAGGTCGAGCGAGTTCCCGAGCGCGTCGCTGGCGGTGCTGCCCTGGGCAATCGGCGCGAGGTCGAGGATCGAGAAGGGGATCATGCGCCGGGGCTCGCCGAGGCGGGGCGCCAGCCGAGGCGACGGCGGGCCCGCTCGACCAGACGCGGGCGGTCCAGAACGCTGGCATCGACCGTCACGCCACGATTGCCGGCCCGGACATTGGCGAAGAACTGGCGCGCACTGGCCTCCCACGAGAAGCTGAGGGCATGCGCCCGGCAGCGCTCGCGCGGGATCTCCAGAGCACCCAGCGCCGCCCGGCGCAGATCGTGGTCGAGCACGCCCGTGCCGGACGAGCCGACGATGGCGAGCGGCCCGGCCGTCGGGTAGGCGGCGATCGGCAGGCCCGAGGCGAGCGCTTCCAGCAGCACCATGCCGAAGGTGTCCGTTCGGCTCGGGAAGACGAAGACATCGGCCGAGGCATAGGCCCTGGCGAGGTACGCCCCGGTGAGTTTGCCGAAGAAGCGGGCATCGGGATAGGCCGCCTCGAGCTGGCGGCGCGCCGGCCCGTCGCCGATCACGAGCTTGGTGCCCGGCAGGTCGAGCCGGAGGAAGTCGTCGACGCTCTTCTCGATCGCGAGCCGGCCGACATAGAGGAAGACGGGCCCCTTGCAGGCGATTGCGGTCCGCCAGGCCGGGTCGAACTCGGCCGTGTCGACGCCCCGGCTCCAGGGGGTCACGTTGGCGAAGCCGTGCCGGACGAGCTCATCGCCGAGCGACTCGGTCGCGACCATGACGCCATTGCCGCCATTGTGGAACCAGCGCATCAGCCGCCACGTCCAGCTGGTCGGGATCGGCAGACGGGCGCGCACGTATTCCGGCAGGCGGGTGTGGAAGCAGGTCGTGAACGGCAGACCGTGACGAGCGCAGAGCCGCCGGGTCAGGATGCCGAGCGGGCCCTCGGTGGCGATGTGAATATGGGTCGGCGCCAGGTCCGCGATAAGCCGGGCGAGCCGGCCGGGCCGAACCAGCGCCAGGCGGATCTCGGGATAGCTCGGCAGCGGCACCGAGCGAAAGTCCTGCGGCGTGACGAGCGTCACCTCCGCCCCCGAGTCAAGAGCGAACTCCATCATCCGCTCGATCGAACGGACCACGCCGTTGAGCTGCGGGTACCAGGCGTCGGTCACGATCAGCAGACGTAGGACGTCCTTCTTCACAGGCAGGTTGCCTGCTTGCAGCTTCGTCAATTCGTCCCCCGTTCGCGCCGGTTAAACGGTCGCTGCGCAATGTCGCCATCCTTCGCAACGACATAGCCCCTGCCACATGAAATGACCATGCGGCGCAACCGTTCAGGCGCGGCAATCCTCGAGGCGGAGATAGCGGGCATCGAGCCCGAGATAATCCTCCTTGCGGCAGGTGAGCACGAGGATCTGCTGGCGGACCGCCGCCTGCTGCAGGATGGCCTTCATCCGGGCAAGCCGCACAGCATCCGCATAGACGAGCGCGTCGTCGAGGATGAGCGGCGGCCCCTCGCCCAGCTTCTCTGCCAGAAGATCGCCGATTGCCAGCCGGACGAGGATGGCGAGCTGCTCGCGGGTGCCGACGCTGAGGCTGCCGAAAGGCTCGCTCGCGGCACTGCGCTTGAGCGCTTCCAGCCGCAGGTTCTCCGGGGCGATGGCCGCCACCACGTCGCCCATCAGCTGCCGCATGTAGGGTGCCAGCCGTGCCTCGAGCGGCTCGACCAGCGCGTCCTGCCGGGCGCGGTCGACCTTCTCCAGCGTCTCGGCGAGCAGCCGCCAGGCCTGCGCCTCGGCGAGGAGCCGGGCATGGCGCCGCTCGGCCAGCTCGAGCCTGCCCTCGACGTCAGCCTTGCGGTCGCCGATGCCACGGCCGCCGGCGCCCTTCCGCTCGGCCTCGAGCCGCACCACCTCGCGCTCGAGATCGCGCCCCTCCTCCTCGAGCTGGGCGAGCCGGCGCGCGGCCTGCTCGGCCTCGAGACGTGCGGTTTCCGGGGCGGCGCGGGCCAGCTCGCGCTCGACCCGCAGCACCGCCTCGTGGGCACGGTCGTCGACGGCCCGCGCCGCCGCCAGCGCCTCGGCGAGGGCGGCGTCGGCAAGCTCGTCCCGCTCGATCGCGAGCTGGTCCTCGAGCTTCGCCAGCTCGAGCCCGGCCCGCGCCTCCGCACCGGCGAGGACATCCGCCTCCCGCCCCAGCCGGGTCTCCTCCTCGACGGCCCGCCGCCGCTCCTCGGCCAGCGCCGCGTCCTTCTGGCGCGCCTCGACCAGACTTCGCTCGGCGGCCTCGCGCGCTGCCTCGAGCACCGCTTCGTCGTCCTCGCTGTCAGCCGTCGGGTCGCCGAAGCCTTCGAGCCGCGCCCGGGCCCTGACGCAGGCGGCCTCGAGCGCTGCCTGGTCCTTGATGCCGCTCGCCCGGAGCAGGGTCAGGAGGCTCTGCCGGGCTGCCGCGGCGGCGCGGGCGTGACGGTCCCGGGCCAGCAGGCGGCGACGCGCCTCGGCGAGGCTCGCTGCACCCAGCTCGCCGAGCCGCCCGGCGAGCGCCGCCTCGCCATCGGCGAGCGCCTGACGCAGCTCGGCCAGCCGCTCGCCCCCCGGCGTCACCTCCACCCGGCCGAAGCCGTTGAGGGCGAGGACCGCCGGCGCGGTGAGCTCGATGGGTGTCGCCGGATCGACCGGCACATCACCCAGCAGCACCTGCGCATCCGCCCGGTCGGGCCGGAGCACGAGACGCGTCGCCACGGCGCGAAGTGCCGCCTGCGTCTCCTTGAGCCCCGCCGCCATCGTCTCGAGCTGCTCCAGCCCGGTCTCGTCGATCGCCTCCGCGTCGGCGCGGGCCTGCTGGTCGGCCGCCTCTGCCGCCGCTGCGCGGACGTCCGCCGCCACGCGCTCCAGCCCGGCGAGCTCGCCTGCCAGCCGCAACCGCTCGGCCCGCCGGCGTACGTTCTCGCGCTCGCGCTCGGCCGCCGCGAGCGCCTGGCGGCCCGCTTCCGCCGCCGCGTCGGCCGCCGCCCGCTGCCGCCGGGCCCGGTCCAGCAAGGGCGCGTTCTCGGCGACCGCCCGGGCGAGCTTCGTCTGCTCGGCTGCCCGCTCGTCGAGAGCGTCGAGCCGCTGCCGGCGCAGGTCCGCCATGTCCTGCAACCGCCGAAGCTCGCTCGCCGCCGCCTGGCGCTCGGCCGTCCGGACCCGCTGCTCCTCCTCGAGCGCGTTCACCCCGGCGAGGGCCGAGCGCGTGCCGTCGACCGCCTGGCGGGCGCGTCCCAGGTGATCGGCGGCGAGCCACGCGCGCCGCTTCTCGAAGGTCGTCGCCAGCCGGTCGAGCAGGGCCTCGACCTCCGCCTCGTCCTTTTCCAGTCCCGCAAGCTCGGCCCGGAGGTCCGCCGCCTCCCGCTCGAGCGTGGCGAGGTCGCCCCGCGGCTGGTCGCGCTTGCCGGTCCAGTGCTGGTCGCGCCGCCGCCGCACCTCGGTCAGCAGGCGCGGCGCAAGCTCGCCCCGGCCGAGGACGGCCACCTGGTCGGCGAGCGCCGGCTGGAGGCCGCGCAGCGCCGTCGGGCTCGGCCCCTGCTCCTTCGCGAAGGTGGTGCCCTGGTCGACCCAGAAGAGCCCGGCGACGCCGGTGTGCGTGTCCCGGGCAGCTCCCCTGCCCGGCCATTCGAACTGCAGGAGTGCTGCGAGCCGCAGCTCGGCCGCGTCCCCCTCGAGCACACCTTCCGGCGTCTCGAGCCGGACCCCGCCCCGGCGAAAGCGCTTGGCCAGACGGTAGCTGCTGCCGTCCAGCGTGAAGCCGACCGTGACGGCCGGCGTCTCGCCGCCGGCGAAGGGCTGGATGGTGTCGCGGTCCGCCCCGGTCGTGTTGTGCTTCATGAAGAAGGCGGCCTTCAGCGCGTCGAGCAGGGTCGACTTGCCTTCCTCGTTGTCGCCCGAGATGACCGTTATACCGACCGGCGCCGGGCGCAGGACATGGCGGCCGCGCAGCTTCTTGAAATCCTCGACGACGAGCTCGTCCAGCCGCATCAGCCGGGCTCCAGCCGCTGCCACGCGCCGTGCAACAGGCGGAGCGCCATCGGTGCCGCCGGGTCGTCCGACGCGTCGAGCGCGGCGACCACCTCGGCGAGCAGGGGCTCGCTCGCCATGGTGGCGAGGTCGGCCTCGCTCGCCGCGGTCACGAGGCCCGCCTCCGCGACCTCAAGATGGCGCAGCCGCGCCTCGAGCCGGCCGAGCGCCGCCTCGAGCGCCGCCCGCCCGGCGAGATCGAGCGCCCCTTCGAGAGTCAGGCGAAGGACCGTCTCGCCGGGTGCCTCGAGGCCCGCCACCAGGGCGTCGAGCTGGTCGGCGATGGTCCGCGCGTCCGGCCCGTGGCCGAGATCCAGCTTGCGCGCCTGCCAGGCGTGCCGCCCGGTCTCGACGGTCTGGACCGTCACCGGCTGGCCGGGGCCGGCGAGCGTCACCATGAGCGCCTGGCCGCGGCCGCTGCGGGTGAAGTCGTCGGGCTCGGGCGTGCCTGAGAACCAGGTGCGCGGCCCGACCTGCATGACCGAATGCCAGTCGCCGAGGGCGAGATAGTCGAGCCCGGCCCGCTCGGCACGGTCCATGGCGACCGGGTTCGGGCTCTCCGACTGGCCGGGCAGCAGCGCCGGAACGGCGCCATGCGCGAGGCCGACCTTCATGGCCCCGGCCGGCAGCTCCGCCGTGTCGAACCAGGCCGTGGTGTCGCCGCTCACATGCTTCTGCTGGAGCGGCGCCGGCAGGACGACGAGCCTGCCGTCCAGGAGCGTCACCGGCTCCGGCCGGGTCAGCAGGCGGATATTGTCCGGGCAGTCGCCCGAGGCGGCGAAGCGGTCCCAGAGGCCACCCGGCCGCGCCGGGTCGTGATTGCCGGGAAGCAAGAGCCAGGGGCCGGGAAAGCCGGCCATCCGGTGCACCATCCTCCGCAGCAGGCCGGGCTCGGCATGCTCGTGGTCGAGCACGTCGCCGGCGACCAGCACCGCCGCCACGTCGGCCTCGCCGGCGACCCTCGCGATCCGCTCGATGACGGCGAGCCGCGCCTCGCGCAGCAGGGCCGGCAGGTCACCGCCGGCGAAGCGCGCGAAGGACTTGCCGAGCTGCCAGTCGGCGGTGTGCAGGAGGCGGATCGTCATAGGCCGGATCGTGCCACGCCGCCGGCCGCGGGATCAACCGTCGCGCGACAGACCCTGCCGGTCGATCTCGGCAAGATAGGCGGCCCAGATCGTCGCCTGCTCCGCGCCCAAACGGTAGAGCCAGCTCCAGCTGTAGATGCCGGTCGAATGCCGGTCGTCGAAGACGATGCGCACGGCATAGTTGCCGACCGGCTCGAGCCGCAGGATGCCGACCGCGCGCTTGCCGCCGACCGTCACCTTCTGCGACGGGGTGTGGCCCTGGACCTCGGCGGACGGGCTCTCGACACGCAGCAGCTCGGCCGGGTAGCTGAAGCTCCGGCCGTCGTCGAAATCGATGGCGAGGCGCCGCTCCTCGCGGTGGACGCGGATCTCGACCGGCCAGGCCTCCGCCTCAGCCATCGGCGGGATCGGCCTTGTCGGCACGCACGGCGTCAGGGATGCGATCGGCATCGTCGAGCTGCCGGGCGTCGTCGACCAGCATGATCGGGATGCCGTCGCGCACCGGATAGGCGAGACCCGCCTGCTCGCTGACCAGCTCGTTCCGCGCCCGGTCGTAGCGCAGCGGCCCCTTGGTCAGCGGGCAGATGAGAAGGTCGAGGAGCGCCGGGTCGAGGGCGGCGCCGGTGGTCGGGGTCTCGGGCTCGTTGCTCATCGTCTCGCTCTCCCGAAAAGCCGCAAGGGTCAGTGCAGGACCGTGGGCTCGGCGGCGCCCGTGGTCCCCGCCATGCACATCAGCGCGATCAGGAGCTCCGCCTGGGCGTTCAGGTTCTCGGCCTCGAGCAGGGCCTGCTTCTCGTTCGGCTCGAACGGGCAGATCATCACCAGCGAGGTGACGAGGCCGGCGAGCGGGGCCCCCTTGATCGTGTCCCAGTCGGCCTCGATATGCTGGCTCTCGAAATATCCCTTGAGCGCCGCCATGAGATCGCCGCGCAGCGTGTCGGGCGGTGGCTCCGGCTGCAGGTCGTCGTGCCAGCGGTCGAACGCGGCGACGACCTGGCGGTAGGGCGTCGCCACCTCCAGCTCCTCGGCGACGTCGAAGCGGGCGATGCCGGTCAGCGTGATGAGGAAGCGCCCGTCCTCCGTCTCGCGGAACGAGCTGATCCGCCCGGCGCAGCCCGTGCCGTAGATCGGCGGCTCGACCTCACTCTCCGCGGGCGCCCTCGCCTCGCTGCCCCTCGCCTCGCCGCTCCCCGCCGGGATTCGGGGCTGGATCATGCCGATCACCTTGTCGGTCTGCATGGCGTCCCGCACCATCTGCAGGTAACGCGGCTCGAAGATGTTGAGCGGCAGGTTGCCGCCCGGCAGCAGGACCGCCCCGGGCAGGGGGAAAATGGGAAACCGGCCGGGCAGGCTCTCGAGGCCGGGCATGCTGACCTGCCTCCTACCTCAGCTGAAGAGGACGGAGGACAGGAGCCGGCGCCCCTTGATGGTCATGGGGTGGGTCGGCCCGAGTGCCTCGAAGAACCGTACCAGCTGCTTTCTCGCCCCGTCCTCATGCCATTCGCGATCCCGCTTCACGATCTGGCGGAGATGCTCCATCGCCGGCTCGACCTGGCCGCGCAGGAAGAGCGAGGTGGCCAGCTCGTAGCGGGCATCGTGATCGTCCGCATTGGCCTCGATACGCTGCGCCAGCTCGGCCGGATCACCGAGCGTGCCGGCCTCCTTGGCGAGCGCCACGGCGGACTTCGCACCGGTGACCGCGGCATGCTTGGCGGCCGCGGCCGGCACGTCGTCGAGCAACTGCTCCGCCTCGGCGAGATCGCCCGCGGCGAGCAGGCAGCGGGCGAGACCGCCGAGCGCATCGGCGTTCTCCGGCTCCTGCTCCAGCACCGCGCCGAAGAGCTGGCCCGCCGCATCGAGTTCGCCCGCCTCGAGCGCCGCCTGGGCCTCGGCCAGCTGGACATCGACGTCGGCCGGCCCGAGCGGGCCGCCGGTCAGCTTCTCGACCAGCGCCTTGATCTGGCTCTCGGGCTGCGCCCCGGCGAAGCCGGTAACCGGCTGACCCTGGGCGAAGGCGTAGACCGTGGGCACCGACTGCACGCGCAGCTGCTGGGCGAGCTCGGGGTTCTGGTCGATGTCGATCTTGACCAGCTTGACCTTGCCGCCGGCCTGCTTGACCACCTTCTCGAGCACCGGGGTCAGCTGCTTGCAGGGGCCGCACCAGGTGGCCCAGAAATCGACCAGCACGGGCTGGCGCATGGATTCCTGGATGACGTCGCGGGCGAAGGTCTCGAGCGTGCCGTCCTTGATCAGGTCCGCGCCGCCACCCTGTTGGCCGGCCGGAGCCTGCATGCCGCCGATCATCTGCATGTCGAAAAAACCTCTGCTGCCCGCAACTCGCGCCCACCGGACGCCGACGCCCTCCCGCCGACCGCCTCCGGGTACCACGGGTGACGCATAGATGGAAATCACCCGCCGGCGATGCAAGGCGCGCTACAGGCTACGCGCAAGCCGCTTGCCAAACCGCCACCCATCGACTACATGCCGCGCCTGTGCCGGAGACGCTTCGCGGATCCGGGCGTGAGCGGGCGTAGCTCAGGGGTAGAGCACAACCTTGCCAAGGTTGGGGTCGAGGGTTCGAATCCCTTCGCCCGCTCCAGTTTCCAGCATCTTCTGTCGGTCGGCCCGGTTTCCCGCCCGCTCCGATAATTCCCCCCGATCATCGCAGTTTTGCCCGGTTGTCGCAGTCTTGATTGAGACGCGCGAGCGTCCGGCCGCGCCGGATCTATCCCCGGTTCCCTTATACGTGCGAGACCGCTAAGATCCGTTTCCTGTCGGGTGCTTGCGGGGACCGGGTGCGGGCAACATCAAAAACGTTCCATGGCTGGATCGCCGTGATCGCGGCCGGACTCGTCACCGGCTGCGCCATGGTCGGTCCCGACTTCACGACTCCGCCGTCCGAGCTCAATCCGGACTGGCTCGCCTCCGGCTCGTCCAGGGTGGCCGAGGACCCGGCCAACAACGGCGAGTGGTGGCGCACCTTCGACGACCCGGCGCTGACCCGGCTGATCGAGATCGGCTACGACCAGAACCTGCCCCTGCAGGTGGCCGGCGCGCGCGTCCTCCAGGCGCGTGCCCAACTCGCCGTGGTGATCGGCGAGCAGTACCCGCAGCAGCAGCAGCTGGTCGGCGAGCTCCAGCGGTCGCGGGAGAGCGCCCGTGCTGCCGACGCCCCGCAGGGCAACGCGTCGAGGCTCGCCTATAACGAGGCCTCGATCGGCGCCCAGGCGTCATGGGAGCTGGATTTCTGGGGCAAGTTCCGCCGGTCGATCGAGTCGGCGGATGCCCAGCTCGCCGCCACCGTCGCCAATTACGACGACGTGCTCGTCAGCCTGACGGCGGATATCGCCACCGCCTACATCCAGCTGCGCACCCTGCAGGAGCAGCTTCGCGTCGCGCGCGAGAACGTCAAGGTGCAGCAGGAGGGGCTGCAGATCGCCAACCGCCGCTTCGCGGGCGGGGTCACCGACAGCCGCGACGTCGAGCAGGCCAGGGCGATCCTCGCCTCGACCCAGGCGACGATCCCGCAGCTCGAGCAGGAGATCGAGCGGACGCAGAACCTAATCGCCACCCTGATCGGCCGGCCGCCGGGACCGCTCGACGACCTGCTCGCCGAGTCCAAGGGCATTCCGCTGCCGCCCGCGACCGTGGGCATCGGCATCCCGGCCGACCTGCTGCGCCGCCGCCCCGACATCCGCCAGGCCGAGGCCGAGGCCGCCGCGCAAAGTGCTCTCATCGGCGTGCAGGAGGCCGACCTCTACCCGGCCTTCTCCCTCACCGGCAGCTTCGGCTTCGCCGCCAGCAGCGCCGGCCCGTTCCAGCTCGGCGACATCACCCAGTGGCGCAGCCGCACCTTCGGCATCGGCCCGACCGTGGTCTGGGACTTCCTCAATTACGGCCGGATCGAGAACGCGGTCCGGGTCCAGGACGCCGCCTTCCAGCAGGCCTACACCAATTACCAGAACACCGTCCTCCAGGCGCAGCGCGAGGTCGAGAACGGCCTCATCGGCTTCCGCAAGCAGCAGGAGCGGGCGAAGTTCCTGAGCGATGCCGTGCGCGCCGCCCAGCGCTCGCTCGACCTCGCCTTCGCCCAGTACAGCGGCGGCATCACCGACTTCACCACCGTGCTGGTGGCCGAGCAGCAGCTCCTGCAGCAGCAGGACGAGCTCGCGGTCACCGCCGGCGCCATTCCGAGCAACCTCGTCGCCGCCTACCGGGCGCTGGGCGGCGGCTGGCAGCTGCGCCTCGGCAAGCCGTTCCTGCCGCCGCAGACCGTGGACGCCATGGCCGAGCGGACCGACTGGGGCACGCTGCTCGACTACGAGGTGATGGTGCCGCCCATCCCGGTCCCCCGACCGAACGAATTCCGGCTGCCGCAATCATGACCAGCTCGCCACGCCTTAGCCTCGCCGCACTCCTCGTGCTGCCACCGCTCTTGCTCGCGGCCTGCGAGGACGAGCAGCGCAACGCCTATGTCGCCCCGCCACCGCCCACGGTGACGGTGGCGGCCCCGGAGAGCCGCACGGTCACGAACTACATCGAGCTCACCGGCACGACCGAAGCGGTCGCCACGGTCGAGCTCGTCGCCCGGGTGGAGGGCTTCCTCGAAGGCGTCCATTTCGAGGACGGCCAGGTGGTCAAGAAGGGCGACCTCCTGTTCACCATCCAGAAGGACACCTACGAGGCCGAGCTGCAACAGGCGCAGTCGCAGCTCCAGGCGATGCAGGCGCAGCTCCTGCACGCCGAGACCGAGCTCGAGCGCTACTCCAACCTGTTCAAGCAGAAGGCGGCCTCCGCCGTCGACGTCGACACCTGGCGCGCCAATCGCGACCAGGCGCAGGCCGGTGTGATCGGCGCGCAGGCGCAGATCGAGCTGGCGAAGATCAATCTGGGATACACGACGGTCACGGCCCCCTTCGACGGGCGCATGGGGCGGCGGCTGGTCGATGCCGGCAATCTCGTCGGCAGCGGCGGGCAGACCGTGCTCGCCGAGATCAACCGAATCGACCCGATCTACGCCTATTTCACCATCAACGAGCGCGACCTGCTCAGCATCCGCGACCAGCGCCGGCAGGAGAATCGCTCGGCCGGCCAGTCGGCCGACCAGAAGCTCGAGCTCGGCCTCGTCAACGAGGACGGATATCCGCACGAGGGGAAGCTCGACTTCGCTGCCATCGCCCTCACCTCCGGCACCGGCACGCTCGAGCTGCGCGGCACCTTCGCCAATCCCGATCACGTCATCCTGCCCGGCCTCTTCGTGCGTATCCGTGCGCCCCTGGGCGAGCGGCCGAGCGCGCTCCTCGTGCCCGAGACCGCGATCGGGCGCGACCAGGGCGGCGCCTATGTCATGACGGTCGGGGACGGGGACGAGGTGCAGCGCACGGGCGTCGAGCTCGGCCAGCTGGTCGACACCATGCGGGTGATCGACAAGGGCCTCGAGGCCGGCGACAAGGTGATCGTCAGCGGGCTGGAGCGGGCGGTGCCGGGCCGCAAGGTGACGCCGCGCGAAGCAACGGCCGCCGCCCCGGCAACCTCGCCCGATGCCAAGCCGGACGCCAAGCCGGCCGCACAGCCGAACGCCGAACCGGACGCCAAGCCGGCCTCGGACGGCTCGGCCCCCGCGACGACGGCCGGCTAGCCGATGTTCTCGAAATTCTTCATCGAGCGGCCGGTCTTCGCCGCGGTCATCGCCATCGTCACCGTGCTGCTCGGCATCGTCTCCCTGCTGCGCCTGCCGATCGCGCAGTACCCCGACATCACCCCGCCTACCATCTACGTCACGACGAGCTACCCGGGTGCGAGCGCCGCCACGGTGGCGGACACGGTCGGCATCCCGATCGAGCAGCAGGTCAACGGCGTGCCGGGCATGCTCTACATGCAGTCCTTCAGCGCCTCGGACGGCACCTACACGCTGATCGTGACCTTCGAGGTCGGCACCGACATGGATACGGCGCAGACCCTGGTCTATCAGCGCGTCGCCATCGCCCAGGCGCAGCTGCCGACCCAGGTCGCGGCGCAGGGCGTCACGGTCAAGCAGCAGTCGACCAACATCCTGCTCTTCGCCAACCTGATCTCGCCGACGAACGCTTATGACAGCCTCTATCTGACCAACTACGCGGCCATCAACCTGCAGAGCGAGCTCGCCCGCGTGCCGGGCGTCGCCCAGGTCAACGTGATCGGTGCCGGCACCTACAGCATGCGGATCTGGCTCGACCCGCAGAAGATGCAGAGCTTCGGGCTGGTGCCGGCGGACGTCAGCCAGGCGCTCGACCAGCAGAACGCCCAGGTGGCCGCCGGGCAGATCGGCATCCCGCCGCAACCCGCGGACCAGCCCTTCCAGTACACCATCAACGTCCTCGGCCGGCTGGACCAGGTGGCCCAGTTCGAGAACATCGTGGTCAAGGCCGAGGCCACCGGCGGCGGCGAGCTCGTCCGCATCCGCGACGTGGCCCGGGTGGAGCTGGGTGCCCAGACCTACAGCACCTTCTCGAACCTGTCGGGCCAGCCGACCGCCGGCCTCGCCATCTACCAGCTGCCGACCGCCAACGCGCTCGCCGTGGCCCAGGCGGTCAAGGCGAAGATGGAGGAGCTCAAGGGCAGCTTCCCCGGCGGCCTCGACTACACCATCCTCTTCGACACCACGGTCTTCGTCGGCGACGCCATCGACGGCGTCGTCGAGACGCTGATCGAGGCCGGCATCCTCGTCTTCCTCACCATCTTCATCTTCCTCCAGGACTGGCGCGGGACGCTGATCCCGACCATCACCATCCCCGTCGCGCTGATCGGTACGTTCGCGCTGCTCGCCGCCTTCGGGATGACGATCAACCTGATCTCGCTCTTCGGCCTCGTGCTCGCCATCGCCATCGTCGTCGACGACGCCATCGTCGTGGTCGAGAACGTCTGGCGCATCATGGAGGAGCAGGGCATCGGCCCGAAGGAGGCCGCGATCAAGGCGATGGAGGAGCTGGGCGGCGCCATCGCCGGCGTCACCCTGACCCTGATGGCGGTTTTCGTCCCGGCGACCTTCCTGCCCGGCATCACCGGCCAGATGTACCAGCAGTTCGCGCTTGTCCTGGCCTCCGCCACGGCACTCAGCGCCATCAACGCGCTGACGCTGACCCCCGCGCTCTGCGCCATCATCCTGCGCAAACCGAAGCCGCCGCGCTTCTTCCTGTTCCGCTGGTTCAACAGCGGCTTCGATCGCCTGACGAAGGGCCAGACGGCAAGCGTCGGCTTCATGATCCGCCACAAGCTCGTGACCATGGTCCTCTTCCTCGCCGTGCTCGGCGTGGGTGCCGCCGGCTTCATGCGGCTGCCGACCGGCTTCCTGCCGGAGGAGGACCAGGGCTACGCCATCGTCGGGATCCAGCTGCCGAGCGCTGCTTCGCTGGCGCGCACCGAGGAGGCCGTCAAGGAGGTCGAGGCCGCCCTCAAGGGTGCCCCCGGGATCGCCGGCTGGGTGACCGTCGGCGGCGTCTCGCTGCTCGACAACAGCACGACCCTCGCCAACGCCGCCGTCATGTATCTCGTCTTCACGCCCTTCGAGGAGCGCGACGCGGCGGGACTCGACCAGGGCACCATCCTCGGCGACGTGCGCCATCGCCTGGCCGCCGTCGAATCCGCCATGACCTTTCCCCTGGTGCCACCGGCGATTCCTGGCCTCGGCGTCTCCAGCGGCTTCCAGATGCAGCTGCAGCTCGAGGGCGGCAGTTCCGATATCCGGACGCTCGCCGCCACCGCCCATACGCTGATCGAGGCCGCCCGCAGCCAGTCCGGCATCGCCGCGGTGAACACCTCGTTCCGTGCCGACGTGCCGCAGATCTTCGTCGACATCGACCGGACGCAGGCGGAGAGCCTCGGCGTCGACATCGGCAACGTCTTCAGCGCCCTCGAGTCCTACACGGGCTCGAGCTACGTCAACCAGTTCAACCTCTTCAACCAGAGCTACCAGACCTACATCCAGGCCGACAGCCGCTTCCGCCTCCAGCCTGACGACATCGAGCGCCTGCACACGCGCAACAGCGCCGGCGACATGGTGCCGATCGGGGCACTCGCGAGCATCAGCTACACCCAGGGGGCGGCCACCATCGCGCGCTACAACCTCTACCCCACCGTCGGCCTGAACGGGGCCGCGGCCCCCGGCTTCAGCTCGGGCGACGCGATGGACCTGATGGCGCAGGCGGCCGAGGCGCAGCTGCCGGCCAATATCGGCTATTCCTGGACCGGCATGTCCTACCAGGAGCAGATCGTCGGCAACCAGGCGATCCTGATCTTCGGCCTGTCGATCCTCCTCGTCTATCTGGTCCTCGCCGCCCTCTACGAGAGCTGGACCAACCCCATGGCGGTGATCATGGCCGTACCGCTGGCGCTGCTGGGTGTGGTCGGCGGGATGATGGCGCGCAACTTCGCCAACGACATGTACTGCCAGATCGGCATCGTGCTGATGATCGCCATGGCGGCGAAGAACGCCATCCTGGTGGTCGAGTTCGCGCGGAGCGAGCGGGCCAAGGGCCTGTCGCTCGCCGAGGCGGCGCGCAACGGCGCGCACGAGCGGTTCCGGCCGATCATGATGACCTCGCTCGCCTTCATCTTCGGCATGCTGCCGCTGGCGACCGCCCAGGGTGCTGGCGCTGCCGGCCAGCAGGTCCTGGGCACGGCGGTCCTCGGCGGCATGATCACCGCCACCATCTTCAACAACCTCTTCGTGCCGCCCTTCTACGTGATCCTGCAGGGCTTCAGCGAATGGCTGCGCCGCCCCAGGCGATCCGCAACCGGCACGGAAGAGCCGGCCGCGGATCGCTGACGCGGCACGTCAGGAGGTCAGGGCACCGGACGTCATGCCCTGCACCATGAACTTCTGCAGCAGGATGAAGGCGACGACCAGCGGCAGGCTGGCCAGCATCGAGAACGCCATCATCCCGGCCCAGTCCGTGACGAACTCCGCCATGAGGCTGTAGATCGCCATGGTCAGCACCCGGTTCTCCCAGGCCTCGACCAGCACCATGGCGAAGAGGAACTCGTTCCAGGCCAACAGGAACGCGTAGAGCCCGGCGCCGATGAAGGCGGGATAGGAGACCGGCACCAGGATCCGAAAGATGGCGCCCATGCGCGTGCAGCCGTCGACCATCGCCGCCTCCTCCATGGCCGGGGAGATGTTGATGAAGTAGCTGCGGAGCATGAGGATGCAGAACGGCAGGGTGAAGGTCAGGTAGACGATGATCAGCGAGGTCCGCGTGTCGTAGAGCCCGAGCATGACGAAGACGCGAAAATAGGGGATGCAGAGCAGGATCAGCGGGAACATCTGCGTGATGATGAGGAACATCAAGACGACCCGCTGGCCCAGGAAGTTGAACCGGGCGAGCGCGTAGGCGGCGAGCGCACCCAGGAACAGCGACAGGAACGTCACGAAGAGCGAGATGAAGATCGTGTTGAGGAACACCACGATATAGCGCGGGTTGGTCAGGATCTTGCCGTAGCTCTCGAGCGTGAAGTGCGCCGGGATCCAGCTCGGCGGGATCTTCATCACCTCGAGGTTGGGGCGCACCGAGACCGTCAGCATCCAGACGATCGGCAGTGAGACGATGACGATGGCGAGGATGAGCAGGCCATAGGACATGGTGTTCAGCAGCAGCCGCCGCTGGTTCATGCCGAGGCCGCCCGCCAGGGATTGCTGTCGCATGGTCGTCTCCCCCGGTCAGCCTGCGGTGCTCATCGATCGCCGCATGTAGATCGCGCTGACGACGAAGAGAACGATGAACATGACGACCGCCTGGGCCGAGGCGTAGCCGAAGTCGAGCTTCTGGAAGCCGTCGAAGTAGATGACGGTCGGCAGCACCTCCGAGGCGTGCGCCGGGCCGCCGCCGGTCATCACGAAGACCGGGTCGAAGGCGCGGAAGGTCCAGATCGAATCGAGCAGCACGATCGTCGTGATGACGCCGCGCAGCTGCGGCAGGGTGATGTGCCAGAACTGGCGGTAGAGCGAGGCGCCGTCGATCTCGGCGGCCTCGTAGAGCTCCTTGGGCACAGCCTGGAGCCCGGCCAGCAGCATCACCATGAAGAACGGGAAGGCGCGCCAGACATTCATGGCGGTGACCGAACCCAGCGCCGTCGAGGGGTCGCCGAGCCAGGAGATCGTGGTGCCCGGAGCGATGATCCCGAACCCGGTCAGCATGCCGTTGATGACGCCGAAGGGTGCGAGCATCAGCACCCAGATCATGCCGGCGACGGTCGGCGCCAGGAGCCAGGGCACGATGAGCATGCCGCGCGCCAGCGACTGGAAGAGGCTGTTGATCTTCATGTTCAGGAGCAGCGCCAGCGCCAGCCCGATGATCAGATGGAAGGCGACGCTGAAGAACGTGAACAGCACGGTCTGCCAGAAGGCCTGCCAGAACAGCGGGTCCGCGGCCAGACGGCGGTAATTGGCGAGGCCGGCCCAGGTCTCGGTCATCAGGTTGCTGTTGAAGAAGCTGAGGCGAATGACCTCGCCCAAGGGATAGACCAGCAGGGCCACCAGGATCATCAGCGATGGCCAGAGGAAGGACGCGGCCAGGAACTCCTGGCGATATCTTTGCCTGAACGAGATCATGGACCCGCAATCGATGCGGGGCCAACCGGGCCCATCACTGGACCCGGCTGGCCCCTTTTTCCTTCAGTGACGAGAAGCTTGCCGTCCGGTCAGTTGGCGGCGGCGAGGATCTCGTTCCACTGCGCGGCAGCGTCGTCGAGACCCTCCTGCGCGGTCTTCGAGCCCGAGACGACGTTCTGGATCTCCGTCGTCATGATCTTGTTCATCTGCACCGCGTTGGGCATGACGAGGAAGGGCGACTGCGCGTTGTCCCTGGCCATCTGGGTGACGAAGGCCTGGAACATCTCCTGCTCCTTGAACCAGTCCTGATTCGCGACGTCGGTCCGCGCCGGGAAACCGCCGGTGCCCTTGGACCACATCTCGATGCCCTCGGGACCGGAGATCCAGCTCAGGAAGGTCCAGGCCGCGTCCTTGTTCTCCGACTGCGTGGTGATCGTGTTCAGCGAGCCGCGGACCATGGTGCCGTCGGTGACGCCCGTCGGCAGCGGCGCGATCTTGTAGTTGAGCTCGGGGTTGAGCTGCTTCTGGATGGCGATGCCCCACGGGCCCTCGAACATCATCGCGACATTGCCCGTGGCGAAGTTGGCGCGCTTCTCGCGCTCGCCATTGCTGAGCACGCCCGGGACCGAGATGTTGTCCTTGTTGATGCGCTCGACATACCACTCGATGGCGGCGACACCCTCGGGGCTGTTGAAGACGGCACGATTGGTCTCGGGATCGATGATCTTCGCCCCGGCCTGCAGCAGGAGCGGGTAGATCTCATAAGTCATGTTGGTCGGCGGCTCGGTCGCCAGCGTGCCGGTGACCGCGAACTGCATCTCCTCCGGCTTCGTGAGCTGGCGCGCCGTCTCGGCGAACTCGTCCCAGGTGGCCGGCGGGCCGTCGATGCCGGCGGCCTCGAAGAGATCGGTGTTGTAGTAGAGCGCCACCGCGCCGCTCTCGAGCGGCAGGTAGTACTGCTTGCCGCGCCAGGTGGTGTGGAAGGTCTCCGGAATGTTGCCGAAAAACTCCGGCGGCTGGGCCGCGATCCGCTCGTCGAGCGGCTCGATCATGCCGAGATCGGCGAACTCGGCGATCCAGTCGACCTGGACCATCAGCACGTCCGGCAGCTGCCCGGCCTGGTGCAGGACCAACGCCCGGTCATGGAAGCCGGTGAACGGCGAATCGACGGGCACGAGGTCGATGTCCGGGTGTGCTGCCTCGAACGCCGCCTCGAGCTCGGCCATGAACTCCTGGCCGACCTCGGTGCCCTTCCACTGCGCCCAGCGCACCTCGGTCTGGGCCTGGGCCAGCGCCGGCAGCACGAAGGCCGTGGCGACCGTCAGCGCGAGGAGCTTCGCGGACGGGGATTTGCGGTTGGTCGTCATCGTTCCCTCCCTGGGTTGCTCGTTCTGCGAATGCCTGTCTTCCGCCTGCCCCGGACGAGACCGCCCGGGGCAGCACGCCCGGTTCAGCCGGTGCGTTCGGTCTGGCGCGAGGCTGCCGCCGGCGCCGGCGGCGTGATCTTCTTCACCGTCGTCACCTCGCGCACCAGCTCGCGCGTCCCGCCCACGTTCATCCAGGTGAACATGTCCCGGAACCGCAGCCGCAGCGCGTCCATGATGTCGGCCTGTGCCTCGGCCGGGATGTCGTAGAAGCGCTGCTTCATCACCTTCCAGGACTTCTTGCGCGTGTTGTAGAGGAACTGCGCGTCCGTCTCGCCCGGGCCGCGCTCGGCGGCATGATGGGTGAAGGTGTAGTCCCTGATCTCGTCCTTGATCGCCTGCGGCAGGCTCGGGTGGTCGAAGATGAGGTTGTTGAAGCCGAGCGCCAGATGCACCTCCACCGCACCGTACGGCGCCAGCTTCGCCAGTTGGTCACCCGGCAGTGTGGAAGCCCCATGCTGCACGGCACCGCCCATGTTGTACTGCTCGCGGCAGAGATCGGAGATCGTCTTCAGGAGGTCGTAGTCGAGATCGACATCGGCGAGCGAGCCGTCGGGCAGCACCTTGCCGCCGTGATGGGTGCCGGTGTTGATGCTGATCTTGCTGATCGGTGCGAGATCCCCGCCCTTCGCGCGCAGCAGCTCCTGGTACACCGACATGAAGGCGTGCAGCTCCTCGGGCGTCGTGTTCTCATGCCCGACCTCGCCGATCTCGCCGCCGAGCGAAATGGTGACGCCCTCGGGCTCGTGCCGACGCACGAACTCGGTGAAATGCGCGGTCAGCTCGGCATTGACGCGCTGCTGGTCCTCGACACTGGCGAGCGACAGGTCGACGACCGTCGAGGCGTCGATGTCGATATTGTAGAAGCCGGCCGCGATCTGCCCCTCGATGATCTTCTCGAGACGGCGGATCTCCGCGGCACTGTCCTTGGCGTAGGCGGCGGCGTTGATCTGGTCGTGGTCGGCCTGCATGAAGACCGGCCCCTCGTGCCCCTCACGGAGCGCCGCGGCAAGGACACCGGCCGTATACTCGGCCGGTGTCTGCCCGGCGAAGATCGATTCGCCGACGGCCTGCTCGAAGATGAAGAGCTGCGAATCCAGCTCGCGGGCGGCCTGGAACACCGCCCGGCAGGTCTGGTAGGTCCAGCCGCGCAGGTTCATCGCCGGCACGGTCCGGTTGGTCCACTTGCCGGCGGCGCGCGCCAGATAGAGCTCCTGGACGGAGGCCGGCACGATATTGGCCCTGAGCGCCGCCTCGCCGATTGCCCAGATGGCCATCGCCCGGGTCTCGGGCTCGGCGAGCAGTGCCGCCTTCGCCCAGCGGTCGATCATCTCGTCCGACGGGCGTTTGCTCTGCGAAAAGTCATATGGCGGGCGGCCGAGATCGACGCCGATGGCCTTCAGGTCGTCCTCGAGCTCAGCGAGCGAGCAGGTTCCCATGCGATCACACCTCTACGGAACGGATTGGCGCGGAGCGGTACCTTGCAGGCAACGATGATCGCGACCCGATCGGAACTCCACCAGGTAGGTCGGCGACGCGCAGGGGTGTCGATCCGGTCATCCGTTGCTTCTTCGTCCCGGTACGTCGCCCGACGGCCGAACCGACAGGCGACGTGACGCCTCCCCCGAGCGTCTCAACGCACGGCGCGACGATACAATTTCCCGATTTGAGCACAAGCAGGATTTTCGCTTTGCGCGCATTCTTGAGCAAAAACGCGCCTCTAGGCGGCAGCGCTAGCCGGCGACGAGCAGGCGGCAGCCGGCGGATTCGACCAGCCGGACCTTCTCGGGCGGCGGGCGGCGATCGGTGACGACCAGGTCCACCTCGCTCAGATGGGCGAGGCGCGAGGTCGCGACGCGCAGGAACTTGGTGTGGTCCACCAGCAGCACCCGACGGCGCGCGTTGCGGAACATGGCACGGCCGACGATGGCCACCGGCTCCCGGTACTCGAGGAGCGTGCCCTCGTTGTCGATGCCGCCGACACCCGTCATGTGCATGTCGCAGCGGTAGCTTTCCACCATGGTGACCGCCGCCGCACCGCCGAAGGACCGGTCCTGCCGCATCCAGGTCCCGCCGGTGACCTCAATCGAGATATCGGGGCACTGGTCGAGGATCGAGGCGACGACCGTGCTGTTGGTGATCACCCGCAGCCCGCTGGGCTGCCGCTCGGCGATTGCCCGGGCCAGCGCCTCGACGGTCGTGCCGGTCGGCAGGAAGAGCGAGGTACCGGGCGTCACGAGTTCCGCCGCGGTCCGTCCGACCGCCGCCTTCTCCGCTTCCATCTCGACACGGCGCTTGCCATAGTCGACATTGGCCGTGCTGATATTGGCACTGGCCCCGCCGTGATGGCGACGCAGCAGCCCATGCTCGGCCAGCATCTGCAGATCGCGCCGCAGGGTCTGCGGCGTCACCTCGAACGCGGCGACCATCTCCTCCATGGCGACATAGCCGCGCTGGGCAAGGAAATTGAGGATCTTGTCGTGCCGTCTGCTCAACTGGACCATGGCGGAGGCCATCGCTACATGTGCCGATCCGTGAAATCAATCGGAACCGGCTGACCGGCCGGGGCCGGCGGTTCCTGGGACCCTGGTCCTCACCTTCTCTCTTTCCCCTCCCAACCCGCCATCCTGGGGTGCGCCCTCATCGTGAAAAACAGAGTCGTTTGTGTCGGCAACCTCGTTCATGACGAGGTCTTCCAGGTCGACCAGATTCCCGGCGTCGGCATCAAGGTCGAGGTCCGTGGGTACGAATCCCGGTTCGGTGGCCCGGCGGCGACCGCGGCGGTCGCCATCTGCCATCTCGGCGGCATCGCGTCCTACTGGGGCCGGGTCGGCGACGATGCGGCCGGCGAAAAGTCGATCCGCATCATGCGCGAGGCCGGCGTCGACTGCGACGGCGTCGTGGTCATTCCGGACAGCCGCACGCTCCGCGCCATCGTGCTGGTCGACAAGCTGGGCGAGCGGTGCATCGTCACCGACCGGCTGTCCCTGCCACCCGAGCGCGGCACGCTCCCCGACACGAGCCTCGACGACGCGGCCGTCGTGCTCGCCGACACCCGCTGGCCCAAGGGCGCGCTCCTCGCACTGCAGCGGGCCCGCGCGGCGGGCATCCCGACCGTGCTCGACGTCGACGGCGGCCTGCCCTCGGTCAATGCCGAGCTCGTGGCCCTCGCCGACCACGTGGTCTTCTCCAGCCAGGGCCTGCACGAATTCGCCGGCGACGGGGATCTCGCCACCCTGCTGCAACGCTGCCTCACCCGGCCCGGCCAGGTCATGGCCGCCACGCGCGGCCCCGCTGGCAGCATCTGGCTGATCGACGGCGCCATCGTGCCCGTGCCCGCCTTCGCCGTCGCCGCCGTCGACACGACCGGCTGCGGCGACGTCTTCCACGGCGCCTACGCGCTCGGCCTCGCCGAGGGCCAGGCGCCGCTCGAGGCCGCCCGCTTCGCTGCCGCCGTCGCCGCCATCAAGGCCGCCCGCGGCCAGGGCTGGGACGGCATGGGGAACCGCGCCGCCGTCGAGGCCCTCATGGCCGAGCAGCCGGCCGGCCCGTCCTGAGCATGCGGATGCCGGCCCAGGCGAAGAGCATGGTGACGAGCGGGCTCGCGAGGTTGAAGAGGGCGTAGGGCGCGTAGGCGAAGGTCGCGACGCCTAGCGCGGCGGCGAGATAGGCGCCGCAGCCGCTCCAGGGGATCAACGCCGAGGTGACGGTCGCGGAATCGGCGGCGGCGCGCGAGAGGACCACAGGTGCCACGCCCTGCGCCTCGAAGCTCGGCTTCAGCATGCGCTCGGAGAGGCCGATGCCCGTCGTCTGGTCGGCAGTCAGCGCATTGGTGGCAATACCGGTTCCGACCACGGTGGCGACGAGAGCGCCGGGCGACCGCGCGGCTGCGGCGATCGGCTCGACCAGCCGGTGCAGAAGGCCGATACGCTCGACGACGCCACCAAAGGCCAGCGCCGCGGCGATAAGCCAGATCGTCTCCAGCATGTAGGCCATGCCGCCCCGGGTAAGGAAGCCGTCGATGCCGGGAGCGCCGGTGGTCGAGACGAAGCCCGTGGCCATTGCCTGCCAGACCCCCTTGAGCAGCGCCAGCGACGGCCCGAGCGACTCGCCGCCGGCAAAAGCAATCACCCGCCCGGGTTCGAGCACGACGGCGACCAGCCCGCCGGCGAGCGCGCCGGCCAGCATGTTCGCGAAAGGCGGCAGTCCGATCGCGGCAAGCACCAGCACCAGCGCCAGAGGCAGCAGCAACAGCGGGCGGATGTGCAGCTCGGCATCGATGAGGGCAGCGATGCGCAAGGGCTCGCGCATGCCCGCCTCGCCGAGCCACCAGAAGCCGGCGAGCGTCAGCAGGAAGGCCGGCAGCGAGGTCCAGAGCGCTTCCCTGGCATGCACCATCGGGTCCACCCCGACGGACTCGATCGCCAGCTTGGTCTTCGACGAGCGCGGCGAGGCCTTGTCGCCGAAATAGGCGCCCGACACCACGGCCCCGGCGGTGATCGCCGGGTCGAGACCGAGCTGCTGGGCGAGGCCGACGAGGCAGATGCCGACGGTCGAGGCGGCCGTCCAGGCGCTGGTGATGGTGAAGGCTACGACCGCCGTGATCAGCGCCGCCTTGACGTGGAAATACTCGGCGCTGACCACCTGCAGGAGGTAATAGCCGAAGGCGAGCAGCGTGCCGCTCATCGCCCAGGTGCCGAGCAGAGCACCGACGGCGAAGAGCACGGCGATCGTGCCGAAGCCGCCGGTCACGCCGGCAAGCGCCGCGTCGCGCAGCGAGCCGAAATCATGCCCGGCACGCCGGCCGATCAGCATGGCCCCGGCGGCGGCCCCCACGATCGCCGTCTGCAGCGGGCCACTCGTGGCGTCGTTGCCAAAGAGGACAAAGGAAAGCCCGAGCACGAAGGCGCCCGCCAGGATCGGCAGGAGTGCCTCTATGAAGGTCAGGTCACGCGGCGTGCCGGGCGCGCTCAGGGCCACGAGCCAGTCTCTCCAGGGGCGAAGCGGCCCGGTGCCACTGCCCGGACACGACGATCAGCGCGGCGCAAGATGGGTGGCGCCGCAGGTCATTGCAAGCCGGCTCGGCGCCGGCCCGCCTTGGTTCGGCGACAGGCCCGTGCCATACCAATTCCAGGTCCAAAAACCGCAGCCGGGGGGCGCTGCCGGATGACCAGCTCGAACGACGACCTGCAGCGCTACGTGCTGCCGACGGGCAGCGCCGGGCGCGAGCGCCTGCGGGTGCTGGCCCGGGCGACCGAGGCCGGCACTTGCCGGCTCCTCGACGAGGTCGGTGTGGCACTTGGCATGGCCTGTCTCGATGTGGGCTGCGGCGGCGGCGACGTGGCGCGGCTCCTGGCGGCGCGCGTCGGGTCCAGCGGTCGCGTCCTCGGCGTCGATCTCGACCCGGCGCTGGTGGCGATCGCCACGGCCGAAGCGGTATCAGCCGGCGTCGCGCAGCTCGCCTATCGCGCGGGCAGCGTGCTCGAGCTCGACGAGAGTGGCTTCGACGTCGTCTATGCGCGGTTCCTCCTGACCCATCTGGCCGAAAAGAAGAGCGCCCTCGCGGCGATGCGCGAGGCAACCCGCCCGGGCGGGGCGGTCGTGCTCGAGGACATCGACTTCGCCGGGCACTTCGCCTTTCCGGACCTGCCCGAGCTCGACGCCTATTGCCGCCTCTACACGGAGCTTACGCGCTCGACCGGCGGCGACGCGGAAATCGGTCGGGCGGTGCCGGCGCTGCTTCGGCAGGCCGGCCTTCAGGGGATCGAAGTGCGCATCAGCCAGCCCGTCGCCCTCACCGGCGAGGCGAAGCTCATCACGCTCCGCACCATGCAGGGCATCGCTGGCAGGGTTGTCGATGCGGGGCTGGCGGCGCCGGCCGAGGTTGACCGCATCACCGCCGGCCTCGAGCGGGCCGCGGCCGACCCGGACGTGCTCATGGCCATGCCGCGGATCGTGCAGGCTTGGGGCCGGAGGGCCTGAGCGACCGGCGGAGGGCGGGACGCTCAGGCACAGAGGCTCTCGAGCTACTCGCGCTCGAGCTCGGTGATCTTCTGGCCCTCGACCTGGACGCCGGCCATCAGGCCCGACTGGCCGTAGACGAAGACGACGACCGGCTCCTGCAGCGTCGAAGTGTTGATCTGCCCGGACGTGCCGGAAGAGGCGACCGCCACGTTCAGCCCGGCACCGACCTCCCAGCCGGACGTCTGCTCGAAGGTCTCGAGCGCCTCGGTCGTGGTGAAGAAGTAAGCCTGCGACGAGGTCTGGGCGCCAGCCTGCAGCCCGAACGAGCCGCCGGTCACCTGATAGTAGTCGACGGGCTGGCCGTCCTTGAACATGACACCATCGCCGTACTGCCCGCCCACGATGAGCCCCGCCTTGGTAATGCTCGGGAAGACCAGGACGGCGGCCGACCGATCGCCCAGGGCCTGGGCCTCGGGCGTATCCCGGTAAAGCTGCTCGAGCGACGTCTTCGCCGCCTGGTCGAGGGTGATGCGATCCTCTTCCGTGGTCGAGCAACCGGCGAGCACGCCGACCATCGCGACGGCGGAGAAGCTGCCGAGCAGGGTTCTTCTGGTGGACATGAGCGTTCCCATTCTGTGGTGCGCCCCGCGTATCCCGGACGCGTGCTGTAGAACCGTGACAACGCCCCCACCCGGCAAGGGTTCCACATTTCCGGGCAGCATAACTCAGTCGGCGATCTTCGCGAGCAGGCCGGCGCAACCCGAGGGTGGCTGTGCCGGCCAGCGCGGCAGCCCCGCCGATTACATGTCGCCGTGGCAGGATCATCTGGTGTACGTCCCGCCCTGGGCCCTTGCCACCATAGCGATACCTGCAACCTCGTCAGGGGTCGGCTCGATGGGGATCCTGGAGGAAGGAATGAACGAGACGATCGGCCACGGCTCCAACTCGGCGCTCCAGGCACGGCTCGCCGGGGTCGAGGCCGCCTATGTCGCGGCCAACCCGGAGAGCCGGGCCGCCTACGCCGCCGCCGCGGGCCCGATGCCCGGCGGCAACACCCGGACCGTGCTGCATTTCTCGCCCTTCCCCCTGACCTTCGCCAAGGGCGAGGGCTGCCGGCTCCAGGACATCGACGGCCACGACTACCGCGACTTCCTCGGCGAGTACTCGGCCGGGCTCTACGGCCATTCGGACCCGGTCGTGCAGGCGGCGATCAGGAACGCGCTGGAAGAGGGCATCGCGCTCGGCGGCCCCAACCGCTACGAGGCCCGCCTCGCCGCGGCCATCACCGCGCGCTTCCCCTCGATCGACCAGGTCCGCTTCACCAACTCCGGCACCGAGGCAAACATTCTGGCCTTCGCCGCGGCCCGACTTTTCACCGGCCGCGACGCGGTCATGGTGATGGCCGGCGGTTATCACGGCGGCGTGCTCTATTTCGGCCAGCACCCGAACCCCATCAATCTTCCCGGCTCCTGGGTGCAGGGCATCTACAACGACGTCGAGGCGACCGGCGCCATCATCGAGAAGGAGGCGAAGCGGCTCGCTGCCATCGTCATCGAGCCGATGATGGGCTCGGGCGGCGGCATCTGCGCCGAGCCCGAATTCCTCGCCATGCTGCGGGCCAAAGCCGACAGCCACGGCATCGTCCTCATCTTCGACGAGGTGATGACCTCGCGCATGAGCATGGGCGGCATGCAGGAGCGGCTCGGCGTCACCCCGGACATGACCACGCTCGGCAAGTATCTGGGCGGCGGGCTCAGCTTCGGCGCCTTCGGCGGCCGTGAGGAGCTGATGCGCCGCTTCGACCCCAGGCGCGCCGACGCCGTCTCCCATGCCGGCACCTTCAACAACAATGTCTGCTCCATGGCCGGCGGGCTTGCCGGGCTCGAGCAGGTCCTCACCCGACCCGTGCTCGACCGGCTCTGGGCCGATGGCGAGGCGCTCCGCGCCCTGCTGAACGAGGTGGCAAAGGCCCAGGACGTGCCGGTCCAGGTGCTGGGCACGGGCTCGATCATGGGCTTCCACTTCAAGCGCGGCGCCATCCGCCGCCCGCAGGACGTCTGGCCCGCCGACGCGTTGGCAGCCAGGACCCAGAACGAGCTCTACGCCCTCCTTCATCTCTCGCTGATCCGGGCCGGCTGCTATATCGCCCGCCGCGGCTACATCACCCTATCGCTGCCGATGGTCGAGGCCGACCGCGCCGCCCTGGTCGCCGCCTTCGCTGGCTTTCTCGACGAGCATGGCGAGCTGATCCGGGAGCTCGTCTAGCCCCGGAAGCGCCGGGCGGATCCGGTTGGTGTACGGAACGAAGCCGGCATGATACGCAATCGGTGAAGCCGGCGCCTGGCAGCCCGGTGCGCCCGGAAAGCCCGGCGACAACCAAACAAGGGAGGCCTTCGGCCATGAACCGCACAGCGCTCTGCGCGCTCCGCTCCGCTGCCCTCGTCCTGCCGCTCGCCCTCGCCGGCCTCAACGGCCCGGCGCTGGCCCAGGAGGGGGACCTGACGCTCTGGTCGCATGTCGTGCATCAGCAGGTGGTCGACGGCACGCGCGGCGGCGCCGAGGTGAACCTCGAAGCAGCGTTCGAGGAGGAGAGCGGCGTCGGGCTCAACTGGTCGACCATCGCCTTCGACCAGATGCAGGACAAGGTGCTGCGCGAGATCAACCTGCCACGCTCGGAGGCCGACATCGTCTTCATCCTCAACACCTGGGCCGCGCCCGGTGTGCTGCGCAAGCTCGTCCCGCTCGACGGCTACATGGAAGCCATGCCGATCGAAAACCTTGAGGACATCTCGCCGGCGATGCTCGGGGCCTTCCGCGACGCGGAGGGGCTGAAGGGAATCCCGATCCGCCACAACCCGCAGCTCCTGCATTACAACAAGGAGATCTTCGCGGCGCAGGGGATCGAGGGCGAGCCGCAGACGATGGAGGAGTTCATCGCGACCGCAAAGCAGGCGACCTTCAAGCGCGACGACGGTGCCCAGGTCTACGGCTTCGCCTTCGAGACCAACCAGGCCGAGGACCTCGTCGTCATCATCCGCGCCTATGGCGGCGAGGTGATGACCCAGGATCTCGAGATCAAGGTCAACGAGCCCGCGACCATCGCCGCGATCTCGGCCATGCGCGAGCTCTTCGAGGCCGGCGCTTTGCCCCCCGACCTCGCCATCCTCAAGCCGGCCGACCTGCAGAACCTGATGGGCCAGGGGCTCATCGCCATGGGGATCTTCGGCGACAACTACTACGACCGGTTCAACGATGCCGAGCAGTCACAGGTGGCGGGCCAGACCTGGTTCGCGCCGGTGCCGACCTCGACCGACAACACGGCGGCCGACTACGCCTCGTCATCGGGCTTCTGGGCCATGACCATTCCCGCCAACAGCGATGAGACTTCGCGCGAGAACGCCTACAAGTTCATGGCCTTCCTCAGCCAGCCGGACAACCAGCTCACCCTGGCGCTCAACAACAACAGCCCGATCCGTGCGACGACCTACTCCGACCCGGCTTACGCCGAATCCGTGCCCTATGCCGGGGTCGTCCAGAAGGTGCTGCCGATCGCGGCGCCGCCCTTCCCGGCCTTCCCGGGCTCGAAGGAGGCCGAGCGGATCTTCCTCGAGGAATCCGTCGCCGCGATCACCGGCCAGAAGGAGGTCGAGCAGGCCATGGCCGATGCCGAGGCGGGCATGGAGCGCGTGCTGCAGCGCGAAGGCCTGCGGTAGCGCCCGACCGGCCCATGGACGCCGCCGCCGCCCGGGACACGCTGCTGGCGGCGTTCGGGTCGGCCAGATGCGAGCTCGAGCCGGCGGTCGAGCACTATACCGCCTATGGCGGCGTCCCGGGCGGCAGGCCGCTCGCCCTCCTGCGGCCCCGTTCGGTCGAGGATGTCCAGGCGATGGTTCGCCACTGCGCCGCGGCCGGGATCGGCATTGTGCCGCAGGGCGGGCTCACCGGCCTCGCCGGCGGTGCCGTACCGACCACGGCCCAGGCCGGCAAGGTCGTGGTCATCGCCATGGGCGGCCTCGACCGGGTGCGGGAGATCGACCCGGTCGGCCGCACCGCCACCGTCGATGCCGGCTGCACGCTCGATGCGGTCGAGGCCGCCGCGGCGGCGCACGGCCTGACCTTCCCGCTCCGCCTCGGCTCCAGCGGCTCGGCCGAGATCGGCGGCATCATCGCGACCAACGCCGGCGGCATCCAGGCCTGGCGCCATGGCAGTGCCCGGCAGCTCGCCCTCGGCATCGAGGCGGTGCTCGCCGACGGCTCCCTCTGGTCGTCGCTCCGGCCCGTGCGCAAAGCGGCCATGGGCCCGGACATTGGTGGGCTCTTCATCGGGTCGGAAGGCATTCTCGGCATCGTCACCGGCGCCGTGCTGGCCCTCGCCGAGCCGGCATCCGGCACGCGGACTGCCCTCCTCGCCCTGAAAGATGTCGGCGCCGCCGCCGCGCTCTTTCGGCTCTGCGCCGCCGGCGGCGAGCTCGAGGCGTTCGAGCTCATGTCCAGAAACGGCCTCGGCCTGCTCGCCGCGGCCGAGCCCGACCTGCCGCCGGCCATGTTGCTCGACCACCCCTGGACGGTTCTCGCCGAGTGGTCCGCATCCGACGACGGGCTCGGCGAGCGGGTCGAGGTGCTGCTGGCGAAGGCGCTTGACGAGGGCCTTGCGGCTGACGGGCTCATGGCCCGCCACCAGCGCGACCGTGACCGCTTCTGGCAGATTCGCGGCCGGCACGGTGCGGCCTGCCGCCGGCGCGGCCGGCCCGTCCAGCACGACGTCGCCGTCCCGCTCGCAGCCCTCGGCAGCTTCCTCGAAGCCGCCACGGCCCTCGCCCGCCGGCTGGCGCCGGACTGGCTGCCCGTGCCGATCGCCCATGTCGGCGACGGCAACATCCACTTCGACCTCGTCCCTGCAACGGCCGGTGCCACCGATCTCCCGCCGCCAGGCGAGCTCACCCCTGCCCTGCACGACCTCGCCAGCGGGATGGGCGGCATCTTCAGCGCCGAGCACGGCATCGGTGCTTCGAAGGTGGCGGAGCTTCGCCGCCTCAACCCGCCCGGCAACCACGCCGCCATGCAAGCCGTGAAGGCGGCTCTCGATCCCAGGGGCCTGATGAACCCCCTAAAGGTCCTCGCCTGAGCCGGACGGCAGCTCGATCACCTGCCCTGTCTCGACCAGCAGCGCCTGCAGCTCGTCCATGGGCACGGCCCGCGGCGCGCAGCCCCGCCTGATCGCCAGATGCGCCGCCGTGCCGGCCGCCTGGCCGAGCGCCATCCAGGTCGGCTCCATCCGGATCGTCGAGAACGCCAGATGCGTGGCGGACGCCGCCACCGGCACGACGATCCCGTCCAGCTTCTCCGGGATCATGATCCGGTAGGGGATCTGGTAGGGCCGCGTGAACGCTTCGAGCATGCCGAGATAGCCCTCGAGCACGACGGTGTCGCCCCGCTGGCGCTTCTGCACCGGAAAACTGTCGATGGGAAAGGCGCCGACGGCCACCGCATCCGCGTGCCGGCGGGAATAGCCGGGCGTGCCCGTGGCCGCCACGTCGTGCTCGGTCAGCGTGTAGCAGCCCTTGAGCCTGCGCCCCTCGCGCACGTAGAGCTGGAACGGGAAATGGCCGTTGTCGGTGAACTCGTCCTTCGGCAGGTGATAGCCCAGCGCCAGTTCGCGATGCGCTGTCGAGATCGCCGGGTCGTTCTGGATGAACCAGAGGAGCCCTGTCGCCAGCTGGCGATGCCGGAGCGCTATCGCCTCCCGCCTCTGCCAGCCCGCCTCGAGATAGCCCGCGTTCTCCTCCGGGAAGGGAAAGGCGAGTGGCCGGGGGTTGATGTTGACGTCCGTCTTGCCGTTCGGAATGTCGGTTACCGAAAGGGCCCGGAGCGGCGTGTCGAAATGCGCCGGATAGTAGCCGCGCCCCTCGACCATGCGTGCCGGCCCGCCGAGGCGCCCGGCCTTCAGGTCGTCGAGATAGGGCAGATAGGTGCCGCGGTCGTAGCCATCCGGCGGCCCCTCGAGCGGCGCCGCGTTGGCGGAATCGGTGGCGAGGCACAGGCGATAGGTATAGGCGGGCAGCCGGTTGTCGCCTTCATGCGTGCTGCCCGGCAGGATGACCGCCCGCTGGTAATCGAAATAGATGTGCCCGGCATGCGGCTCGCCATGCACGTCCCGCCCTTCCCGGCCGACGCGGAAGGCCGCACCGGCGGCGGCGTAGAGGTCGCCCTCGTAGGTGGCGTCGACGAAGACCTCCGCCTCGAGTTCGCTCGTCTCGCCCGTCGCCCGGTCGACGAGCATCACGCCGGTCAGCCGCCCGCCCGCCACCCGTGCCCCGGCGAGGCGCGTGGTGCGCCGCACGGTAATGCCCGGCTCGGCGTCGAGCATGCGCTCGAACACGGCCTCGGCCACCGACGGCTCGTAGTAGTAGCCGTCGCGACAGAGGCGGTAGGCGTCGGAATCGGTTCCGTGCGCGCTCGCGTAGTGCTCGCGCACCAGCCCGACGAACTCCGTGAACAGACCCCGGATCAGCGCCCGGTGCTCGATGTCGCTCTTGCCGAGCCCGCTCGCCGCCATGCCGCCGACATGGGCGTGGTGCTCGACGAGGGCGACGGTGTGGCCGTGGCGGGCGGCGGCCAGGGCCGCGGCGATCCCGCCGGGCGTGGCGCCGATGACGACGACGTCGAAACGCTGCATGGGCTCTCCTATCAACCTTTCGCCGGTGCCCCGGCGAAGCCGCGGAGCAGCGGCTTCTGGATGAGCCAGACGAAGATCAGGATGGGGGCGAGTTGCACCACGCTGGCGGCGAAGATGGTCCCCCAGGTGACGCCCCCCTCGCCCACCGCCCCCAGCATCTCGGCGATCTGCACCGGCGCCGTCTTGGAGTTCGTGCCGGTCAGCAGGAAGGCGAAGAGGAAGTCGTTCCAGGCGAAGAGCGCGACGAAGATGATCGAGGCGGCGATGCCCGGGAAGATCTGCGGCAGCGTCACCCGGAAGAAGGTCTGGAGCCGCGTCGCCCCGTCGAGCATCGCCGCCTCGTCGATCTCCCGCGGCACGCCGTCCAGGAAGACCTTGAGGAGCAGCACGCTCATCGAGACCTGGAAGGCGGCATAGACGAGGATCACGGCGATCGGCGTGTCGGTGAGCCCGATGCCGGTGAAGAGCGGAAAGAGCGGGATCGTGATGATGATCGGCGGAAACATGCGCACACCGATCAGGAAGAGTGCGCTGAGCGCTACCGCCGGCCGGGCCATGCGCGAGTAGGAATAGGCGGCCGGCAGGCTGACGAGGACGACGAGCGCCGCCGCCCCCAGGGTCGCGATGACGCTGATGCCGAGGCTGCGCCAGAAGGAGCCCCACTCGTCGATCAGGAGCCGGTAGTTGTCGAGCGTCGGCTCGAAGATCAGCGTCGGCACGTAGGTGAAGATGTCGCGCTGGTTCTTGAAGGACGAAAGGATCGCGACGAAAATCGGCCCGAAGCTCCAGAGCACGATGAGGGCGAGGACCAGTCCGGCACCTAGACGGGCGAGGCGACGGCGGGGCGAAGTGCGGCGTGCCATCCTCTCCTCCCCTATTTCGCCGCCGTCCTGGCGAAGGCGTTCCGGTACATCACGAAGATCAGGTAGGAGGACATGAGGAGCGTGATCAGCAGCATCGCCCAGGCGATCGCCGCCGCCGAGCCGAAGCGCCAGTTCTCGAAGCCCTCCTTGAACATGTAGATCGCGAGCAGCTCCGTCTGCCGGAGCGGCCCGCCCTGCGTCAGAAGCCAGACGACGCCGAAGGCCCGGATCGTGATGATCAGCCGGAAAACCAGCGCCAGGAAGAAGGCCGGGCGCAGGAGCGGAAAGGTGACGTAGCGAAACTGCTGCCAGCGCGTCGCCCCGTCCATCTCGGCCGCGTCGTACAGCTCCTTGGGGAAGGTGATCCGCGCCGGGTAGAGGAAGAGCACCACATGCGGGATCGCCAGCCAGACCTCGACCATGATCACCGAGAGGAGCGCCACGCGAATGCCGGTCAGCCAGTGCACCCGCTCGAAGCCGAGCGACTCCAGCACGTAGTTGATGGGGCCGATATTGAGGTCGAGGAGATAGCGCCAGATCACGCTGGAGACCGAGGGGCTCACCGCCATCGGCGCCAGCACCAGGGCGATCCAGAGATAACGCGCCCTGAACGGCTGCGTCGCGAGAAAGAGGGCGATGCCGAGCCCGACCACCATCTGCAGCGTCACCGCACCGACGACGAACTTGAAGTTGACCCAGACGGCGTTCCAGAAATTCGGGTCGCCGAGGAAATACTCGAAGTTGGCAAGCCCGATGAAGCGCGTCGGCTCGCCCAGGCGGTAGTTCGTGAAGCTGATGAAGAGCGCCCAGAGCTCGGGCAGGAAGACGATGAGCAGCAGCAGGAGGAAGACCGGGCTGACGAGCAGCAGCGACCACCAGTCGTTGCGCCGCGCCGCCGCCCGGTTGCGCGCCAGCCGCGCAGCACCGGCGGCCCCCCCGGCCGTTCCGCCCTGCACCGCCATCAGTTGAGCCGCCGCGACGTTCCGGCGTCGAAGAGATGGACGTGGTCGAGGTCCGGCCGGAGCCCGACCGGATCGCCCGGGGCGAAGGCCAGGCGATCGGTGGAGCGCACGCAGATCTCGCCGCCGGCCGCGGCGCAGTAGAGGAAGGTCTCGAAGCCGGTCGGCTCCACCACCTCGACCTCGGCCCGTAGCCCGCCATCGGCAGGGCCGGCCCCGAGGTGCTCCGGCCGCACGCCATAGTGGATGGCCGTGCCGTCCGCCACCGCGACACCCGCCGGCAGCGGCAGGCGGTCGCCGCTCGCCAGCACCGCCTCAGGCCCGCCGTCTCCGGCCCTGACAGTGGCCTCCAGGATATTCATCGCAGGCGAGCCGATGAAGCCGGCGACGAACGGGCTCACCGGCCGGTCGTAGAGCTCGAGCGGCGCGCCGATCTGCTCGACCACGCCGGCGTTCATGACGATCACCTGGTCGGCCAGCGTCATCGCCTCGATCTGGTCGTGGGTGACGAAGACCGAGGTCACCCGGAGCCGCTGGTGGAGCTGCTTGATCTCCTTGCGCATCTGCACCCGAAGCTTGGCGTCGAGATTGGAGAGCGGCTCGTCGAAGAGGAAGACCTTGGGGCTGCGGACGATGGCCCGACCCATCGCCACCCGCTGGCGCTGGCCGCCCGAGAGCTGCCGCGGCAGGCGGTCGAGCAGCGGCAGGAGCCCGAGAATGCCGCCCGCGTGCTTCACCTTGGCCGTGATCGCCGTCAGCGGCGCCTTCGCCAGCTTCATGCTGAACGACATGTTGTCCTTGACGTCGAAGTGCGGGTAGAGCGCGTAGGACTGAAAGACCATTGCGATGTCGCGATCCTTGGGCGGCAGGTCGGTCACCTGCCTGCCGCCGATATAGATCTCGCCGTCGCTGATCTCCTCGAGGCCGCAGATCGACCGCAGCAGGGTCGTCTTGCCACAGCCCGAGGGCCCGACGAGCGCCACGAACGTGCCATCGGGAATGGAGACGGAGACGTCGCGCAGCACCCGGACCTTGTCGAAGGCCTTGCTGACGCGCTCGATCTCGATCCCCGCCATGCCGGCCGAGCCCTCCCCCGTTGTGGGCCGCCGCGGGCGGCCGGTCGTTGCTTACAGGCGGGAAAGCGGGTCAGCAATCGCCATTCGGCTTGCCCGGCGGCGAGGCAGCATGCAGGCGATTGGCAGATCAGCACGCACGATGCAGCCGCGCGACTTCATCAGCTTCACCGCCACGCATCCTCGACCAGAAAATTGCGCATCGGCATTGGCGATGGCGGCATGGCTCCGCTAGCGTTTCGGCAACCGACGGGAACCACCCCAGACAGATTGGAGGATCATGCAGCTTTCGCGCTTTCCCCGCGTCCGGCTCTGCCACAGCCCTACCCCGCTGGAGCCGATGGAGCGCCTGAGCGCCCTGCTCGGTGGACCCCGTCTCTTCATCAAGCGTGACGACTGCACCGGCCTCGCCACCGGTGGCAACAAGACCCGCAAGCTGGACTTCCTGATGGGTGCCGCCTTGGCTGAGGGCGCGGATCTGGTGATCACGCAGGGTGCCGTCCAGTCCAACCACGTCCGGCAGACCGCCGCCGCCGCAGCGAAGCTCGGCCTCGACTGCCGCATCCTGCTCGAGCGGCGGGTGCCCGCCGTGGCCCCCGACTACGAGGCCACTGGCAACACCTTCCTCGATCGCCTCTTCGGTGCCGAGATCGCGTTTCGCCCGACCGGCGCCGACATGAACGCCGAATGCGAGGCCCTCGCGGCGCAAGCCCGCAGCACCGGCCGCAAGCCCTACGTCATCCCGGGCGGCGGCTCGAATCCGACCGGCGCGCTCGGCTATGTCAGTTGCGCGCTCGAGCTTCTCGGCCAAGCCAACGAGATGGGGCTGAGGATCGACCGCCTGGTCCACGCCACCGGCAGCGCCGGCACCCAGGCCGGCCTGCTCGTCGGACTCGAAGGCTGCAACGCCGGCATTCCCGTGCTGGGCATCAGCGTGCGCGCACCCCGGGACCGCCAGGAAGAATCCGTGCATCGGCTGGCAATGGCCACGGCCGACCTGCTCGGCCTCGGGCAAGGCGTGGCCCGCGACAGGGTGGTTGCCGACGACGGCTATGTCGGGCCGGGCTACGGCCAGCCGACCGACGCCATGGTGGAAGCCATCGACCTGACCGCCCGCCACGAGGGGATTCTCCTGGACCCGGTCTATTCCGGCAAGGCCATGGCCGGGCTGATCGGTCTGATCCGGCAGGGCGCCTTCGCGCATGACGAGAACATCGTCTTCCTGCACACCGGCGGTGCTGTCGCCCTGTTCGCGTACCAGGATCTGTTCCGGCAGACGGCCTGATTCTGGCCGCCGGCTGGCCTTTCAATCAGGCGGTGTCGGGCTTCCTGCAGGGGGTCGGGACCCGACAGGCGTAGCGGACGCCGGCGCCCTGAGCTTCCGCGACCAGCGCATCACATGCTGCCCGACGGCCACCAGTTCGTCCCGCTGGTTGGTGACCTCGATCCGGGCGATGCTCCGGCCGCCTTCCCTGTCCACCGTCTCGACCACGTAGTGCACGGTGACCGTGTCGCCGAGCATGACCGGCTGCAGGAAGCGTATCCGGTCATAGCCGGCCGAAACCGGGAAATCCGTCAGCTCGTCGTCATGGATCACATGGGCGATGCTCATGGTCGACGCGTTGGACATGTAGCCGATGAGCAGGGCGCCATGCGCGATCCGGCCGCCGAGGTTCGAGCGCTCGCGCATGTACTGCTCGTTGACATGCGTCTCGCTGAAGTCCCCGGTCAGCCCGGCGAAGAGCATGACGTCGCTCTCGCCCACGGTCCTGGCAAAGCTGTAGCGATCGCCCACCCGCACCACGTCCAGCCCCGACTTGCCCAAGCCTCCCCTCCCTCTCGGTTCCCGCCGGCGGCTTGCCCACCACCTGCCCGGCGGGCATGATCCGGCCGCCAGCGATGGTACAGCCTTCAGGAGGGTACGGCCGCATGCAAGAGAACAGGGTGCTCATCATCGTCGGCGACGCCAGCGAGACGGTCGACACGCTCTATCCCTATTATCGCCTGCAGGAAGCCGGCATGACGCCGGTGGTGGCCGGGCCGGAGAAGCGGCGCTTCCAGATGGTGCTGCACGAGATTCGCCCGGGCTGGACCATCACCCGCGAATGGGAAGGCTACCAGATCGAGGCCGAGGTCACCTTCGCCGAGATCGACCCCAACGACTATGTCGGCATCTTCTTCTCGGGCGGCCGGGCACCCGAATACATTCGTGACGATCCGGACCTGATCCGCATCACCCGCCACTTCTTCACCGCGAACAAGCCGATCGCCAGCGTCTGCCACGGCGTCGAGATCCCGGCCCGCGCCGACTGCGTCCGCGGGCGTCGCATGGCGACGGTGGCGAAATGCCGGTTCGACCTCGAGGTCTGCGGCGGCATCTACGTCAACGAGCCCTGCGTGGTTGACGGCAACCTCGTATCCGGCCGCACCTTCCACGATCACGGCCACTATATGGGCGCCTGGATCAGGCTGCTCGAGGAGCATGTCGCAGCCCGCCGGCCCAGGGTCGGATCGAACGTCGTCACGCTGCAGACCTGACGGGCCCGGCACCTCCATGACCGCACGCACGGCCATCGTCACCGGCGGCAGGCGCGGCCTTGGCCGCGCGATCTCGGTCGAGCTGGCGCGGAGCGGCTTCGACGTGGCCATCGCCGACCTCGCCCGCGACGCCGACGCCGACGATACCGTCGCCGCCGTCGAGGCGGCCGGCCGGCAGGCGCGCTTCGTCGCGGTCGACATCGCCGATCTCGAGGCGCACGAGCGGGTCCTCGACGCGGCGGCGGAGCTGCCGGGAACGCTCGCCACCCTCGTCAACAATGCCGGCGTCTCGTCCATGGTCCGGGGTGACATGCTGGAGCTCTCGGTCGAGAGCTTCGACCGCTCCATCGGCGTCAACCTGCGCGCCGCCTTCTTCCTGACCCAGCTTTTCGCGAAACGGCTCGCCCCGGCGGGCGACTCCGCCCCGTTCCGCAGCATCGTCAACATCACCTCGGTCAACGCCGCCGAGGTGCTCGCCCCCACCCGCGCCGACTACGGCATGAGCAAGGCCGGCCTGTCGATGATGAGCCGCCTCTTCGCGCTGCGCCTCGCCGAGCTCGGCATCAATGTCTACGAGGTCCGGCCCGGCATCATGCGGACCGGCATGACCGCCCCCTCGGCCGCGCGCTACGACGCCTTCGTCGCCTCGGGCGGCGTGCCGATCGCCCGCTGGGGCACGCCCGAGGATGTCGGCCGGGCCGTCGCCATGCTCGCCAATGGCGGGCTCGGCTTCACCACGGGCAGCGCCATCGAGGTCGATGGCGGGATGCACCTCTACACGGTCTGAGCGCCGTCGGTCGCCCCGCGACCCCGGAAAAAGCCCTGCCTTACCCGAAAGGCGTCATGCGGCATGATCCCCGCATCGGACGACGCGGACCACATCGCCGGGGAGGCCCCGGACCGGTCGAGAGCGTCGCCCCCGACAACCGGATCGGACCTCATCTCTCCTGCACCTCCTTCTGCTTCTCTCCTCCTCTCCTCCCTGCCCCGCCTCGCCGGCCGCTCCTCGAGCGCGCCGGCACTTTTTTTGGCGAATGGGCGCTTCCCTCGGCCGGCCACGGCGCCAGTTCATGGGGCGAACGGTGCCAGGGCCTGCCCATGAACCTCTACGTCCCCCCGACCATTTCCTCGCCGCACCGGCCGCTCGGTGTGCTCGCCAGCGTGCGCGCAGCGCGGCGGAACGTGCTCGGCATCATTCCGGACATCGCCTACGCGCAGCCGATCGTCACGGGCTCGACCGGCCCCGCCCGCTGGCACATGGTGCAGGGGCCGGAGGGGCTCCGCCGCATCTTCCTCGACAATGTCGAGAACTACCCGAAGTCGGAGATCATGATCCGCATGCTCCGCTCCGCGGTGGGGGCCAGCCTCTTCACCTCCGAGGGTGCCCAGTGGCGCTGGCAGCGCCGCGCCATCGCCCCGGTGTTCACGGCACGCAACGTCACAGCGCTCGCCCCGCTCATGACGGCGACGGCGGAACGCGCCTCCGCCCGGCTCGCCCGGCACGAAGGGCCGGCGGAGATGGTGCGCGAGATGCTCTCCGCCACCTTCGACGTGATCTGCGAGGTGGCGCTCTCGGGCCGCGAGCATTTCGACGCCGAGCTCTACGGCGCCGCCATCACCCGCTACTTCCAGACCGTTGGTCGCGCCTCGCTGCTCGACTTCCTCGACCTGCCGCCCTGGGTGCCGCGCCCGGGCGAGCTCCTCGGCCGGGGTGCCGTGCGGACCATGCATCGCATGGTGGCGGCGGCCATCCGCGCCAGGCAGGCCCAGGGCCCGGCGGCGGAGGAGGACCTCCTCGACTACATGATCCGGGCGAAGGACCCCGAGACCGGGCGGACCATGTCGCCGCAGGACCTCCTGCACAACATGCAGTTCTTCATCGTCGCCGGCCACGAGACGACGGCCCTGGCGCTGTCCTGGGCGCTGCATCTCCTGGCCAGCGACCAGGCCGCCCAGGAACGCGCCCGCACCGAGGCGCAAGCCGTGCTCGGCGCCCGCGCCGCCGGTGCCGCCGATCTCGAAGCGATGCCCTTCGGGCGGACCGTTCTCGAGGAAGCGATGCGCCTCTACCCCCCGGTCGGCATGCTGGCGCGGAACGCGCTTCGCGAGGACCGGCTCTACGACCGCGAGGTCCACCCCAACGACACCGTCTTCATCAACATCTACGCCCTGCATCGCCACCGCCTGCTCTGGCAGGCGCCGGAAGCGTTCGATCCCGCCCGCTTCGCGCCGGGAGCAGCACCCGTCGACCGCTACGCCTACCTGCCCTTCGGGGCGGGCCCCAGGGTCTGCGTCGGCGCCAATTTCGCCATGATGCAGGCGCAGATCATCTTCGCGACGCTCCTTGCCCGCTACCGCTTCACCCCCGCCGGCCCGCCGCCGACCCCGGTCATGCACATGACCATCCGCCCCGAGCCCGGTGTCACGCTGGAAGCGACCCAGACCCTGGTCGACTGAAGCTGGATCGCTTGCGCAGCTTCCACTCGCCGGGCGCGAGGGCAGATTTGCCATTGCATTGCGGCATGATAGTTATACCTCATATGCGCACAGGTGATCAGCTGCCCTGTCTTTCGGTTGATCTCGGCAAAAAAGATCGGGGGGATGAAAAGAATGCGAATGCCGCACCACGCCTGGAACTCGAGTTCGAGTCCGGCGGGCAGCACGGCGACAGGTGCCCTGGCGATGCTGACCCCGCCCGGCGACGCCCCGACAGTCGAACGGAAGACGGCGGTCGTGGATCCATCCGCTGCGCCAGCCGGTCGGGTCCGGCCCAACATCCGGGCGTTCGTTCTCGAATAGGTTCCTTCGCGAGCGGCGCCGCCGGCTCCCGGTCCGGCAGCGCCGCAGACGACGCACCGTCCCGGTGATCCGCCGGGACAGCTTCCTCACAGGGGCGCTAGCCAGCTTTGTCGAAATTCTTTCTCGTGCGGTTCGGTGAAGCGGTCGTCGCGCTGTGGGCCATCACGGTCATCGTCTTCGCGCTGACGCATCTGAGCGGCAGCCCGGTCGATGCGCTGCTGCCGGACGATGCGACGCCCGAGCAGGCGCAGATGCTGATCGAGGAGTGGGGGCTCGATCGGCCCCTGCCGGTGCAGTACCTCACCTTCCTCGGCAACGTGCTGCAGGGCGATTTCGGCGATTCGCTCAAGTGGCGCGGGCAGACCGCCATGGGCGTGGTGCTCGAGCACCTGCCGGCGACCCTTCAGCTCGGCAGCTTCGCCGTGCTCATCGGCGTGGTCGTCGCCGTGCCGCTGGGCGTGCTGGCGGCGGCGCGCAAGAACTCGCCGATCGACACGTCGGCGAACGTCCTGGCTCTGCTCGGCCAGTCGATTCCCAATTTCTGGCTCGGTATCATCCTCGTCTGGGTGTTCGGCGTGACCCTGGGCTGGCTGCCGACCTCGGGGCGCGGCGGGTTCTCCCACATGATCCTGCCGGCGATCGCGATGAGCTGGTTCCAGATCGCGGCGCTGACCCGGCTCACCCGCTCGGCGATGCTGGACGTGCTCGACGCCGAGTACATCAAGCTCGCCCGGATCAAGGGCCTGGGCGAGCGGGCGGTGGTCTGGAAGCACGCGCTGCGCAACGCCGCCATCGTGCCGCTCACCTACTTCGGCGTGCTCGCCGGCTCCATCCTCACCGGCTCGGTGGTGATCGAGACGGTGTTCGCCTGGCCCGGCATCGGCTGGCTCGCGATCGAGGCGATCCGCGGCCGCGACTACCCCGTCGTGCAGTCGGTCGTGGTGGTCTTCGCCATCGTCTACATCCTCGCCAATCTCCTCGTGGACATCCTCTATGCCTATGTCGACCCCCGCATCCGGCGCTGAGATGCCGCCGCCGGCAGGCGGCGTCGCACGGCCCTCGGGGCGCCGCTTCGGCCTGGCGTCCCGCTATCCGCTGTTGCCCATCACCATCCTCATGATCGTGCTGATCATCCCCGCGTTCTTCGCCGATCTCATCGCCCCGCACGATCCCTATGCAGCATCCGTTCCGAACCGGCTGGAGCCGCCGGTCTTCGCCGGCGGGACCTGGGAGTTCCCGCTCGGCACCGACCGGCTGGGCCGCGACATCCTCAGCCGTACGATCCACGGGGCGAAATACGCGCTCAGCATCTCAGCTGTCGGCATCCTCCTCGGCACCATCCTCGGCACGGCCGTCGGCCTGGCCGCCGGCTACTTCCGCGGCTGGACGGACCGCATCGTCATGCGGGTGGTGGACGTGTCCTTCGCGCTCCCCAGCATCCTGCTGGCGCTGGCCCTGGCGGCGGCCTTCGGCTCGAGCTTCGAGGGCGTCATCTTCGTCGTGGTCTTCGTCCTCTGGTCTTACTTCGCCCGGCAGGTCCGGGGCGAGGTCCTGTCCCTGCGCGAGCGGGATTTCGTCGCCCGCGCCCGGGTCGCCGGCGCGGGGCACGGGCGGATCATCTTCCGCCACATCCTGCCCAACGTGATGAACACCGTGATCGTCCTGGCGACGCTGCAGATCGGCGTGGTGATCATCCTCGAGGCCTCCTTGAGCTTCCTCGGCATCGGCATCCCGCGGCCGACGCCCGCCTGGGGGCTGCTCGTCGCCGACGGCCGCGCCCTCGTCGTCAGCGCCTGGTGGGTGTCGCTCATCCCGGGCCTCGCCATCCTCCTCACGGTGCTCTCGGTCAATCTCTTCGGCGACTGGCTGCGCGACCGCCTCGACCCCAAGCTGCGGCAGCGCTGAGCCATGGCGGACAGCAACCGGCCCGTGCTCGAGGTCGAGAACCTGCACACCGTGATTACCACGCAGCGCGGCACGTTCGACGTCGTCGACCAGGTGAGCTTCCGCCTCGAGGCCGGCGAGACGCTGGGCATCGTCGGCGAGTCCGGCTCCGGCAAGTCGATGACGGGCCTCTCGCTCCTCGGCCTCGTGCCGAAGCCCGCGGCGAGCGTCGTCGGCGGCCGGGTGCTGCTCGACGGCGAGGACCTGCGCGGCAAGAGCGAAGCGGAGCTCCGCCAGGTGCGCGGCCGGCAGATCTCGATGATCCTGCAGGACCCGCAGACCTCGCTCAACCCGGCCTTCACGATCGGCAACCAGCTGCTCGAGGCGCTGCAGGTGCACGAGAAGGACAGCCGGCGGAGTCTGCGGCAGCGGGCGATCCAGGCGCTCAGGCAGGTGCGGGTGGCGGCCCCCGAGCGCCGGGTCCACGACTACCCGCA
>CAZGUW010000002.1:0-1138 GCA_964528705.1 uncultured Geminicoccaceae bacterium
AACGCCATCCCGAGCTTCCTCTTCGCCATCCTGCTCATCGTGCTATTCGCCGGCGGCAGCTATCTCGACTGGTTCCCCCTGCGCGGCCTGACGTCCGACAACTGGCACCGGCTCTCCTGGCCGATGCGCATCGTCGACTATTTCTGGCACATGGCCCTGCCGCTGCTGTCCCTGACGATCGGTGCCTTCGCCGGGCTCACCATGCTCACGAAGAACAGCTTCCTCGACGAGATCAACAAGCAGTACGTGGTGACCGCGCGGGCCAAGGGGCTGACCGAGCGGCGAGTGCTCTATCATCACGTCTTCCGCAACTCGATGCTCATCGTGATCGCCGGATTCCCGGGTGCCTTCATCGGCATCCTGTTCACCGGCGCTCTCCTGATCGAGATCATCTTTTCGCTCGACGGGCTCGGGCTGCTCGGGTACGAGGCCGCGCTGCGCCGGGACTATCCGGTGATGTTCGGCTCGCTCTTCATCTTCACCCTGCTCGGCCTCGTGGTGAAGCTGATCTCCGACCTCACCTATGTGCTCGTCGACCCGCGAATCGATTTCGAGAGCAGGGCCAGCTGATGCGGCGAGAGACTCGCCTCCTCGGCTTCCGCCTGCGTCTCAATCCCATCAACGAACGCCGCTACTGGAACTTCCGGGTCAACCGTCGCGGCTACTGGTCCCTGCATATCTTCGTCCTGGTCTTCGTGCTAAGCTTGTTCGCCGAGTTCATCGCCAACGAGCGCCCGCTGCTCGTCTCCTATGACGGGCAGCTCTATTTCCCGGTTCTGGTCGGCTATCCGGAAACCGAATTCGGCGGCTTCTTTCCGACCGATACCGACTACCACGATCCCTTCGTGCGCGAGCTCATCGAGGAGAACGGCTGGATCCTCTGGCCGCCGATCCCCTATAGCTACAACACGATCGTCCGCGACCTCGATGCCCCGGCGCCATCGCCGCCGACGTGGCAGAACCTGCTCGGCACCGATGACCAGGCGCGCGACGTCCTGGCGCGGGTGATCTACGGCTTTCGCATCTCGGTGCTGTTCGGGCTGACACTCACCGTGCTGTCGTCCATCGTCGGGATCGTGGCGGGAGCGCTCCAAGGCTTCTTCGGCGGCTGGGTGGATCTCGGTTTCCAGCGTTTCAT
>CAZGUW010000002.1:1148-58064 GCA_964528705.1 uncultured Geminicoccaceae bacterium
CTGATCATTCTCGCCAGCATTGTCACGCCGAACTTCTGGTGGCTACTGGGGCTGATGCTGCTCTTCAGCTGGATGGGGCTGGTCGACGTCGTGCGCGCCGAGTTCCTGCGGGCGAGAAACCTGGATTTCGTCCGCGCGGCCAGGGCAATCGGCGTCGGCAACGCGACGATCATGTTCCGCCATATCCTGCCGAACGCGATGGTCGCGTCGCTGACCTTCATGCCCTTCATCCTGACCGGCTCGATCACCACGCTGACCAGCCTCGACTTCCTCGGCTTCGGCCTGCCGCCGGGCTCGCCGTCGCTGGGCGAGCTGCTGGCCCAAGGCAAGAACAACCTGCAAGCACCTTGGCTCGGCATTTCCGGATTCATGGTGCTCGCCATCATGCTGTCCCTCCTGATCTTCATCTTTGAGGCGGTCCGCGATGCCTTCGATCCGCGCAAGACGTTCGCGGCGCTCGCCGTCGATGCCGCACCGAACGCGCGAGAGCTCGCATGAGCCTCCTGGAAGTCGACGATCTCTCGGTCAGCTTCCGCGTCGGCGAGCGTGAAATCGAGGCCGTGCGCAAGGTGAGCTTCGCGATCGACAAGGGCGAGACCGTGGCGCTGGTCGGCGAGAGCGGCTCGGGCAAGTCGGTGACGGCCCTCTCGATCCTGCAGCTCCTGCCCTATCCCAAGGCCTGGCACCCGTCCGGCAGCATACGGCTGGATGGCGAGGAGCTGCTGGGCCAGTCGGAATCCGTCCTCAGGAAGGTGCGGGGCAACCAGGCCTCGATGATCTTCCAGGAGCCGATGACCTCGCTCAACCCCCTGCACACGGTCGAGCGGCAGATCGGCGAGGTGCTGGAGCTGCATCGCGGCCTGACTGGCGGGGCCATCCGGTCACGCGTGCTCGAGCTTCTGGAGCTCGTCCGCATCGACGATGCCGAGACCCGGCTGAAGTCGTACCCGCATCAGCTCTCGGGTGGGCAGCGGCAGCGGGTCATGATCGCCATGGCCCTGGCCAACGAGCCGAACCTGCTGATCGCCGACGAGCCGACGACGGCTCTCGACGTGACCGTGCAGGCGGAGATCCTGGCGCTCATCGCCGAGCTGCAGGAGCGGCTGCGGATGGCGGTGCTGCTGATCACCCACGACCTCACCATCGTCCGCAAGGTGGCGCATCGCGTCGCGGTCATGACCGAGGGCGAGATCGTGGAGACGGGGCCGACCGAGGCGATCTTCACCGGCGCGCGGCACGCCTACACGCGCCATCTCCTCGCCGCCGAGCCCAAGGGCAAGCCGCCGGTCGCCGACGACTCCGCACCGGTCGTCATGGGGGCCCGCGACATCAAGGTGCACTTCCCGATCCAGCGCGGCCTGCTCAAGCGGACGGTCGGCCACGTCAAGGCGGTCGACGGCGTGTCGTTCGAGGTGCGCGCCGGGCAGACGGTCGGCGTCGTCGGCGAGAGCGGATCGGGCAAGACGACCCTCGGCCTGGCGCTGCTGCGCCTCCTGCCCTGCAGCGGGACCATCGACTTCGCCGGGCGCGACATCGGCGGCTGGACCGGATCGAAGCTGCGGGCGCTGCGCCGCGAGATGCAGATCGTCTTCCAGGACCCCTATGGCAGCCTGAGCCCGCGCATGTCGGTCGGCCAGATCATCGAGGAGGGGCTGGTCCTGCACCGGATCGGCGAGGACGCGGCGGCACGCTCGGCGCTCGTCGCCGAGGCGATGCGCGAGGTCGGGCTGGACCCCTCGATGCGCGACCGCTACCCGCACGAGTTCTCCGGCGGCCAGCGGCAGCGCATCTCGATCGCACGGGCCATGGTGCTGAAGCCCCGCTTCGTGGTCCTCGACGAGCCCACCTCGGCGCTCGATATGTCGGTCCAGGCGCAGATCGTCGATCTCCTGCGCGACCTGCAGGCCCGCCATGGCCTGGCCTATCTCTTCATCAGCCACGATCTGCGCGTCGTCCGGGCCCTGAGCCACGAGGTGATCGTCCTCAAGCGCGGCCGGGTGGTCGAGCAGGGCACGGCGGAGCAGCTGTTCCGGGCACCGGTGGAGGCCTATACGCGCGCCCTGATGGCGGCGGCCTTCGAGATCGAGGCGGTTGATCCGGACGGGGCCGGCGGCTCAGCCGCCTGACGGCTCCGGGTCGGCTGCCGGCCCGTCCGCAGCGGGCTGGTCCGCAGCAGGCTGGTCTGCGGCGGGCCGGTCGGTCGGCCCGTCGGCCGGGATCGTCTCGAGCAGGCGTTCCTCGACCGCACTGGCCTCGTCGCCGCGGTCCAGCGAGCGCAGCACGCTCGCGAGATTATTGAGCACGTCGCGTTCGAGTCGGGGATCGACCCCGTCCGACGTTGCCTCGATGGACGCGAGGGCAGCCTCGAGGTCGGCCACGGCCTCGAGCGGGCGGCCGAGCTCGAACGCGAAGTAGGCCCGGTTGTTGAGGGCCAGCGGCAGGCGCTGGTCGGTCGTCGTCCCGAGCTGCCCGATCACCTCGTCGATCCGCGCATGGGCGGCCACGAAGTCGCCCGCCGATGCCGCCGTCTCCGCCAGGGTCCACTGCAGCTGGAGCCGGGTCTCGGGCGATGCCGCGGGCGGCGTGGCATCCCGCTCGAGCTCCTGCTCCAGGAGCAGGGTCGCGCGCTCTTCCGCACCGACGCGATTGAAGGCGCGGGCGCAGACCATGGCGAGCTCGGCCGAGGCCTCCGGGTCGGCGGTAGGCAGGTCGGCGGCCAGCTCCTCGCAGGCGAGCAGGGCAGGGTCCTCGGCCCCCTGCAGGAGCAGGACCTCGATGAGGTTGCGCCAGAGACTGGCGGCCAGCGGGTCATCCGGCCGGGCGCCGCCCGCATCACCCATCAGGGCTTCGAGGGGGGCCCGCAACAGGTCTTCGGCCGTGGCGAGATCGCCGGCCTCGGTGGCGATGGCGGCGGCGTTTGCCGCGCTTTCGAGGGTCGCCCGGTGCGTGGGGCCGAGCCGCTCCCGGCGCATGGCGAGCGCTTCCTGAACGAGGCCGCCCGCCGTCTCGAGCTGGCCGAGGTCGCTCATGGTGACGCCCAAATTGTTCAGGCTCTCGGCGATCTCGGGATGGCCGGGCTCGCGCAGGGCGCGGCGCATGACGAGCGCCGCCTCGTGCAGCTGGCGCGCCCGCTCGGGGTTGCCGGAGCGGCGTTCCAGCTCGCCCAGATTGTTGAGGAGTGCCGCAATGCCGGGCTCGTCATCACCGAAGACCGCCCGGCGGATGGCGAGAGCCTGCTCGAGCAGCTCACGCGCCGCTGCCATGTCGCCCTGGGCAAGCTCCACCATGGCGAGATTGGCGGCGACGACGGCGACCCGGGCGTCCTCGCCGAAAGGCGCGTCCGGGGTCGGGTCATCCGAAGGCGGTGCGTCCGCGTCCTCGGGCGCCGGCTCGAGCAGCTCCAGAGCGGCACGCAGCGCGGTTTCGGCCGCGCTCCAGTCGCCGGCCGCCGCCGCTTCCGTGCCGCGGTCGTTCAGCTCGCGCCAGTCGGCTGGCGCCTCATCCGCGGCGAGCGACGGGCCACCCGTCAGGACCGCGAGCAGCAGTCCGAGGACGAGGTGGCAGGCCGCTCGCCTGGCGGTTGACCGCGCCACCCGTGCTAGTGGTTGCGCCGTGGCGTGCCGTGGGTCTGGACGACGCGGAGGTGCATCACCGCGGGCTCCAGGCAGGCACCGGTCGAGAGCTGGCCGACCATGCTGCGCTGGATTTCCTGCCAGGGGGTCTGGTTCGGCGAGAGCTTCGTCTCGATCTTCGCCTGGCGCCGCTCGATCTCCTCGGCGTCGAGCATCAGGTCGAGCGCCCGGTTGGGGAGGTCGAAGCGCACCCGGTCGCCGGTCTGCACGATCGCGAGGTTGCCGCCGACCGCCGCCTCGGGCGAGGCATTGAGGATCGAGGGGCTCTCGGAAGTGCCGCTCTGGCGGCCGTCGCCTATCGTCGGCAGGGCCTTGATGCCCTTCTTGATGAGGGCGGCCGGCGGCGCCATGTTGACCACCTCCGCCGCCCCCGGGTAGCCGACCGGCCCGCAATTGCGGATGAAGAGGAAGCAGTCCTCGTCGATCTCGAGGCTCGGGTCGTCGATCCGCTCGTGATAGTCCTCCGGTCCCTCGAAGACGACCGCGCGGCCCTCGAAGACGCCCGGATGGTCGGGGTGCTCGAGATATTTCTGGCGGAACTCCTTGGTCACCACCGAGGTCTTCATGACGGCGGAATCGAAGATGTTGCCGCTGATGATGACGAAGCCGGCCTGGGGCATGAGCGGGTCGTCGTAGGGCCGGATGACGTTGCGGTCGATATGCAGGTCGAGGCCCTTGATATTCTCGCCGTAGCTCTTGCCGGTGACGGTGAGCGCGTCCTCGTGCCAGCGGCCCTGGCCCATGAGCTCCTTGACCACGGCCGGCAGCCCACCGGCGCGGTAGTAGTCCTCGCCGAGGAAGCGGCCGGCCGGCTGCATGTCGACGAGGAGCGGGATGTCGAAGCCCATCTCCCAGTCCTTGATGTCAAGCTCTACGCCCATGTGGCGGGCGATGGCGATGACGTGCGGCGGGCAGTTGGTCGAGGCGCCGACGGCGGCGGCCGCGAAAATGGCGTTTTCGAAAGCCTTGCGGGTCAGGATCTCCGAGGGCTTGAGGTCCTCGTGAACCATCTCGACGATGCGCTTGCCGGTGGCGTAGGCCATCTGGCCGCGCTCGCGATAGGGGCCGGGGATGGCGGCGCAGCCGGGCAGCGACATGCCGAGCGCCTCGGCCATGGCGTTCATCGAGCTCGCCGTGCCCATGGTGTTGCAGTGGCCGACCGACGGTGCCGAGGCACAGGTCATCTTCATGAATTCTTCGTAGTCGATCTCGCCCTTGGCCATGAGCTGGCGGGCGTGCCAGACCACCATGCCGGAGCCGGCGAGCTCGCCCTTGTAGTAGCCGTTGAGCATCGGCCCGCCGGAGAGCACGATCGCCGGGATGTTGACCGTGGCCGCACCCATGAGGCAGGCCGGGGTGGTCTTGTCGCAGCCCGTCGTCAGCACGACGCCGTCGATCGGGTAGCCGTAGAGGATCTCGACCAGGGAAAGGTACTGGAGGTTCCGGTCGAGCATTGCGGTCGGGCGCTTGAGCGTTTCCTGCACCGGATGGATCGGGAACTCGAGCGGCACGCCGCCCATGTCGCGGATGCCGTCGGCAACCCGCTTGGCGAGGTCGATGTGGTGCCGGTTGCAGGGGGCCACGTCGGAGCCGGTCTGGGCGATGCCGATGATCGGCCGGCCGGACTGCAGCTCCTCGCGGGTGAGCCCGTAATTGAGCTGGCGCTCGAGATGGAGTGCCGTCATGTCGGCTTCGTGCGGGTTGTCCCACCAGTCCTGACTACGCAGGCGCCGTTTCTCGTTCTCGGCCACGAGCCGTCTCCCATCTCGATCCAGTGAAAAGCACGGGCTCCCATTACCATCACTCGAGAGAAAGCTGCAATCGATCGCTGCGGCGAGTGGCGGGCGGCGGCCTGATGCCGCGTCGGCGGTGAATTTTCTGGTTGTATACCGTGCCGCGTCGTTGAATGCTGATGCTCGGAATACCCATAAGGAGGCCAACCGGCACATGGACCCGAAGACCCGACCTCATCCCCAGATGCCCGGCGCAGCCGGGGAATGGTCACGCCGGCAGACACTGCAAGGTTTCGGCGCGGCACTCCTGGCGGCGGGCATGCCCGTTGCGGCTGCGGCCCAGGAGCGCAAGCGCCTGCAGTTCCTCATTCCGGCCGCCGCCGGTGGTGGCTGGGACCAGACCGCCCGGGCCGTGGCGGAATCGCTGACCCGCACGCAGCTCGTCGACACCGTCACGTTCGAGCATCTCTCGGGCGAGGGCGGGGGCCGGGCGATCGCCTATCTGGTGGCGACCGCCGAGCGGCAGCAGGGTACCTTGATGGTGAGCTCGACCCCGATCGTGCTCCGGGCAGTGCGCGGCACGGCCAACAGCACCTATCACGAGCTGACGCCGATCGCGGCGCTGATCGGCGACTATGCGGCGATCGCCGTGCGCGCGGACAGCCGCTATCGCGATTTTCCGTCGCTCGCCGCGGCGGTCAGGCGCGATCCCGGCAGCTTCAGGGTGGCCGGCGGCTCGGTGCGCGGCGGCATGGACCATATCGTCGCGGTGCGGGCCTTCAGCCTGGCGGCCAGCGTCGATCCCAAGAACGTCGTCTATTTTCCCTATGACGCCGGGGGCGACGCCCTGAACGCCCTCTTCACGAGCCAGACCGAGGTGCTCGCCACGGGGCTCGGCGAGCTCCTCGCGTCGCCGCGCCGGGGCGATTTCCGGATCCTCGCGGTCTCCGCCGCCGAGCGGGTGCCCGAGGCACCGGAAGCGCCTACCATGCGCGAGCTCGGGCACGACGTCACCTTCGTCAATTGGCGGGGCTTCTTCGGCCCGCCGCAATTGCCGGCGGCGGTCGCCGACGCGCATGCGAAGCTTTTGGGCGAGCTCAACCGCTCGCCCGAGTGGGCCGAGGTCCGGCGCCGCTATGCGTGGCAGCCTCTCTATCACTCACGGGCCGAGTTTGCGGCCTTCCTCGCCGGCGAGGAAGCGACGGCCCGGCAGGTGCTGGCATCGCTCGATCTGGCGTAGCGTCGGGCCGTCGACCCGGGCTTTCGGCGTTGCAGCAATGCTTCTATAGAGGGAAACGCAACGCCGATCGCCGCCCCGGCGAGCCGATCGGCGTCCATCTGCCGGGATCCGCCCATGCTGCCTGCGCGTGAAGTTGCCATACGCGATGCTTTGACCTTCGACGACGTCCTCCTGGAGCCCGCCTTCTCGGAGGTGCTGCCCGCGACGGTCGACGTGCAGACCCGGCTCGCCCCGGATATTCCGCTGCGCATCCCGCTCCTGTCGGCGGCCATGGACACGGTGACCGAGGCGCCGATGGCCATCGCCATGGCGCAGCTCGGCGGGCTCGGCATCATCCACAAGAACCTCGATGTCGCCGAGCAGGCGGCGCATGTCCGCCAGGTCAAGAAGTTCGAGGCCGGGCTGGTCGTCAACCCGGTCACCGTCAGCCCGCAGACGCCGCTGGCCGATGCCCTGCAGCTCATGGAGCGGCACCGGATCTCCGGCCTGCCGGTGGTCGACGGCGCGGAGAAGCGCCTGGTCGGCATTCTCACCAATCGCGACGTGCGCTTCGTCCCGCCGAGCAACCGGCCGGTGCGCGAGCTGATGACGTCCGAGAACCTCGTCACGGTGCGCGAAGGCGTGGCGCGCCAGGACGCGATGGAGCTCCTGCACCGCCATCGCATCGAGAAGCTTCTGGTCGTCGACGAGGCCAACCGACTGATCGGGCTGGTCACGGTCAAGGACATCGAGAAGGCCGAGCGCTTCCCGCTCGCCGCCAAGGACAGCCAGGGGCGGCTGCGGGTCGGCGCCGCGACGGGCACCGGCAGCGCCGGGATCGAGCGGTCGCTCGCCCTCATCGACTCCGGAGTCGACGTGCTCGTCGTCGATACCGCGCATGGCCATTCCAAGGGCGTGCTCGACGCGGTGGCGCAGGTCCGCCGCGACACCAACGCGGCGCGAATCGTCGCCGGCAACGTCGCCACCGGGGATGGCGCCCAGGCGCTGATCGATGTCGGTGCCGACGCGGTCAAGGTCGGCATCGGACCGGGCTCAATCTGCACCACGCGGATCGTCGCCGGGGTCGGCGTGCCGCAGCTGACGGCCATTCTCGACGTCGCGGCGCGCTGCCGCCCGCAGGGCATCCCGCTCGTCGCCGATGGCGGCATCCGCTCCTCCGGCGATCTGGCCAAGGCCATCGCGGCCGGTGCCGACTGCGTCATGCTGGGCTCGATGTTCGCCGGCACGGACGAGGCGCCGGGCGAGGTCTTCCTCTACCAGGGCCGGTCGTACAAGTCCTATCGCGGCATGGGCTCGCTCGGGGCGATGGCGCGCGGCTCGGCCGACCGGTACTTCCAGGAAGAGGTTCGCGACCAGCTGAAGCTCGTGCCGGAGGGCATCGAGGGCCGGGTTCCCTATCGCGGGCCGATCGGCAACATCGTCCACCAGCTGGTCGGCGGGCTGCAGTCGGCCATGGGCTACACGGGCCATGGCAGCCTCGCGGCGATGCAGCAGAGCTGCCGCTTCATCCGAATCACTGTGGCCGGTGCGCGCGAGAGCCACGTCCACGACGTGGCGATCACGCGCGAGGCACCCAACTACCGCCAGGAGCTCTGAGCCTCCGGCGGCGATGCCCCAAGATCGGCAAAGCGGTCGCGTTACAACTCAATATTAAGCGTCTCGCGGTAGGTTGCCGCGTGTCACGGCGGACGACGTGGCCGTGGACGACCTGTTTTGGAGAGATGCGCGGACGTGTGGCGGGCTGGAACGCATCTGTTCGGCGCGGCGGCGATCGCGGCCGCTGGCCTGGCGATCCTGTTCCCGGCAGCAAGCCCGCTGTCGGCCGGGCTCGCACGGCTGTGGCCGGAGGGGCCCGCCCTGTCGCTGGCCGGCGGCCGGATCGGGCTGGTGCTGCTGGCCCTCCTGCTGCCCCTTGCGGTCGACAATCTGCTGCGCTTTCTCCGACCGCCTTTGCGGCGGGCCGCCGTCCTCGCCTGCTCGGCGGCGGGCGGGCTGCTGACCGGCGTGGTGGAGCCGGCAGTGCTCATGGCGCTCGCCATCTGGCTGGCGTCCGCCACGGCTGCCGCGGCATCGCCCGCGACGAACGACGCGCCGCGCGCCAGCGAAGCACCGGTCGAAGGCCAGCCGGCCGAGGTGCGGGGTGACGGTGCGCTCACCTTCGATCGGGCCGGCAAGATACTCGCGGCCGACGCCATGGCACGCGAGATGCTCGGCGGCGACCCGCTCGGCCGCTCCCTCTATCGCTATCTGCCGCGCCTCGCCCAGAGCTGCCCGACGGTCGACAGCCTGATCGGCCACCGGTTCGAAACCGAGCTGCAGCACGAGTCGACGCGTTTCCATCGGATCGAGGCGGTCTTCTGGGCGGTGGAGGACGAGGGCGTCTGGTCGGGCCAGGCGCGGCTGACCAACGTGGCGGAGCGGGCCGAACGCCTCGCCGAGCTGGAGCGCCTGGCGCTGCACGATGCGCTCACCGATCTCCCCAATCGGACCCTGTTCGCCGATCGCGCCCGCCAGGCCATCGCGGTGGCGGAACGCCAGGGCCAGTCCTTCGCGGTCATGCTGCTCGACCTCGACCGGTTCAAGCAGATCAACGACACGCTCGGCCATGCGACGGGCGACCGGCTCCTGCAGGCGATCGGCCCGCGGCTGGCCCGGGCACTGCGCAAGTCGGATACGCTGGCGCGTCTCGGCGGCGACGAGTTCGCCGTGCTGCTGCCGCCGGCGGTCGATTTCGACCGGGCGACGGCGAGCGCCGAGCGGCTGACCGAAAGCCTGGTCGACCCGATCACGATCGACGGCATGAGCCTCGATCTCGGCGTCAGCGTCGGGGTGGCGCTCTACCCGGAGCACGGCACCGATCTCGACACGCTCATGCGCAATGCCGACGTGGCCATGTACAAGGCCAAGCGCGAGCGCAGCGGCTTCAGCGTCTTCGACACGGTGCAGGCGATCGGCAGTGCCCGGCGGCTGACGCTGCAGCGCGACCTCCGCCTCGCCATCGAGAACGGCGACCTGCACGTGCTCTACCAGCCCAAGGTCGCAGCCAATGGCTGGTCCAATCTCGGCCTCGAGGCGCTGGTTCGCTGGCAGCATCCCATCGAGGGCCTGCTGGAGCCAACGGACTTCCTGCCCATCGCCGAGCATACCGGCCTCGTCATGCCGCTGACGCTGAGCGTGCTCAACCAGTGTCTCGAGGCCCAGCGCGGCTGGCGCCATCTGGGCATCGAGCTGCCGGTGTCCGTCAACATCTCGGCCAAGTGGCTGAAGGACCCGGAATTCCCGCGGATCCTCGGGCTCCTCCTGCGCAACGCGCAGGGCCGCCCGGAGCAGTTGATGATCGAGGTCCCGGAATCGGCGGTGATGCTCGATCCGGAAGGCACCATCCGCACGCTCGAGAAGGTGGCGCGGCTCGGGGTCGGCATCGCCCTCGACAATTTCGGCACCGGGTACTCCTCACTGCCCCTGCTGCAGCGCCTGCCGATCAAGGCGCTCAAGATCGACCGGACGTTCGTCGGCGAGCTCTTCGAGCAGCAGAGCGCCTCGGTGATCGTGCGCTCCATCGTCAGGATGGCGCACGGGCTGGGGCTTCGGGTCATCGCCGAGGGCGTGGAGAGCAGCCGCGCCGCCAATCACCTGGCCGGGATCGGCTGCGACGAGCTGCAGGGCCTGTTCGTCGGCCGGCCGATGGCCGGCGACAAGGTGCCGGAGTGGCTGGCGAGGCAGTCCGAGGAGCGCGCGGCGCGGGTCTGAGGCCGAAGCGGTAGGACGGGGGAGCGGCGAGCGGCGCCGTCGTGCCGCGATCGGTGCCGGGCGGCTGCGGCGTCCCGTGTCTTGTCCCGCACGTGCTCTTCGGGCAGTTGTCGGGGGCAAGTCGTACGGGAGGAATCCGACCAAGTTGCCCCGGTTGGGCCGGCTGTGTACAAGCACCGGCGCAAGACGGAGGCCGTTCGTCCGCTTCAGGACCTGATCAGTTCCGGAACCGCATATGGAAATTCTCACCCGTTTCGTGCGGGCGGTCGATCGACTGAACGACGTCATCGGGCGGGCGGCCGCATGGCTGACCCTCGCCATGGTGCTCGTGACCTTCTTCGTCGTCGTCGCCCGCTACGGGTTCTCGTGGGGCCGGGTGTGGATCCAGGAAACCTATGTCTGGATGCACGGCTGCGTCTTCATGCTGGCTGCCGGCTACACGCTGCTGCATGACGGGCATGTGCGGGTCGACGTCTTCTATCGGCCGGCCAGCCCGCGCTTCAAGGCCTGGGTCGATCTCTTTGGCTCGCTGGTCCTGCTGCTGCCGGTCATCCTGGTCGTGCTCTGGGTGTCGATCCCCTATGTCGAGGCCTCCTGGCTGCGCTGGGAGGCGAGCCGCGAGGCCGGGGGCCTGCCCGGGCTCTACCTCTACAAGACGGTGATCCCGGTCTTTTGCGTGCTGATCGGCCTGCAGGGCCTGTCGCTCGCCGGGCGCAGCTTCCTCGTCCTCGCCGGCCATCCCGAATTCGCGCCCGAGGAGCATTCTTCCGCGGAGACGGGCGTTTGAGCTCGGTCCTCCTCGGCGAGGTGATGAGCCTCGTGATGTTCGCCGTGACGTGCCTCGTGCTGATGCTCGGCTTCCCCGTCGCCTTCTCGCTCGCCGGCACGTCGCTCGCCTTCGCCATTCTCGGCTGGTGGCTCGGCATCTTCGACCTCAGGCTGCTCGGCGGCCTGGCGTCGCGCTATTTCGGCGTGATGGTCAACGAGGTGCTCGTCGCCGTGCCGCTCTTCGTCTTCATGGGGGTGATGCTGGAGCGTGCGCGGATCGCCGACCAGCTGCTGCAGACCATGGGGATGCTGTTCGCCCGCGTGCGCGGCGGGCTCGCCGTCTCGGTGACCATCGTCGGCGCGCTGCTCGCCGCCTCGACCGGCATCGTCGGGGCCACGGTCGTCACCATGGGCCTCATGAGCCTGCCGACCATGCTGAAGGCCGGCTACGACCCCAAGCTCGCCTGCGGCACGATCTGCGCTGCCGGCACGCTCGGCCAGATCATCCCGCCGTCGATCGCCCTCGTCATCCTCGGCGACATCATGCAGGGCGTGAACTCGCAGGCGCAGCTCGCACTCGGCAATTTCGCGCCGACCCCGGTCTCCGTCGTCGATCTCTTCGCCGGCGCCATGCTGCCCGGCCTGATGCTGGTCGGGCTCTACATCGCCTGGCAGGTGTTCGTCGCGACCCGCAATCCCGAGATGGCGCCGCCGCTCGAGGTGGAGACGGAAAAGGGTCTGCTCAGGGAGGTCGTCACGGCGCTGCTGCCGCCGGCCGTGCTGATCATTGCCGTGCTGGGCTCGATCCTGGCCGGGATCGCGACACCGACCGAGTCGGCCGCGGTGGGTGCCGTCGGTGCCATGATCCTCGCCCTGATGCGGCGCCAGCTCGACCTCGCCATCCTCCGCGACGTCATGCAGGCGACGACCAAGATCTCCTGCATGGTCTTCGTCATCCTGCTCGGCGCTTCGGTGTTCTCGCTGGTCTTCCGGGGGCTGGGCGGCGAGGAGATCGTCAGGGACGTGCTCTCCGCCATGCCGGGCGGCGCCTTCGGCGCCATGCTCGTCGTCATGGCGCTGATGTTCTTCCTGGGCTTCTTCCTCGACTTCATCGAGATCGTGTTCGTCGTGGTGCCGATCGTCGGCCCGATCCTGCTGATGATGGGGCTCGACCCGATCTGGCTCGGCGTGATGATCGCCATGAACCTGCAGACGAGCTTTTTGACGCCGCCCTTTGGCTTCGCGCTCTTCTACCTGCGCGGCGTGGCGCCGCCCGAGGTCACGACGATGCATATCTACAAGGGCATCGTGCCGTTCGTGATCATCCAGATCATCGGGCTCTGCCTGCTGGCCCTCTTCCCGGCGCTGGCGACCTGGCTGCCCTCCGTCATCTTCGGATGAACGGGAGCCCGGGGGCGCGGCCCTTCTGGGAGACGAAGCCGCTCACCGCACTGACGGCGGAGGAGTGGGAATCGCTCTGCGACGGCTGCGGCAAGTGCTGCCTCGTCAAGCTGGAGGACGAGGATGCGCCGGACGTGGTGTACTTCACCGATGTTGCCTGTCGGCTGCTCGACCTCGCCACCTGCCGCTGCACCGACTACGCCAATCGCGCTCGCCGGGTGCCCGCCTGCCTGCGTCTCGGCCCGGATCGCCTCGAGGCGCTGGCACTGATGCCGCCGAGCTGCGCCTATCGGCGGGTCGCCGAGGGACGGGGGCTGCCGGACTGGCATCACCTGGTCTCGGGCGACCGGTCCGCGATCCACCGGGTAGGTCGCTCGGTGCGCGGCCGGGTGGTGAGCGAGGGCGAGGTGGCGGTGGACGCGCTCGAGGATCGCCTCGTCGACTGGCCGCACGAGGAAGCCTGAAACGCGGCAGGCCGCCGGCTTCGCGGCGGCCTGCCTGATCACGTGGAGGAGCGGGCGGCCGGAGCCGCCTTGCCTCAGCCGTCGGAGGGTGTGGCGAACTCGAAGGGCAGCAGCCGGGCGCTCATGAAGGGCTGCTCGGAGACGCCCGCCCAGGCACCGGCCATGGTGCGGAACTTCAGGATGCTGTCCATCACCTCGCGCGAGAGGGGATCGACCGACGCCTCGTCGTTCATCACCTCGCCGGCGAGCTGGCCAAGGCCGCTCAGGATCTCGTCGTTGAAGGGCCGAAGCTCGACGCCGTGCTCGTTGACCAGGGTGTTGAGTGCGTCGTTGTTGCGGGCGACGAACTCGGAGAGCACGGTGACGTTCACGGCGCGGTTGGCCGCCTCGACGACCGCCTTCAGGTCATCCGGCAGGCCTTCCCAGGCCGCCATGTTGATGAAGCAGTCGAGCACGGTCGCCGGCTCGTGCCAGCCCGGGTAGTAGTAGTACCGGGCGGCCTGGTAGAGCCCGAAAGCGAGGTCGTTGTAAGGTCCGACCCACTCGGTCGCGTCGATGGCGCCGGACTGCAGGGCCGGCGGGATCTCGCCGCCCGGCAGGTTGACGACATTGCCGCCGGCTGCGGCCACCACCTTGCCGCCGAGCCCCGGGATCCGCATCTTCAGACCCTGGTAGTCGGCGAGGCCGTTCATCTCCTTGTTGAACCAGCCGCCCATCTGCGTGCCGGTATTGCCGGACGGGAAGAACTTCGCCCCCATCTCGGCATAGACCTTGTCGGCCAGCTCCTGGCCGCCGCCGAAGTAGAACCAGGCGTTCTGCTCCTGGGCGGTGAGCCCGAACGGGATGGCGGCGATATAGGAGGAGGCGTTGACCTTGCCCTGCCAGTAGTAGGGTGCGCCGTGGCCCATCTCCACGGTGCCGCTGCCGACGGCATCCATCGCCTCGAAGGCGGGGACGATCTCGCCGGCGCCGAACACCTGCACGGTCAGCCGGCCGTCGGACATCTTGCCGATCAGCTCGCCGAGGAGGTTGGCGCCGGTGCCGAGCCCGGGGAAGTTGGCGGGCCACGTGGTCACGAGGCGCCACTGCATGAGGCCCTGGGAGATGGCCGGCTTCGGGAAGGACGAGGCTGCTGCCACGCCCGAGGCCAGACCACCGATGCCGAGGGACTTGACGATCTTGCGACGATCCAAGGTAAGTGCTCCCTTCTCACGGTCCAATGCTTGAGTTGCCTGGAGTGCTTGGCGGACTTCCCGGGCTGCATAGCCGCTGGACCAGTCGCTGACAATCGGCAGCTTGGCTCAGGCGGCCGGCCCGGATTCGGCCGCGAGCGGGCGCCAGCCGGTGGCGGTGAGCTGCTCGATGGGCTGGAACTGGGTCTTGTAGCGCATCTTGCGCGTCCCGTTGATCCAGTAGCCGAGATAGAAATAGGGCAGTCCTGCCCTGGCCGATTCGGCGATATGCCAAAGAATCGTATAGGTGCCGAGGCTCCGGGTGGTGAGGGTCGGGTCGAAAAAAGTATAGACGCCCGAGAGACCCGAGACGAGCCGGTCGGTGAGGGAGACGGCGACGAGCACGCCGGCGGCGCGGTATTCCACGATGAAGGTGTCGGCGGTCGCCCGCTCGACCAGCTCCGCGTATTCGTCGCGGTTCATTCGTGCCATGCCGCCATCGTCGTGGCGGACCTCGAGATAGCGCTTGAAGAGGTCGTACTGCTCGTCGCTGCTGATCGCCGGCGCGCAGGTGGCGACGAGGTCGCTGTTGCGCTTGTGGACCCGGCGGAAGCGGCGGCTCAGGATGAAGCGGTCGACGACCACGCGCACCGGGACGCAGGCGTGGCAGCCGGGGCAGGCGGGCCGGTAGAGGAAGCCGTGGCTGCGCCGGAAGCCGGCCTGGTTCAGGCTGTCGAACAGGCCCGGCTCGTCGTCGGGCGAGAACGGCGTCACGATTCGCTGCTCCACGCGCCCCGGCAGATAGGGGCAGGGACCCGGCTGGGTCGCGTAGAAGGAGCGGGAGATGGTTTTCTCGTTCACCTGGGCTGCTTGGTCGATGGAGTGCGTCGGTCCGCATTCTGCCATCAAGCGTGTCAAAGCGCGACTGCGCCGGCAAGCGCGCCGTGCGCGTTTCCACAACGATTGCAGAGAGGGATTGCAGAGAGGGGGACTGCCGAGTGGCCGGTCGTCGATCATGCCGCCGCGTTTACGGTTCGTTCACCACCCCTGCTGTAGGGCTGGTTGCGCCGCAACGGGACTTGACCGCGGCAGGAAAGGGAAGTAGGAACATGATCCTACAACGCAGCTCGTGCAGGAGGAGTGGTCGATGCCGACGGATCGCGACGTGGTGGTACGTCTGAAGGGTTGGGCCCGCACGCTCGTGCTCCGTGAGACCGGGCAGCCTGTGGAGCTCGTGCATATCGAGGAGCGCGGCGACCGCCGGCGCGCCTTCGTCGAGCTGCCGAGCGGGCTGCGTACCTATGTTCCGGAGGCGGCACTGACCAGTCGCGTGGCGCGGCTCAGCGAGGGGGCGCTGACCCTGGCCGGCGTCGCCATCGCCGGCGTCGTGCTTGGCTACTCCTTCAGCCTGCCGCAGGCCGAGCTGACGGCCAGCAGCAATCACCGCCCGGTGGTCGTCGGCGCGCTGGAAGGCTAGGCCCACCGGGAGGTAACAGGACCACGGTCCGCTAGTGCTGGTGCCGGGTCGGCACGAGGCGCAGGCGGTCCGGGGTCGCCTCGACCGCGATGGCGGGAGCGAGGCCGGCCACGCCGAGCACCGTTTCCGCGGGCTCCGCGGCGACGTGGAAGGTGACGGGCGGCAGCCGCAGATGCTGGAGCTCGACCTCGGCGGCATGCCACTGGCCGTTCTCGACGACGGCACTGGCCGGCAGGGCGATGGCGGCCAGCCGAGCGTCGCTCCCTTCGGGATCGATCCGCGCATGGAACGCCGTGCCGGAGACGCGGATATCGGCATAGAAGGCGCCATCGCCGGCCCGCTGCAGGATCACCGGCCAGCCCGTGCGGGCCCCGCCCTGGCGGGAGCCCGTGATGGCGGCGGGGAGGAAGTCGCCGAGCCAGCCGGCGGCGCTGTCGCTGCCATGCGCCGGCTCGATCGCCGCCGCGTCGGCCGCAAGCGGCATGTCCGCCAGCCGGGCCGACTCGCCCGCCGGCCGACCGAGATGCACCAGCCATGCCGCCGCGAGGCCGAGGACGAGGGCCATCGGCAACAGGAGCCAGGTCGCGCCGAAGGCGGGCGTGCGGCGCAAGCCGGAACCGTCCCGGGCCGCTCCGATCGGGTCGTGCAGATTGACGGCGAAACGCTCCGCGGGCCGATGCATAGCCGAGTTCCTTACCACGCCATTAACGCGACGCATCTGACCCCACGGGCGTTAAGAATTTCTGAACTTTTGCGGTTAATCGAGCGGTGGGGTGCCAGCCGGTGCGGCGGAAGGTTTCCAGTTCGGCGGCACCAGCGGATTGGCGGTGGAACCGCTTCGCCGCAGGAGAGTGACCGGCCACGTCGTGGCTAATGGCCTGGCTCTTCAGGCAGCGGCCGGCGCTGCCTCGACCGGGCGCTCGAAGACGAGCGAGACCCTGAGCCCCGGCTTGTTGTCGGCGAGCTCGAGGCGGGCGTCGTGCAGCTTGGCGACGGCGCTGACGAGGCTGAGGCCGAGCCCGTTGCCGGGGGTGTGGCGCTCCGGCTCGAGCCGGACGAAGCGCTCGAGCGCTTTCTCTCGGAGCTCAAGCGGGATGCCCGGCCCGTCATCGGTGACCGTCACCCTGGCGATGCGTCGCGCCTGCTCGCGCGTCTGGGCGACCGAGAGCGTGACCCGGCCCCCCTCGGGCGCGTACTTGATGGCGTTGTCGATCAGGTTGGCGAGCGCCTGGGCAAGCATCTGGCGATTGCCCGCCACCTTGATGCCGGCGGTGCTCGCGAGGGCGAGGCGCATGTCCCGCTCCTCGGCGAGGGGCTCGTACAGGTCGAAGATGTCCTGCGCCAGCTCGCCGAGGTCGACCAGCTCCCAGGACGCTCGCTGCTCGCCGGCCTCGGCCCGGGCGATGTTCATGAGCGCATTGAACGTGGCGATGAGGCCCTCGGCGTCGGCGGCGGTCTCCTCCAGCAGCTCGCGGGCGCGGGACGGGTCGATATCCTTCATCAGCGCCACTTCGAGCCGCGAGCGCAGCCGCGTCAGCGGGGTGCGCAGGTCGTGGGCGATGTTGTCGGTGACCTCGCGCATGCCGGCGAGGAGCCGCTCGATCCGCTCGAGCATGGCGTTCAGGTTGGCGGCGAGCTCGTCGAACTCGTCGCCCGAGCCGTCCACGGCGATGCGGCGGCCGAGGTCGCCGGCCATGATCTGCCCGGTGGCGCGGTTGATCGATTCGATGCGTGCGAGCATCCACCGGCTCATGACGAAGCCGCCGATGACGCCGAAGACGAGCATCAGGCCGCTGCCGAGAGCGATGGCGTTGACGAGCAGCGCCTGGGTCCGGAGCTTGTCCTCGATGTCGCGGGCGACGAGGAGGTAGCCCTGCTCGAGCTCGACCGAGCGGCCGAGATAGCGCCGCGGCCCCGCGCCGTCCGGCGCGTCCAGTGAGAAATGGAAGCGGTTGCTGACGGTCTCGACGTCGGTCGGCCAGGCCGGCAGGTTGCCGGCAATCGGCACGCCCCGCTTGTCGATCAGGAGATAGATGCTGGCGAGCTGCGATTCCTCGGCGGCCCGCTGCGCGATGATGCGGCGGAGCCCGAAAATGCCGAGGTCGCGGTACTGCTCCCTGAGGCCCGTCAGCTCGGCCTCGATCGTCTCCTCCGTCTGCCGTTCCATGAAGTCGACGGCAGCGATGTAGACGAAGCTCAGCAGCGCCAGCGCCGAGACGCTGAAGATGGCGAAGTAGCCGACCGCCAGGCGAAAGGTGGAGGAGTTAAGCGGTCTGGTCGGGAATGCGAAGCGCGTAGCCTGACCCTCGGACGGTCTGGATGAGCGGGGGCTCGAAGTCGCGGTCGATCTTCTGGCGCAGCCGGCTGATATGGACATCGATGATGTTGGTCTGGGGATCGAAGCGGTAGTCCCAGACCTTCTCGAGCAGCATGGTCCGGGTCAGGACCTGCTCCGGATGGCGGAGGAGCACCTCGAGCAGCCGGAACTCCCGCGGCTGCAGGTCGATCCGCTTGCCGCGGCGCTCGACCCGGCGGCCGAGCAGGTCCATGGAGAGGTCCTGGTAACGGAGCTGCGTCGTCGGGGCTTCCGCGGCGTTCGGCAGGCCGCGCCGCGTCAGCGCTTCGAGGCGGGCCAGGAGCTCGCTGAAGGCATAGGGTTTCACGAGGTAGTCGTCGCCGCCGACCTTCAGGCCCTCGACCCGGTCGTCGACATTGCCGAGCGCCGAGAGCACGAGGACCGGTGTGCGGTTGCCGGTGGCGCGCAGCGTGCGGATGACACCCAGACCATCGAGGCCGGGCAGCATGCGGTCGATGACCAGCACGTCGAAGGACTGGCTCGCCGCCAGCATCAGCCCGTCGCGACCGTCATGCGCGACACTCGCGACATGGCCGCTTTCCTCCAGCCCACGAACCATGTACGACGCTGCGGCGACGTCGTCTTCTATGACCAGCACCTTCATATCCGACATATGGCCTCGATTTGCAGTGACCGCCAGCGGTTCGACAGCGATATGGTGTCCTTTCGCCACGAAATGGGTGCCGATCTTCTCAGCCGCGTGGCGACGGCATGACAATGCCGTCACGTCGGGAACTTTCGGGCCTCCGCGATGCTGACGCTGGCCGTGCCGGCGCGGGAGCCTGGTGCCCCGGGGGCGGCCGAGACGGTGCGGCGCGCCGCCCGAAGCGGCGCTGACCTGCTGCTGCTGCCGCTGCATGCGGAAGGCCCGGCCGAGCCCTGTGACGGCCCGCTTGCGGCCCGGGTCGGCGCTTGGGCCGAGGCGGCCTCGATCGCCATTCTCTTCAGCTACGCCGAGGCGTGCAGCGGCAACACGCATCTCGCCCTGCAGCTCGTCCAGGCGGACGGCCGGGCGACGGCGAACTGTCGCGCCGCGCACTTGTCGGCGGCGGCCGTGGCGGCCGGGTCGAGCCCCGGCAACTGGCTGACCATCGCCCGGCATGGCGATTTGCGCGTCGGCTTGATGGCCGGCCTCGACCCACTGGCTCCCGAGGTCGGCCGGGCGCTGAGTGCCCTCGGCGCCGAGCTGCTCGTCGGTGCCCTGGTGGATTGGCCCGCATCTGCCGGGGTTGCCTGTCCAGGGGAGGCGCTCCGGGCGCTTGCCACGGTCCGGGCGCTGGAGAATGCTGCCGCCGTCTGTCTCTTCGGGGCGCCCGGTGTCGCTGCAATGGCGACCGCCGATGGCCGGCTGGTCGAGCCCGTGGCCCGGGAAGGCCTGAATCTCCTCCGGCTGCCCGACGGCGTTCGTCATGACACCGTGCCGCGCTCCCCGGCGCTCTACCGACGGCTGCTGATGGTGACGGAACAGGTAGTCGAGTAGGCCTCGAAAACTGGCGTCCGGTCGCAACATTGCCCGGATTCCGCTATACTCGCCGAGGCTCGCCGCGTGGACATCATTGACGTCTCCAGCGGCGTCGGGCAACGCTTGCGGCAAGACGGTCCCTCGCATGCCCAAGAAATCGCAACAGCCGGAGCAGGCCAAGATGCGGACAATTCTGGCCCATCTCGAAATCAGCCCTGTGCTCGACTCGGTGCTCGCCTGCACTCTGGTCGTCGGGCGCCGCTACTCCTCGTATATCGAAGGGTTTCACATGCGGCCCGGTCAGCCGGACGTTATCGCGGCGGGGGCCGACGGCTTCGTCGCGGCGGCACCGGATCTCGTCGCCGGCTTCGAGCGCGAGGCCAAGGAGCGGTCCGAGCGGGCCACCGAGCGCTTCCAAGCATTCATGACCGAGAATAACCTGAAGCGGGCCGCCGAGGTGGAAGGTGCGGGCCTCGCGGCCGACTGGCGGGTCGAGACGGCGAGCGGGCCCACGGCACTCGGCAACCGGGGCCGGATCTTCGACCTCATCGTCGTCGGGCGCCCGCTCGCCGACCAAGTGACGCCGAGCATCGCAGCGCTCGAGGCGGCCCTCTTCGACAGCGGTCGGCTCCTGCTGGTGGCGCCGCCGGCAGCGCCGACGGATTTCGGCAAGCATGTCGTCATTGCCTGGAACGGCAGCACGGAGAGCGCCCGGACGATCGGGCTCTCCGAGCAGTTCCTGGTGGACGCCGAGCGGGTCACCGTTGTCACCGTCGAGAAGGGCAGCGTGCCCGGGCCGAGCGGCGCCGAGCTCACCCGCAACCTCCAGCGGCGCGGCATCCCGGTCGAGTTCCGCGACGTGCAGCCCGGCGATCGGGCGGTCGGCAAGGCGATCCTCGACGAGGCCGCGGCGGTCGGCGGGGACCTGCTCATCAAGGGGGCCTACACGCAGAGCCGCCTGCGCCAGATGATCTTCGGCGGGGCCACCAGCCACATTCTCGCCGAGTCGACCCTGCCGGTGCTGATGGCCAACTGAGCGTTCGCCCGGAGCGGTTCGCCGCACCCTGACGGCAGGGTCGGGGCTGCGCCCGTTTGCGTATCGGGGTATGGCGTAGTGGTACCATCGTTGCTCGATTGAAGCGACGGTCACGAAGCGTTATCGATCTCACGAGTAGAATATGCGGGGTGGTTGCGACGACCGCCCCCGGGGGAACGTCCATGCATGCGCTTGTCCGGCTTCGTGCGATCATCCTTTCGAGCTCGGCGATGCTGATGGTTGCCGCCCTGCCGGTCCCTGGCCCGCAGGCGCAGGAGGCGACGAATGCTGGCGAGGCGCCGGCGCGCGTCTCGGCCACCGAGCTGCAGGCGGCCATCGAGACCATCCGCCGTCAGGTGGCGGAGCAGAAGGCGGCGCGCCAGGAGGCAGGCGGCGAGCTGGCGGCGGAGCTGCAGGCCGCCCGCGACGCCATCGCCGAGCTGACGCTCAGCGCCAGTCGCCTGCGGGACGAGCGGGATGTGCTGCTCACCGAGCTCGAGGCGCAGCGCGCGACGATGCGCGGCCTCCAGGCGAGCATCACGGCGGCCGAGCAGCGCGAGGTCGAGGTGCAGGCGGCGCTGGCGGAAGCGCTCGAGCAAGCGAAGACGGCGAGTGCGGAAGCCGAGGTCGCGGCGCAGCAGGCGAGCGAGGACGCCGAGCGGGTCGCGGCGCTCGAGGCTGAGCTGGCGTCGGCCATGGCGGCACAGTCGACGGTGGCGGTGGAACTGGAAGAGGCCCGGGCGACGCTGGAGGAGCGGGACCGGGCGCATGCGGCGAAGGTGGCCGAGCTCGAGGCCGGTCTGGCGGCGGCCGGCGAGGCCAGAAGCGAGCTGCAGTCGAGGCTCGACGAGGAGAGCCGCCTGCTCGTCGCCGCGGCCGAGGCGCGGGACGAGGCGGTGGGGCGGGCAGCTGCCGCCGAGCAGTCGCTCGCCGCGGCGAACGAGGTTGCGGCCGGGCTCGAGCAGGAGGTCCGCGCCCAGCGCGAGGTGGCGAGCAGCTCGGTCACGGAGGTCCAGGCGCTTGGCGAGCAGCTGCTGGCGTCGCTGAAGCAGAACGACGAGCTTAGCGCTGCGCTCGAGCAGGCGCGGGCGAGTCGCACGGCGCTGGAGAACGAGCTCGCGGCCATGCGCCAGGACATCCAGATCTATGTCTCGGAGCTGGCGGCGATGCGCGACAGCGGCGGTGAGGCGCCGGTTGCCCTGGTCGCCAGCGACGCCATCGTCGAGACGCTCGATGCGGAGCTCGCCGCGGCACGCGAGCAGATGCGGGCCCTCAACGAAGAGCTGATCGCCCGGGACAAGCAGCTCGTGGCGCTCGGCGAGGCCGGCGATGCCGACGCGCTGGCCCAGCGGCTCGGCCTGCTCGAGCGGGAGCTGGAAACCGCCAGGGCCGAGAACGCCGTGCTGGCGGAGGAGCTGGCGGCGGTGCGGGATGCCGAGGCTTTGGCGACGCCCGAGGTGCTGGTGGCCTCGGCGGCCGCGAACGGGTCGGCCGAGAGCTTCCTCGGCCAGCTCGACGCGGTCGACACGGGCGATGGCTGGTGGATGACCGTGCCGGACGGCATCGTCTTCGCGCCCGGCAGCGGCGATCTGGCACCGGGCGCCGAGCAGGCGCTGGCGCAGGTCGCAGCACTGCTCGGCTATTTCGACGGGGCGCCGGTGCGCATCGTCGGGCACACGGACAGCTACGGCGATGCCGAGGTGAACCGCGAGCTGTCCCTGCTGCGGGCCGATGCGGTCAAGGCCGCCCTGGTGGCCGATTACGGCATCGATGGCGGTCGGGTCGAGACGGAAGGCCTGGGCGAGGACCGGCCCGTCTCGTCGAACGGTACGATCGAAGGTCGCCGGGCGAACCGGAGGGTCGAGATCTACGTCCGCAGACAACCGCTTGACGGATAATTAACCTAGGTATAAAAACCTCGCAACACTCCTTGGCTTCGCGAGGTCCCTGCATGTTCGACGATCGACAGGCTGCCGTCAGCGCCATGCGGCTGCCCTTCCACGAGGTGGTCGAGCTGGTCGCCGCCAGCGGTCTCGACGAGGTCGCGCTGCGGCAGTCCGAGCGGCTTCGCTGGGCCGAGCAGCTGCTTCGCCTGCCGGAGGTCTGGCGGTTGACGCGGGGCCAGGGCGTGCGCGTTGCGGTGCTCGACACGGGCGTCGATCCGGACCACCCGGACCTGCAGGGTGCCATCGAGCAGATGCGCGACTTCACCGGCGAGGGCATCGAGGACCTCAACGGCCATGGCACGCACTGTGCCGGAGTCGTCGCCGCGCGTGCCAACGAGGTCGGCTTCGTCGGCACGGCACCGCTCTGCACGCTGCTCGTCGGCAAGGTGCTCGCCAATGGCGGCTTCGGGACGGTGGGCGCCGTGGCGGCGGCGGTGGACTGGGCGGTGGGCGAGGGGGCCGACATCATCTCGATGTCGCTGGGCTCCACCATGGACAGCCCGGACCTCTACCGGGCGATCCACGCGGCTCTGGCGAAGGGCGTCATCGTCGTCTGCGCCGCCGGCAACACGGGCGAGCTCTTCGCCAACAATATCGGCTTCCCCGGCCGCTACGGCAGCGTCATCACGGTGGCTGCGCACGACCGCTTCGGCCAGCCCAGCGGCTTCTCGTCGCGCGGCGCCTCGATCGATTTCATGGCGCCCGGCAGCGACATCTGGTCGACCTACCGGCAGGGCGGCTATGCCAAGCTCAGCGGCACGTCGATGGCGACTCCTTTCGTCGCCGGCCTCGCCGCCCTCGTGCTGGCGCGGCACCGGGTCGGGGGCAGCCACGCCACGCCGATCCGCAACTGCGAGGACATGCGCGAGCATCTCATCCGCATGGCGGCCCATCCCGGCCACCACGACACGTCCCGCGGCCACGGGCCGCTGCTGCCGTTCGCCTATTTCGCGAGGTAGTGCGCGTCGAGCTCGGCGAAAAGCGTGTCGAAGGTGGCCGCTGCCGCCGGGGGATGCGGGATCGCCCGGGCGCTGGCGAGGTTGACGGGCCGGTCGCCGACGACGATCAGCCCGACCAGCCCAAGCCGGTAGTTGGCCCCGCATTTGTGGCCGTAGATGCCGGGCTCGTCGAAGGTGACGACGAGGTCCGTTCCGACCTGACCCCACCAGGGATCGGCCGATTCGGGCTGCATGCCGGGAATGGCGCGGCTGGCATAGGAGCTGCCGGCGTTCCGGAAGAGCACCGAGTCACCAGGCTCGATGTAGAGGATCGGCGGGTCGTAGTGCGACCGGCCGGTGACCGGATCGATCACCACGTCGACCGTGGCCCGTTCGCCGGCGAGCCCTGGCCCGGGGGACCAGAGCGCCGCCAGAACGGCCACCAACATGGCCAGAACCGCTTTCTGCACCATCAACAGTCTCGAGCAGGAATGATGGTGGATTATGTGGTTCAACCCTTGCCCTGTGCCAGACGAGGCCGATCACAGATGCGTGCGACGACCCGCCCCTCAGAGGCGACCCATCAGCAACGCCGTGTCAAGCATCCGGTTCGAGAAGCCCCACTCGTTGTCGTACCAGCTCGCGACCCGCACGAGCGAGCCGTCGACGACCTTGGTCGAGGCCAGGTCGACCGTCGAGCTGGCGGGCTGGTGGTTGTAGTCGATCGAGACGAGCGGCTCGTCGCTCACCGCGAGGACACCCTTCAGCGGGCCCTCGGCCGCCGCCTTGAAGGCACCGTTGATCTCGTCGACCGTGGTGGACCGGCCGGCATCGAAAGTGAGATCGACGAGGCTAACGTTCTGGGTCGGCACGCGGATGGCCACACCGTCCAGCCTGCCCTTGAGCTCCGGCAGGACGAGGGCCACGGCCTTCGCTGCACCGGTCGAGGTGGGGATCATGGAGACGGTGGCGCCACGCGCCCGGCGCAGGTCCTTGTGGAACACGTCGAGCAGGCTCTGGTCGTTGGTGAAGGCGTGGATCGTCGTCATGTGGCCGCGGACGATGCCAACGGTCTCGTTCAGCACCATGGCGACCGGGGCGAGGCAATTCGTGGTGCACGAGGCATTGGAGACGATGGTGTGCTCGGCCTTCAGCTGGTCGTGGTTGACGCCGTAGACGACCGTGATGTCCTCGTTCGTGCCGGGGGCGGAGATCAGCACCTTCTTGGCACCGGCATCGATATGGCCCTGGGCCTTGTCGCGCGAGGTGAAGATGCCCGTGCACTCGAGCACGATGTCGCAGTTCAGATCACCCCAAGGCAGCTTCGCCATGTCGCGCTCGGCGAAGACCTTGATCGGGCCGGTGCCGATGTCGAGCACGTCGCCGTCCAGGGTCACCTTGCCCGGGTAGCGGCCGTGGACGCTGTCGTAGCGCAGGAGATGGGCGTTGGTGGCGGGCGGGGCCAGGTCGTTGATCGCCACGACCTGCACGTCGGAGCGACCGTTCTCGCCGATGGCGCGCAGGATGTTGCGACCGATACGGCCAAAGCCGTTGATTGCGACGCGGACAGTCATGAGTCGTTCTCCTTGATCATGCAGCCAGTTCAGGCGACCGCGCGAACCCGTTCCGCGACCGCGGCCGCCGTGATGCCGAAATGGGCGTAGAGGTCGTCGATGGGCGCGCTCGCACCGAAGCTCGTCATGCCGACGACCTGGTCCTCGCTCTGCACGTAGCGCGTCCAGCCGAAAGGTGAAGCGGCCTCGACGGCGATTCTCGGCGCCTCGCCGAGCACGGCGGCGCGATAACCGTCGCCCTGCTGCTCGAAGAGCTCCATGCACGGCATCGAGACGACGGCGACGTCGAGGCCCCCAGCCGCCAGCTCGGCCTTCGCCGCCATGGCGATGCCGACCTCGGAGCCCGTCGCGATGATCGTGGCGGCGCGTTCTCCCTCGGCCTCGGCGATGACATAGGCGCCCCGGGCCGAGAGGTTCTCCGCTTCGTCGGTGGGCCGGAGCGTCGGCAGGTTCTGCCGGGTCAGGGCGAGCACCGAAGGGCCGGTCCCGTGCTCCAGCGCCGCCTGCCAGCACTCAAGCACCTCGATGGCGTCGGCCGGGCGGAAGACCAAGAGGTTGGGGATGGCCCTGAGCGAGGCGAGCTGCTCGATCGGCTGGTGGGTCGGCCCATCCTCGCCGAGGCCGATGGAATCGTGCGTCGCGACGACAATCACCCGCTGCCGCATCAGCGCCGCGAGGCGGATCGCCGGGCGGGCGTAGTCGGTGAAGATGAGGAACGTGCCGCCATAGGGGATGATGCCGCGATGCAGCGCCATGCCGTTCATGGCTGCCACCATGCCGTGCTCGCGGATGCCGTAGTGGATGTGGCGGCCCTCGAAGGTGGCGGGGTCGAGCGGCGGGGTGCTCTTGGTGTCGGTATTGTTCGAGCCCGTGAGGTCGGCCGAGCCGCCGATCATCTCCGGCACCTGCTCGGTCAGCAGGGCCAGCGCGTTCTGGCTCGACTTGCGGGTGGCGATCTCGGGCCGCTCGGCGAAGAGGCGGCTCTTCGTGTCCTCGACGGCGGCTCTCAAACCCTCCGGCAGGTGACCTTCGAGCGTGCGGAGGAACTGGGTCCGCAAATCCGCCGCAGCGCCCTCGAGCCGGGCCTCCCAGGCCTGGCGATCGCTCTCGCCCCGCTTGCCGGCCTCGAGCCAGGCGTCGCGGATGTCGTCCGGCACGACGAAGGGCGCATGGTCCCAGCCCAGCGCCTTGCGGGCGCCCTCGATCTCGGCGGCGCCGAGCGGCGAGCCGTGGCTCGAGGACTTGCCGGCCTTGGTCGGCGCACCGAGGCCGATAGTCGTACGGCAGGCGATGAGGCTCGGCCGCCCGTCCGCCTTTGCCGCCTCGATGGCGTCGTCGATGGCGGCCGGGTCGTGGCCGTCGATGGCGATCGCATGCCAGCCGCTGGCCGCAAACCGTGCCAGCTGGTCGTCGGAGCAGGAGAGGGTCGTCGGCCCGTCGATGGAGATGCCGTTGTCGTCGAAGAGGACGATCAGCTTGCCGAGCCCGAGATGGCCGGCGAGCGACACGGCCTCGTGGCTGACGCCTTCCATGAGGTCGCCGTCGCTGGCGATGACATAGGTGCGGTGGTCGACGAGATCCTGGCCGTAGCGCACGCCGAGGAGGCGCTCCGCCATGGCCATGCCGACGGCCGTGGCGAGGCCCTGACCGAGCGGGCCGGTCGTCGTCTCGATCCCGGCGGCGTGCCCGTACTCGGGATGGCCCGCGGTCTTCGAGCCGAGCTGGCGGAAGCGCTTCAGCTCCTCGATCGTCATGTCGGCATGCCCGGTCAGGTGGAGCAGGGCATAGAGCAGCATCGAGCCGTGGCCGGCCGAGAGCACGAACCGGTCGCGGTCGGGCCAGGCCGGGTGCGCCGCCGAAAAGCGGAGATGGCGGGTGAAGAGGACCGTGGCGACGTCCGCCATGCCCATGGGCATGCCGGGATGCCCGGATTTGGCCCGCTCGACGGCATCCATGGACAGCGCCCGGATGGCGTTGGCGAGGTTCGCATGGGTGACAGCCCGCTCGGTCATCGTTCCTCAACTCGCTGCGCGAAAGCCATATAGCTCGCCGGTTGTCCGATCGGCCTCAGCGCAAGCGCCTCCCGCCTGGCCGAGGCGGTCATCGACGTCGCGGAAACTGGCCGAACCGGCCGAAAAAGCAACGGCCATTTTGGTCGACTGCCGTCGGCCTGACCACCCGGTCTGGTTGACTGCCGCGGGTGGCTATGTCATCGAGCGGCAACCATTCAGTGTCAACCGCGTGAATACGGCGTCATGTCTTCCATCGATGAGGCTCAAGCACGACTCGAGGCGGCGCTCGCCCGACTCGAGCAGGCGATCGCGGCACGGCGGGAGCAGGCGCCCGCGACGGATACCGCGCTGGCCGGCGAGGTCGAGGGGCTGCGGGACGAATGCTCGGCGCTGCGCGAGCGGCTCGCCAATGCCGAGGCCCGCCATGCGCGGCTCAAGGGCTCGATGACGGCCATGGGCGGCCGACTCGATGCAGCGATCTCGGAGCTAGATTCGCTTGTCGAGGGTTGAGGCGGAGTTGCACGGCATGTCCAAAGGGGGCGGCGCATAGCGATGCCAGGGCTCGACATCCTCATTCACGGCCGCACCTACGGCGTCCAATGCGGCGAGGGCGAGGAGCTGCGGCTCAAGCGACTCGCCGCCTATGTCGATGCGCGGGTGCGCGAGCAGGCGGCCACGCACGGCCAGATCGGCGATGCCCGCCTCCTCGTCCTGACAAGCCTGCTCATCGCCGACGAGCTCGACGATGCGCTTTCCGAGATCAAGCGGCTGCAGGGCGGCGTCAGCCGCGCCGAGGCGGCGGACGACGGTGCCACGGCAGCGTTGATCGAGCGTCTCGCCGATCGACTGGAGCAGCTTGCGGCGGCGGTCGAGACCACCTAACTACGGCGTGGAGCTACCCGGTGCGTCAGCGTCTTCATCACGCTCTGGGCCTAATGTGTTCCTACGGGAGCTGTTCCTGCCCGGGCCCTGGTCCGGGTACTACGGCGCCCACCTGCTCGTCAGGCCCCAGGGACATCGTCGATGTCAACGGCCAGGGTGGCTCCGCTTCCCCCTTCGACGATCATCCGCCCGAGCGCCCATTCGATCCCGCTGGCGTCTGATGAGCCGTCGGCCAGAATCGCGACCGGAAGCGCCGGACACCGTCCTGGCCGAGAAGCGGCGCCTGCGGCGGGCGGTGCAAGAAAAGCTGGACCTGCTCGCGGACGATTTCCGCGGTGAAGCAAGCCGGCAGGCGCTGGTCCATCTCGTGGCGCTGCTGCCGCTCGAGCCCACGAGCATCGTCGCGGCCTTCTGGCCCCTGGGCCGCGAGATCGACTGTCGACCGCTCTTCAGGGCCCTGGCCGCGCTTGGCGTCGCCACCTGCCTGCCGCGGATGACCGGTCGGGGCAAGCCCCTGGCCTTCCATCGCTATCGGCCGGGCGATGGCCTGCTGGAAGGGCCGATGCGGGTTCTCGAGCCCCTGGCGGAAGCACCGGCCTGTGTGCCGACCATCGTCGTCGTGCCGCTCGTCGGCTTCGACCGGCATGGCCACCGGCTGGGCTATGGGGGCGGCTATTACGACCGGACCCTGGCCGGCCTGGGCGACGGCGTCGAGGCGATCGGCCTGGCCTTCGCGGAGCAGGAGCTGCCGCCTCTGCCGGTGCTGGCGACCGACCGGCGCTTGCGGGTCATCGTGACGGAGGCCGGCGTCCGTCACTTCGATTGAATCGTAGCGAAACTGGAATCCGAAACTTGCGCATTCTCTATGTCGGTGACGTCGTCGGCCGGGCTGGCCGGGCTGTGGTCAAGACCGAGCTCGCCGGCCTGCGGGAGCGGCTCGGCCTCGACATGGTCGTGGTCAATGCCGAGAACGCGGCTGGCGGGTTCGGCCTGACCCCGGCGATCGGCGACGAGTTCTTCACGGCCGGCGCCGATGTCCTTACCCTCGGCAACCATGCCTGGGACCAGCGGGATCTCGTCGGGCATATCGGCAACGAGCCGCGCATCGTGCGGCCGCTCAACATGCAGCCCGGCACGCCGGGGCAGGGGATCGCCCAGTTCCGCACCGCACGTGGTCGCAAGGTGGTTGTGCTGCAGGTGCTGGGCCGCCTCTTCATGGGCCTCTACGGCGATCCTTTCCGGCATCTCGAGGAGGCGCTGGGCTCCTGGTTCCTCGGCGGCAACGCGGATGCCATCATCGTCGACATCCACGCCGAGGCGACGAGCGAGAAGACGGCGCTCGGCCATTTCCTCGACGGCCGGGTGACGCTGGTCGCCGGCACCCACACTCACGTGCCGACGGCCGACCACCGGATCCTCCCCGGTGGCACCGCCTATATCAGCGATGTCGGCATGACCGGCGACTACGACAGCGTGATCGGCATGGACAAGACGATCTCGCTGCAGCGCTGGCGCTCTAGCGTGCCGGGCCCGCGGCTGCAGCCGGCCGACGGCGCCGCGACGCTTTGCGCGGTGTTCGTCGAGACGGATGCGGGGAGCGGTCTCGCCACGCGCATCGAGCCGCTCAGGCTGGGCGGCAGCCTGACGCCGGCCGAGGCGCATCGCGATTGAGCACCGCCGGCTCCAGGCGGCCGCTGGCCAGGAGCAGCTCGACCAGGGCGGCGAGGCGCTCGCCCTCGGCGAGCATGGCGTCGACGAAGCGGCGGCGCTCGGCTTCGCTCATGTCGGGGTGATCGCGGAGCAGCTCGCTGATCGAGAGGATCGATGTCAGCGGCGTCCGCAGCTCGTGCTCGAGCTCCTCGAGCGTGCCGAGCGGTCGATCGAAGGCGATCCTCTGACCCATTCCGGTCCTCTCGGGTTGCCGCCAGTCGGGCTGCACCCGAGATAACACCGGCCGGTCCGGCTGGAAGGTGGCGATCGCCCGCTGCGGCGTTTGATCGCTCACCCGATCTCGAGCGAGGGGGCCGGTACTCAATCGCCGAGCACGACGCCCTCCCGGCGCGGGTCGGCGCCGCCGCGCCAGCCCTCGGCCACGGCCTCGATGCCGTGCAGGCCGCTGTTCTGGTCGGCGATGTTGACCTTGTGGCCCAGCGCCTCGAGGGCGGCGGCCAGCGATTCCGCATCGGTTGACGCCTCGACGGTCGTGTCGCCGTTCAGGTTGGTGAAGTGGCCGAGGTCGATCGCGGTCTGGATGTCCATGCCCCAGTCGAGCACGGCGACCAGGGTCCTGGCGACGTAGTCGATGATCCGCGCCCCGCCGGGCGACCCGACCACGAGGCGGAGTTCCCCCTCCGGATCGAAGACGATGGTCGGCGCCATGGAGCTGCGCGGCCGCTTGCCCGGCTCGACCCGGTTGGCGACGGGGCGGTCGCCGGCGATGGGGCGGAAGGAGAAGTCGGTGAGCTCGTTGTTGAGCAGGAAGCCTCCCACCATGAGGCGGCTGCCGAAGCCGGTCTCGATTGAGCTCGTGAGGGAGACGGCATTGCCGGCGGCGTCGACGATGGAGACATGGGTCGTGCCGCCGGGTTCCGGCTGGCTTTGTGGCGCCAGGACGCGGGCGTCGCGCCAGGGCGGGTTGCCGGCCCGGGCCTTGCCGATGCTGGCCTCGGGGTCGAGCGCCTGGGCGCGCAGCATGAGATAGGTCGGATCGAGCAGGCCCTCGGTCGGCATCGGCACGAAGTCGGCGTCGGCCATGTAGAGGGCACGGTCGGCGAAGGCGAGCCTCGAGGCCTCGAGGAAGAAGTGGGCGGCGGTCGGCGAGTAGCCGAGGCCCGGCATGTCGACATGCTCGAGCAAGCCCAGGATCTGGCCGACGGTGAGCCCGCCCGAGGAGGGCGGTCCCATGCCGCAAACGGTGTTGCGGCGATACTCCATGCAGACGGGGTCGCGGGTCAGGACCTCGTAAGCAGCGAGGTCGTCGAGGCTCATCTGGCCAGGATTGCCCTCGGCGCCCGTCACGGTGGCGACGATCTCGGCGGCGAGGTCGCCCGTGTAGAAGGGAGCACTACCCTCGGCGGCGATCTGGCGGAGCGTCGCGGCGAAGGCAGGATTGGTGAGCGTCGTGCCGGCGGCAAGTGGCGCACCCTCAGCATCGAGGAAGTAGTCGCGGGTCGTCGCGAACCGGCCGAGATCGTCTTCGATGGCCTCGGCGATGGCGCCGGAGAGGCGCGGCGTGACCGTGAAGCCGGCCTCCGCGAGCGCGATGGTCGGCTCGACGAGCCCGGCCCATGGCCGGCTGCCGAAGCGCCCGTGGACGGTCTCGAGCAGCTTCAGCGTGCCCGGCACGCCGACCGACCGCCCGCCGACCACGGCGTCCCAGAAGGACAGGGGCTCGCCGGTCGCAGGGTCGAGGAAGAGATCGGGTCCGGCTGCCGCCGGGGCCTTCTCACGGCCGTCGAAGGTCCACAAGCGCTCCTCGGCGGCGTCCCAGTAGAGGAGGAAGCTGCCGCCGCCGATGCCGGAGGACTGGGGCTCGACCAGGTTCAGCATGAACTGCGCGGCCACCATGGCGTCGATGGCGTTGCCGCCACCGGCGAGAACGGCGCGGCCGACCGCCGCCGCCTCGGGATGGGCGGCGCTCACCATGAAGCTCGAGCTGGTGACCGCCGTGCGCTCGGTGACGCCGATGGTCGATTCGGGCTGCTGGGGCACTTCCGCATGGGCGGTGCCGAAGGCCAGGACCGACAAAGCAAGAATGCCGCGGACGTGCATGGATGCCTCCCTTCGTGATGGCGGGCCCGGATCGCCGGCCATCCCGCCCTTGCCGCTCAGGACCGGCTCGGGCATGTAAGCTGGCCAACCCGGGAACGCAAAATGACCTCCTATCCGACGATCAAGATCCAAGGCGGCCGTGACCGCCGGATCAACACCGGTGCGCCCTGGCTCTACTCCAACGAGCTCAGGATGGACAGCGACGCCAAGGCGCTCGCACCCGGCAGCCTGGTCCGGTTGATGGCGCCTTCCGGCAAGATCGTCGGCGTGGCGCAGTTCAACCCGCATTCGCTGATCGCGGCCCGGGTGATGAGCCGCAACAAGGACGCGGTGATCGACGCGAAGTTCCTCAAGCGCCGGATCGCCCGGGCCCTCGCCGTGCGCGAGCAGCTCTACGCGACGCCACACTATCGGCTGGTGCATGCCGAGGGCGACGGGCTGCCCGGGCTCGTGGTCGACCGCTACGGCGATCTCCTGGTGGTGCAGCTCAACACGGCCGGCATGCAGGCCCTGGCCGAGCCCCTTTTGGAGGCCCTGGACGAGGTGTTGCGGCCGAAGGTGATCCTCGCCCGCAACGACACCTCGGGCCGGGCGATGGAGGGGCTCGTCGGGACGGATGAAGTGCTGCGCGGCAGCGTACCGGAGCGCATCTCGGTCGAGGAGAACGATCTCGCCTTCACCGTCGCCCCGGGTGATGCGCAGAAGACGGGCTGGTTCTACGACCAGTCGATGAACCGCGCCTTTGCCGGCCGGCTCGCCCGGGATGCCAGGGTGCTCGATCTCTACAGTTACTCGGGCGGTTTCGCGCTGACGGCCCTCGCCGGCGGGGCGAAGTCGGCGCTCGCCGTCGACCGGTCGGGGAGTGCGCTCGCCCTCGCCGCCGAGAGTGCGCGGGCGCAAGGGGTGGCGGACCGCTTCGAGACGCGCACGGGGGACGTCTTCGCCGGCGTCGAGGCGCTGGCGGCGGAGAAGGCGCGCTTCGATCTGGTGATCGCCGACCCGCCGGCCTTCGTCCGGGCGAAGAAGGACCTGCCAGTGGGCCTGCGTGGCTATCGCAAGCTCGCCCGCGAGGCGGCGGGCCTGGTCGGCGAGGCGGGCTTCTTCTGCATGGCCTGCTGCTCGCACAACGTGTCACCCGAGGCTTTCGCCACCGAGGTTTTCGCCGGCATCAAGGCCGCCGGGCGCGGGGCGAGGCTGCTGCACGCCGCGGGTGCCGCACCCGACCACCCGATTCACCCGGCCTTGCCGGAGACGGCCTACCTGAAGTTTCTCGCCTACGCGCTGGACTGAGGGCGGCCCGGGCCGATCTAAATCAACTATTGATTGTTGCTAGAGGGCATATATCGCAATATACGTTAGCTCGATCCATGGCATGAACAGCCGAGGTCGAGCCCTTGTGGAGATTGAGAGCAGGTCCCGCCGAGCGAACGCCCGAGCCGGCGACGTCGCAGACACTCATTGCGAGCTTCGCCAGGTTGTGCGCCCAGCTCGACCGGCCGCTGCCCGAGGCCGAGCTGCAGAGCATTGCCGGCGGTGACCGCCGGGCAGACCTGGCATCGCTCGTCCGGCTCGGCGACCGGCAGGGGCTGGACATCAAGGTGCTGCCCGCCACCCGGCTGCGCCTCGAGACGCTGCGCGCACCCTTCATGCTGGTCGACGCCGACAATGCCCGCTCATGGCTGATCCGGGCGCGGATCAAGACGCGGCTCCTCGTGGTCGATCCGATCACCGGCACGACCCGGCCGGCCAGTGCCGGCGAGCTGCATGCCAAGGGCGCCCGGCTCCTGGTGCCGCGTGTCCGCCGTGCGGTCGGGGTCGACGGTCGGGCACTCTGGCGCCAGGCCGTCTGGCAGCGGCTGCGCCCCGTGTTCCTCGAGGTCGGCGTCGCCTCGGTCTGCATCAACCTCCTCGCGCTCGCCATGCCGCTCTTCATGATGACGGTCTACAACAAGGTCATCGGTCAGGGCTCCGTCGGCACGCTCGACGTCCTCGCCATCGGGATGGTGTCGCTCTTCGGCTTCGAGCTCGTGCTGCGTGCGCTGCGGGGCTACGTGGTCAGCCATACGGGGGCGAAGCTCGACCTCGCGCTGAGCAGCGAGGTGGTCCACCATCTGCTGCGGCTGCCGTACCGCGTCTTCGAGGCCATGCCGAGCGGCCAGCTGATGGAGCGGCTGCGCCAGCTCGACCAGCTGCGCACCTTTCTTTCCGGCAACCTGCCATTGCTGCTGGTCGACTTTGCCTTCGTCGGGCTCTTCATCGCCGCCATCTTCGTCTTCAGCCCGCTGCTCGGCTGGGTGACCCTGCTGGCGCTGCCGCTCTTCCTCGGCCTCTCGGCGCTGGCGCAGGTCCGCCAGAGCCGGCTCGTGCGGCTGAACTTCCGCGCCACCGCGAAGAAATCGACCGGTCTCGCCGAGACCGTCGCCCAGGCCCTGACCGTGAAGGCGCTCGGCCTCGAGTCCGAGATGCAGCGCCGCTTCGAGGACCGGCAGGTGGAGAGTGCCTGGGCCGGATTCCGGGCGAGTCGCCTCGCCAATGGTGTTTCGGCTACGGGCCAGGTCTTCCAGCACCTGGTGAGCCTGCTGATCGTCTATCTCGGGGCGAGGATGATCGTCTCGGGCGAGATGAGCATCGGTGCGCTGGTCGCCTGCAGCATCCTCTCGGCCCGCGCCCTGGCGCCGATGCGCCAGATCTTCTTCGCCTGGCACCAGCTGCAGCAGGCGCGGGATGCGATGGCGCGGCTCGGCGACCTGATGCGCGAGCCGGCGGAGGACTCCGGCACCAGCCTGCCGCTGCCCAACCCGATGCGCGGGCGGTTCCGCATGGAGGACGTTCGATTCGGCTACGATCCGGCGAAGCCGCCGGCGCTCGATGGGCTCGACCTCGAGATCGAGCCGGGCTGCATGCTCGCCGTGGTCGGCCCGCCCGGCTCCGGCAAAAGCACGCTGGCGAAGCTGCTGATCGGCCTCGAGCGGCCGCAGTCGGGGCGCGTGCTGGTCGACGACGTCGACATCGCCCGGCTCGAGCACGCGGCCTTTCGCGCCCAGCTCGGCGTGGTGCCTCAGGAAATCCAGCTCTTCGCCGGGACGATCGCCGAGAATATCGGCATCGCCTCGGTCGACCGGTCGCTCAACCGGATCATCGCCGCCGCCAAGTTCGTCGGCATTCACGATGCCGTCCAGCGCCTGCCCGACGGCTACGACACCCAGCTCGGCGAGCGCGGCAACGGCCTGTCGCTCGGCCAGCGCCAGCTCCTCTGCATCGCCCGGGCACTGGTGCGCAACCCGCGCGTCCTGGTCCTCGACGAGGCGACGAGCGCGCTCGACCTCGCGAGCGAAGCCTATCTCCTGCGCAACCTGCGCCGCGCCGGCAGCGGCCGCACGATCGTCATGATCACCCATCGCCTGTCGGTCATCGAGATGTGCGACCGGGCGATCCTGCTCGAGGGCGGGCGGCTGGTGATGACCGGCACGCCCGCCGAGGTGGCCCATCGCGCGCGGCAGCCGGTGGCGCACGAGGCGGCACGGGCATGAGGAGGAGCGAATGAAGGGCGAGATCGCGAACATCCCGCTGCGGCCCGCCGCCGCCGTCGACGAGGACGGGGATCTCCTGCCGGACGACATCCGAGCCTTTCTCGAGCAGCGTCGCTCGCCGGTGGCGGGCCTGCTGATCGGCAGTGTCGCGCTCCTGCTCACTGCCGGTGTCGCCTGGACGGCCTGGGCGCGGATCGACGAGGTGGTCCGGGCATCGGGCAAGGTCGAGCCGGTGGCGCGGGTCAAGCTCATCAACCATCCGCATGGCGGCCGGCTGGCGACGCTGGAGGTGGCCGAGGGGGACCGGGTCGAGGCGGGCAAGGTGCTCCTGACCTTCGCGCCGGAGATCGATGCCAAGGAGCATGCGGAGCTGCTCGGTCGCTGGCATGTCCGGACGGCGGAGATCCAGCGGCTCCAGGCCGAGATCGATGGCACGGAGCTCGCCGGTGACGGTGTCGAGGCGGCACGGCCCGACCTCGCCGAGCAGGCGCGCGCGCTCCTGGCGGCGCGGCGGGCGGCGCGCGACGGCGATCGCGAGGCGCTCGAGCGCAACGTCGAGGGGCACCAGTCGGCCTTGCGCGGTGCCGAGGCCGAGGTGGCGCGCCTCGAGCACGGCAGCAGGCTCCTGGACGAGCAGTTCCGGGCTGTTCGCGAGCTCGCCGAGCGCGGGCTCTATCCGCGCCTGAAGATGATGGATGTCGAGCGGCAGCTGGCTGACAGCCGGGCCGAGCTGGTCAAGGCGGAAGCGGCGGTGGTGTCGGCGCGCGCCGCCCTGGCCGAGAGCCGGAGCCGGCTCGCGAGCTTCGACAAGGACTGGCATCGCCACCTGCTCGAGAGCCTGGCCGAGGCCATGGCCGAGCGCGACCGGCTGACCGAGCAGCTCGGGGCGAAATCCGCCATGCTCGACGAGCTGGTGGTGACGGCACCGGTCGACGGCATCGTCCAGGAGCTGAAGCCGGCCGTCGTCGGACAATCCGTGGCGGCCAACGAGACCATCCTGAAGCTGGTGCCGACCGGCGACGGCATCGTTGTCAATGCGTTGGTCGAGAACGCCGATATCGGCCGCATCGCGGTCGGCATGCCGGCCACCATCAAGATCCGCGCCTACGAGTTCGCGCGGTTCGGCGCCATCGAGGGGACGGTCGAGCAGATCAGCGCCGACGCGATCGCCGCCGAGACCCAGGGCGAGCCGCCGAGCTTCGCGGTGCGCATCGCCACCGATCAGGATCAGCTGGCGCCGGACGGGAGCCTGCCGGTGCTGCCGGGCATGGCCGTCGACGTCGAGATCCGTATCGGCGAGCGGACGGTGCTCTCCTACTTCACCGACAGCCTGACGCGGGTGAAGGAGCGGGCGTTCAAGGAGGGCTGAAATGCGCCCCGGTCAGGAGGAGCGGCCACCCACGCCGAAGTTCTTCGTGATGTCGCGGCGCGGGCCGGACATGTCGAGCACCTCGGCCGGGCCGCCCTCGGGGCCGACGGAGATCGTGAAGGTGCGCGTCGCGAAGCCGGTGCAGCCCTGCGGCATGATGAAGCCGAGCGCATCGACCTCGACGGTGTTCGAGCGGTCCTGGTAGGCGTAGCGCAACCGGAGCACGAGGCGCTCATCGGTTTCCTCGAGGACCTCGGTATTGGTGATCGACCGGATGATCGGGGTCGGGCAGATGCCGCCTTCCTCCGTGGCGTGGTCGGCATAATAGTTCCGGACCGGTACGGCGAGACCCTCGCGGCCGGCCAGCGAATTCATGCCGGCGCAGCCGGCCAGCACCAGCAGCCCAAGGGCCAGACCCAGAGCTGGACGCATCGGCATATTCCCCTTCAAGTGCCGACGCTGCCGGCCATCGCGGGCAGCGTCAGGACCATGACAGTACCCGAATCGTCGCTCTTCCGCACCTTCAGATCGCCGCCATGCGCCCGGGCGATCTCCCGGCAGATGGCAAGCCCGAGCCCGGCGCCGTTCGCCGAGCCGGAGCTGGTGAAGGGCTCGAAGAGATGCTCCCGCACGGCTGGCGGCATGCCATGTCCCGTATCCTCGACCTCCACCAGCAACCGGTCGGCGACGCGGCGGTTCCGGAAGGTCAGCGTGCCGCCCTCGGGCATGGCTTCGAGCGCGTTCTTCGCGAGGTTGAGGAAGAGGCGGTGGAGCTGGTCCGGGTCGGCCATGAGCATGGCACTCGGGGCGATGTCGTTGACGATGGTCGTCGGGGCGTCGGGCAGGAGGAGGAGCGTCGTCACCTCGTCGACCAAGGCGCGCAAACCCACCGGCAGGGTGCTCGGCCGGGGCGGCCGGCTGCGCGCAAAATCAAGGGTTTCCTGGCAGAGCCTGATAGCCCGCTCGAGGGTCTGGAGTAGCCTCGGGGTCACCGCCCGGACCTTCGGGTCGGCGCTGCTCTCCAGGCGGTCCGATATCAGCACGGCAGTGGCGAGTATGTTGCGCAGGTCGTGATGCAGCTTGCCGACCGCCTCGCCGAGGGCGGCGAGGCGTGTCTTCTGGGCCAGGGCCTGGCGGAGGTCATGAGTCATCGCGTCGACCTCGCGGTCGACGATGCCGATCTCGTCGCTGCGGCGCAGCGACGGTGCATCGAGCGAGGCATCCTCGGGCCGCTGGCGGAAGCGGGCGATCTTCGCCGTGATCCGGGCGAGAGGGCGGACAATGAGCGTCCGCAGGCTCGAGAGCAGGAGGAGCCCGACGATCAGGGAGAGCGCGAACGAGAGGAGGATGATGCGCCGGGCGTAATCGATCATCTCGGCGTATAGCACGGCCTCGGTCAGGGTGATGTCGACCGTGGTGCCGTACGCCATGGGGGATGGCCCGACCACGCGCACCACCCGCTGGCCGCCGTGCAGCAGCGTCGAGAACGCCTCGAGGATGAGCCCGACCCAGCCGCGGTCGGTGATGTCGATCGTCCGCTCGACCGGCGGCAGCATGCCGAGCATCAGCACCGGGCGCTCGCGTTCGATCGTGATCGAGAGCACGCCGGCATGGCTGAGCAGAGCATCGGCGAGCGCCAGAGAAGGCGGCTCGCCGCGTGCGGCGATGCCGATGGTCGCCAGATGCGCCGCGGCGATGCGCTCCTCGAGATAGACGTGCCGGAAGCGGGCAATGGACGGCACGAAGATCAGGATCTCGCCGAGCAGCAGGAAGCCGACGGTCAGGAGGAGCAGGCGAGCCGAGAGGCTCCGGCCCCATGGCGGGCGATCCGCCGGCTGCCTCATGGCGTGCGCGCCATCCGGCGACCGCGCGACGGCTGGCGGCGAGGGGGCGGGTGCCAAAGGGAGCCCCTGAAGGGGCGCGTACGGTTCAAGGAGCCTCGATCGACCGTGTCGTAGGGGCATCAGTCATAACGGCAGTCGCCCTGGGCCTCAACGGCGGGCGACATCCGGCCGGTGGCGGCGGGTTCCTGCCTTCCGCGTCGTTTGACTTGCATCCCGGCTCACCCTATGTGTGCGCCGCGGTCGGCGTTCGCTGGCCGGCATGTCCTGTCTTTTTGCCGAATAACGAGGAATTGACCGTGAAAAGAACGTACCAGCCGAGCCGGCTCGTGCGCAAAAGGCGCCACGGCTTCCGGGCGCGGATGTCCACCGTGGGCGGCCGGCGCGTGATTCGCGACCGCCGGGCCAAGGGCCGCAAGCGGCTGAGTGCCTGAGCCAGACCGCCGGTTCCGGTGATCGCCTGCTCAGTCGGCTCAAGAAACGTCGGGACTTCCTCAGGGTGGCGCGAGGTCGCAAGGCCGTGCGCCCGGCATTCGTCGTCCAGATGGCGCGGGCGCCCGCTGCGCTGCAGGAGAGCGACGCAGCGCCCGATGGCTGGCGGATCGGCTTCACGGCCTCGCGCAAGGTCGGTGGGGCCGTGCAGCGCAACCGCGCCAAGCGGCGCCTGCGGGCGCTCGCCAAAGGGGTCATGCCGGCGCTGGCCCGTCCCGGGTTCGACTATGTCCTCGTCGCCCGGACGGCGGTGCTGACATGCACGTACGGTCGACTGGAAGCGGATCTCTCGGCCGCCCTGACGGAGCTGGCGCGCAGCGGACGGCCGGGGGGTGGCGAGGCGTCGCGCGGGCCCTCGACCGGATCGCGGTAGCGGTCCTAAGGCTCCTGGTTCTCGCCTATCGCTATCTTCTCGCACCGGTCCTGCCACGTGGCTGCCGCTTTGCGCCGAGCTGCTCGCTCTACGCGCTCGAGGCGCTGACCCGGCACGGTGCGATCACCGGTGGAATGCTGGCGCTCAGGCGCCTTGCTTCCTGTCATCCATGGGGCGGCTCCGGCTACGACCCGGTCCCGGCCGAAGTGCCGGGGCGCGGTTGCCGGTGCGCCGACAACCCGCCCGCAGCAATCCTGGAGCCGATCGGTCAGCAACGATGACAGATCAACGCAATCTCATTCTCGCGATCGTCATTTCGGTCGGCATCATCCTCGGTTTCCAGGTCTTCTACGAGATGCCGCGGATGGAGCGGCAGCAGCAGCTGACCGAGAGCCAGAACACCGGACAGGGGGGGGAGGGCGTGGTCCCGCCGTCGCCCGGAACGTCCGGTGGTGCGACGGGCGGCGGGGCAACGGGCGGCAGCACCGGCGTCGGCGCGGCGCTCGATCCCAATGCCGGCACGCTGACGTCGCGGGCCGATGCCCTGGCACGTCTGTCGCGGGTGCAGATCTCAAACGGCCGGGTGCACGGTTCCATCGCGCTCGATGGCGTGCGCTTCGATGACGTGACGCTGGTCGACTATCGGCAGACGGTCGATCCGAACTCGCCCGAGATCGAGCTGCTCAACCCGGTCGGCGCCCCGCACACCTACTTCGCCGAGTTCGGCTGGGTACCCGAGGGCGAGATCGCGGTGCCGAACGCGGAGACCCTCTGGGAGGCGGTCGGCGACGAGCTCACCCAGCAGGTGCCGGTCGAGTTCCGCTGGGACAATGGCGACGGCCTGCTCTTCGCCAAGCAGGTGGCGGTCGACGAGAACTTCATGTTCACGCTCGAGCGCTCGGTCACCAACACCTCCGACCAGCCGGTGACGCTCTATCCATACGGCCTGATCAGCCGCTGGGGCACACCGGAGACGGCGGGCTTCTACATCCTGCACGAGGGGCCGATCGGCGTGCTCGACGGCACGCTCAAGGAGATCGACTACGACGACCTGTACGAGGAGCCGATCAGCCTGACCAGCACGGGTGGCTGGGCCGGCTTCACCGACAAGTACTGGCTGACCTCGCTCGTGCCCGATCAGGAGGAGAACCTGGAGGCGAACTTCCGTCACTTCGTCCGCGACGGACAGGACCGCTACCAGGTTGACTATCTGGGCTCGGCGCGCGTCATCCAGCCGGGCGCCACGATCACCGTGACCGACCGGCTCTTCGCCGGGGCCAAGGAGGTCAACCTCCTCGACGCCTACAGCGAGGCCTACGGCATCCCGCTCTTCGACCGGGCGGTGGATTTCGGCTGGTTCTACTTCCTGACCAAGCCCTTCTTCTACATCCTGACCTTCTTCTACCACAACGTCTTCGGCAATTACGGTCTGGCCATCCTGGCGCTGACGCTCCTGGTCAAGATCGTCTTCTACCCGCTGGCCAACAAGTCCTACCGGTCAATGAGCCAGATGAAGAAGCTGCAGCCGGAGATGGTGAAGCTGCGCGAGCGGCACGCCAACGACAAGCAGAAGATGCAGCAGGAGCTGATGGCGCTCTACAAGCGTGAGAAGGTCAACCCGATGGCGGGTTGCCTGCCGATCCTGCTGCAGATCCCGGTCTTCTTCGCGCTCTACAAGGTGCTCTTCGTCTCGATCGAGATGCGGCATGCGCCGTTCTTCGGCTGGATCCACGACCTTTCGGCGCCGGATCCGACGAGCATCTTCAATCTTTTCGGCCTGCTGCCCTTCGCCGTGCCGGCCTTCCTCATGATCGGCGTCTGGCCGGTGCTGATGGGCTTCACCATGTGGCTGCAGTTCCGGCTCAACCCGCAGCCGGCCGATCCGATCCAGGCGAAAGTAATGGGCCTCCTGCCGTTTGTTTTCGTCTTTCTGTTCGCGACCTTCCCGGCCGGCCTCGTCATCTACTGGACATGGAACAACCTCCTCTCGATCGCCCAGCAATGGCTGATCATGAGGCGGATGGGCGTGTCGGCAGGCTGAGCGGTTCCGGCAGAGGGGAGCTGGCGATGACCACGGACGAACGGGTTGTGCCGCTGTTCACGGCGGCGGCGATCGAGGCGCGGATCGACCAGCTGGCGGCGGCGATCGCGGCGGTGGTGCCGAACGACATCACCGTGGTCGGCCTGCTCAAGGGCAGCTTCATGTTCGCCGCCGACCTGATCCGGGCGCTCGATCGCCACGGGCTCAGGCCCTATGTCGAGTTTCTGCAGGTGAGCTCCTACGGGCTCGAGAAGGAGAGCAGCGGCCGGGTCAAGGTGATCGGCGGCATGCCCGACACCGTGGGCGGCAAGGACGTGCTGCTGATCGACGACATCCAGGACACCGGCCGCACCCTGACCTTCACGGCCGACCTCCTGCGCGAGAACGGGGCGAAGCGGGTCTGGAGCGTGGCCCTGCTGGACAAGCCGTCGAGGCGCGTCGTGCCGTTCGAGGTGGATTTCATCGGCTTCGAGATCGAGGATGTTTTCGTCGTCGGCTACGGCATCGACTATGCCGAGCGCTACCGGCACCTGCCGTTCATCGGCCGCGTCGAGCGCGCCGGTGCCTGAGGCGCCGGCCGCCGAGGATGCGGCGGCGCGGGAGGTCCGGCTCGACGAGGCGGCGCGGCTGCTCTTCGCCCGACCGCCGGCGTTCCTCAAGGGTGTCGCGGCCCTCGACCAGCTGCCCGAGGCGGCAGGCCCCGAGGTCGCCATCGCCGGCCGTTCCAATGTCGGCAAGTCCAGCCTCATCAATGCCCTCACCGGCCGGTCCGGTCTTGCCCGCACCTCGAACACGCCGGGGCGGACCCAAGAGCTGAACTACTTCGAGCTCGACGGCCGGCTCCGGCTCGTCGACCTGCCGGGCTACGGCTATGCCAAGGCGCCGAAGGAGAAGGTCGCCGCCTGGACAGAGCTCGTCTTCGCCTTCCTGCGCGGCCGGGCGCCGCTCCGGCTCGTCGTCTTGCTGATTGACGCCCGGCACGGGCTGAAGGCCAATGACGAGGATGCGATGACGCTGCTCGGCAAGGCCGCGGTGCCGTTCGTCGTTGTGCTCACCAAGGGCGACCTGGTCGGTGCCGCCGCCCTCGCTGAGCGTCGGGCGGCGATCCTGGCGGCCCTCGCGAAGAAGCCGGCGGCCTGGCCCGAGGTGCTGGTCACCAGCTCCAAAAAGCGGGAAGGGCTGGACACGCTCCGCCGCCTGCTCGCCGACCTGCTGCAGGACCCGGCCAAAGGCTGAGAGGCAGGGCACCGACGCGGTGTGCTGACCGGCGGCCGCCTGCCTGCTAGAACCGGGCGCACAAGCGTTCCCGAGGAAGCGATCCGCCATGCCCGGCCCGACCGACAAGACCGCCATCGCCAGCACGCTCATCGAGGCGCTGCCCTACATGCGGCGCCATGCCGGCGCCACGTTCGTCATCAAGTATGGCGGCCACGCCATGGGCGAGGAGCATCTCGCCCGCGACTTCGCCCGTGACGTGGTGCTGCTCAAGCAGGTCGGCATCAACCCCATCGTGGTGCATGGCGGCGGGCCGCAGATCAAGGCGATGCTCGACCGGCTGGCGATCAAGAGCGAGTTCATCGACGGGCTCCGGGTGACCGACGCGGCGACGGTCGAGGTGGTCGAGATGGTCCTCGCCGGGCGGATCAACAAGGAGATCGCGACGGCGATCCAGGCCGCCGGCGGCAAGGCCATCGGTATCTGCGGCAAGGATGCGCGGCTGATCAGCGCCGAGCGGCTGAGCCGGACAAGGCGCGACCCGGAGAGTGCCATCGAGCAGGTCGTCGATCTCGGCTTCGTCGGCGAGCCGGTGGCGATCGACCGCACGATCCTCGACCTCTGCGCGCAGTCCGAGATCATCCCGGTGGTGGCGCCGATCGGCGCCGGGCCGACGGGCGAGACCTACAACATCAATGCCGACACCGCGGCCGGCGCCATCGCCGGGGCCATCGGCGCGCGGCGCCTCCTGATGCTCACCGACGTCAAGGGCGTGCTCGACGGCGAGCGCAATTTACTGCCCTGGCTGACGCTCGACCAGGTGCGTGCGCTCATCGCCGACGGCACCATCTCCGGCGGCATGATTCCCAAGGTCGAGACCTGCATGCAGGCGGTCGAGGCGGGGGTGGGGGCCGCCACCATCCTCGACGGCAGGGTGTCGCACGCGCTGCTGCTCGAGCTCTTCACCGAGCACGGCATCGGCACCCAGATCCGCCGCGAGCCGCCCCGGGGCGCTCCGGGAGGCGGGCCGGCGCCGGCCTGACGGGCGGCCGATGGCCGCCGCCCTGGCCCTCCTGCTCACCGGCATGCTGCTCGGCGTCATGCTGACCGTCATGATCGTCCTGCCGCACCTCGCGACGCGCCATCTGGCACCGGCCACGGCCGGGCCCTTCGTGCGCCAGATCCAGCCGGCCTGCCAGCGGGGTGCCGCGGCCGCAGCGCTGGTCGCCGGGGTGCTGGCCATCGGCCAGTTCGCGGGCGTGCTGCTGGTGCTGCTCGGTGCCACCCTGCTCGTGCAGCTGCTCTGGCTCGGCCCCGCCATCGAACGCTACGGCCGCCGCGGCCTCGCCGGCGAGCGCTCGGCCATGGAAACGGCGATCCACCTGCACCGGGCCAACCTGGCGATCGGCCTCTTCCAGTTCCTGACCGGCCTCATCGCCTTCGCGCTGATCCTGCGGGAGATGGGTTGAGCGTTTTGATACGACCGCGATCGGGTCAGAGGCCGCAGGTGGTCCTGACGAGCAAGGTCAGGCCGTCTATGCCGAGTTCCCGCTCGAGCGTCGTTCCCGACCGGCGGAGCCAGGCGTCCTGCGCCGCGTAGGCGAGCTTCTCCCGCTCGTTGGGGCAAGCGTAGCGAATTCCGGCGATGGCCTGGAGGTGATGCACCATCTCGTGGACCAGCATTGATTGCTCGCGCGGCGTGGCACCGGTCCAGCCCTGCGGGAGCAGGATTGCCTTGGCAAAGGAATCGTAGACTGCGATCGCCCGCCGGCCGAGCGGCCGGGCCGCCAGCTCGGCGGCGACCCGTCGGCGGGCCTCCGCCGTGGTGGCGCCATGGACGACGAACTCGATCTCCATCGGTGCGACGAGGCGCACAATGGGTGGTGGGCCGTTCGCCGGGAGACCGTAGCTTGCGGCAAGCCAGACAGTAATCGCCGCCACGAGCGCATCCATGGCACATGCCAGTCTTCACTGATCGAGCCCTCAATGGCTGTGTCAGTGTCAGTGGTTCGCGGCTATCGATACAAGCTTACAGGATACGCTCGGCGCTCGCAGGGCGGAAGGGTCTTGCATTGCAGTATCGGCAGGGCGTTCGGAGCTCGTCCGTCAGCCGATGTCTTCGTGCGCGATGACCTCGGTTTCGGCGCGGGCGGCTTCGGTCCATTCCTGCATGGCGGGGCATTCCAGCACGGTCGCCTGCCAGCTGGCCAAAGACTCGGGCAGGTCGATGCCGTAGGTGCGAAAGCGCGAGGCGACGGGCGCGAACATGGCGTCCGCCGCCGAGAAGGTGCCGAAGAGCCAGGGGCCAGTCGAGCCGTGGGTCGCTCGGGCGGCTGACCAGATCGCCTTGATGCGGGCGATGTCGGCCTCGGCCGCGGGGCTCGGGTGGACCTTGCGGTCGATGGCCCGGACATTCATCGGCAGCTCGTTGCGGAGGGCCGCGAAGCCGCCGTGCATCTCGGCCGCGATCGCGCGCGCCATGGCACGGGCAGCAGGCTCGGCCGGCCAGACGGTGCTCTCGGTTTCGGCGACATGCTCGATGATGGCGAGGGATTCCCAGATGCTGAGCCCGTCCTCGATCAGGACGGGGACCCGGCCCGCCGGGGAGCGGGCGAGGATGCGGGCTTTCGTGTCCGGCTGGTCCAGGGCGATCCGCTCCTCCTTGAAGGGCAGGCCGAGCTGGCGGAGCAGCAGCCAGGGGCGGAGCGACCAAGACGAATAATTCTTGTTGCCGATGACGAGCAGCCTCTTGGGCATGGCGGTGGGTCCCTCTTTGTTCGGCCGCCATCGAGCGCAGAGCGGATGCCCGTGGCAAACAATCTTTGCTGATCGGACCCAGCAGGAACGCTTATGGCGGCTCGCCAGATGCTCACGGGGCACCCACGCAGACGTTACGTGACGCGATTTGCCGGCCCGGCCGCGCCCTGACTAGATTCGGGCAACAGGCAAGCCAGAGAAAGGGCCTCAGTTCATGTACCGAGCAGGTGTTCTTGCCGCGGCGATTTCGCTGGCCGGCGCCGGCGTGGCGATGGCCGGGCCGCAATATGTCGACGAGACCGGCTATGCGCTTAGCGGCTACGACCCGGTCGCCTACTTCTCGCTCGAGCAGGCGCCCCTGGACCAGCCGCAGCCGGCGGCGGTGCCCGGGCGCGCCGACATCACGACCGATTGGAACGGCGCCACCTGGGCCTTTGCCACGGAGGCGAACCGGGACCGGTTCATCGCCGATCCCGAAGCCTACGCGCCGGCCTATGACGGGCATTGCGCCTACGGCGTGGCGAAGGGCGGCAAGGTGCCGGCCAACCCGAACCTATGGCGCATCGTCGACGGCCGCCTCTACGTCAACATCACGCCGACCATCGTGGGCTTCTGGTCCGCCGACGTCGACGGGAACATTCGGGCGGCCGACGGGAATTGGTCGGGGATCGAGACCGATGCGGCTTCCGGCAAGTCATGGACCACCCTCGACGACAATGCCGGCACCTACGAGACGCTCGCCCCGATTGGCGGGTGATCGCGAAGCGAAAGGAGAACGCAGATGAGCCACAGCACGAGAACCTCCACCGCCATGCTGGCCGGTGCGATTGCCGCGGCGATCGCCGGGGCCGGCGGCCTCGCCAGCCCGGCCCACGCGGCCAACGAGAAATGCTACGGCATTTCGCTGGCCGGCCAGAACGACTGCGCCGCCGGTCCGGGCACGACCTGTGCCGGCACCTCGACCGTCGACTACCAGGGCAATGCCTGGAAGCTCGTGCCCGAGGGCACGTGCGAGCTCTACGGCACCTCGACGGCAGAGGCGACGTACGAGCTGCCGGACGGCCGCAAGGGTTCGCTCGAGGAGCTGACCCGCGACGTCCCTGCGTGACCGGGATCGGACCTGTGTCAGGGGCGGTGCCGCGGCGCCGCCCCGCCCGGGTCCAGCCGTCCTGATGATTGCCGCAACCATCCCAGGGGCTTCGGGCCTCGGCCTCAAGTCCCGCCATTGCGCCGAGATCCTGGCGGGCCGGCCGCGGGTCGGCTGGTTCGAGGTGCATCCCGAGAACTACATGGGTGAGGGCGGGCCGCCGCACCGCCAGCTCACCGCCATCCGCCGGGACTACCCCGTGTCACTGCACGGTGTCGGTCTGTCGATCGGCGGCGTGGGGGCCCTGGATCCGGCGCACCTGGCGCGGCTGAGGGCGCTGGTCGAGCGCTACGAGCCCGGCTTGGTCTCCGAGCATCTGGCCTGGTCGTCGCACGAGGGCATCTATTTCAACGACCTGCTGCCTTTGCCTTACACGGAAGCAACGCTGGCCCGGGTGGTCGAGCACGTCGATCATATGCAGGAAGCGCTCGGCCGGTCGATCCTGCTCGAGAATCCCTCCTCCTACCTCGCCTTCGCGGAGAGCACGCTGACGGAGCCGGAATTCCTCGCCGAGGTGGCACGACGGAGCGGTTGCGGCCTGCTGCTGGACCTCAACAACGTCTTCGTTTCCGCGCAAAACCTCGGGTTTGCGCCGGAAATCTACCTCGATGCCTTTCCGATCGAGAGGGTCGGCGAGATCCATCTGGGCGGCCACGCCACCGAGCCTGACGGGCTCCTCGTCGATGCCCATGACCGGGCGGTGGCCGATCCGGTCTGGGCGCTGCTGGTGCGCGTACTGCGGCGGACCGGCGCCCTGCCGGTCCTCGTGGAATGGGACAATGACGTGCCGGAATGGCCGGTGCTGCATAGGGAAGCCGTTCTGGCCCAGCGACTGCTCGACGATTGCCGCCATGCCCGCGCAGGCTGAGCTGGCCGGGGCACTGCTCACGGCGGAACGCCCGGCGCCGGCCGGGCTGCTGCCGTCGGCTCGGTTCGCCGTGCATCGCAACAACGTCGTGGCCGGGCTTGTCGAGGCGCTCGGGGTCGCCTATCCGGCGGTGCGGAGCCTTGTCGGGGAGCCGTTCTTCAGGGCCGCGGCAACGGTCTTCGTGTGCCAGGAACCGCCGCGCTCGCCGGTGCTGATCGACTACGGGTCCGGGTTCCCGGGGTTTCTCGAGGCATTTCCGCCGGCGGCGGGTCTGCCCTACCTCGCGTCGGTGGCCCGGCTAGAGCGGGCCTGGCTGACTGCGTACCATGCGGCTGAGGCGACGCCCCTGGCGATTGCGGCGCTCGGGCAGGTGGCGGAGACCGAGCTCGATCAGGTGCGGCTGGTCCTGCACCCGAGCCTGCGGTTGGTCGAGTCCATCTTCCCGATCATCGCTCTTTGGGCCGCCAATACCGGTCGCGGCCCGCACGGTGCGGTCGACCTTGGCCGGGCCGAGAGCGCGCTCGTGGTGCGGCCCGAGGAGCGCGTCATGGTGGAGTCGCTCTCGCCCGGAATGGCAGCGTTCGTTGGCACCCTGGCCGACGACAGAGCCCTCGGGATGGCCGCCGAGGCGGCGCTGCGGGCCGAGCCGGGCCTTACGCTCGGGCCGGCGCTTGGCCGACTCTTTGCGCTGGGTGCCGTCGTCGCGCTCCGCCAATCCTCTTGCGAAGGAAGCGATCGATGATCGACGAGGTGGTCGAGCTGCACCAGCGTTTCTTCCGTTGCCTTGAAAGGCTGCTCGATGGCTGGTTCCTCGGCCTTTTCGCCCGTTTCGTCTTTGCGGGCGGGCTCCTGGTCTATTTCCTGAGCTCGGCCCTGACCAAGGTCGGGCCGGGTCTCCTGGGATTTCTGCAGCTGACGCCCGGCGCCTATATCCAGATCGTGCCGGGAGCCATGGAGGCGGCGGGCTATGACCCGTCGGCCGTGGCCTTCTGGCCCTACGGGCTCATCGTTCATCTCGGCACGTATGCGGAGTTCGTCCTGCCGGTGCTGATCGTGCTCGGGCTCTTCACCCGGCTCGCGGCGCTCGGCATGATCGGCTTCGTCGCGGTCCAGACCTATGTCGACATCGCCTTTCACGGTGCGGACGAGGCGACCATTGGTGCCCTCTTCGACCATGTTTCCGGCTCGGTGATCGTCGACCAGCGGACACTCTGGCTGATGCCGCTTGTCTATCTGGTGGTGAAGGGGGCCGGCGCCATTTCGCTCGACGGGCTCCTGGCCCGGTTCTTCGACGAGCCGCTGCTGGACGACGCCTATGCGGAGTGGCGCTGAACTCAGTCGGGCAGGCGCTCCCCGTCATAGGCGAAGATGCCGCCGGAATCCGCAGGATCAAGCTCGTCCAGCGTGGCGAGGAGCCGGAGGGCGGCTTCGGCCGGCGTGAACAGGCGGTCGTCCGCAACGCCCCGCCGGAAGGGGGCGGAAAGGTCTGTGGCGACGGTACCGGGATGCAGACCGACGACGATGGCGTCGGCATTGCGGCGGGATTCCTCGATGGCGAAGTTCCGGATCAGCATGTTGAGGGCCGCCTTGGATGCCCGATAGCTGTGCCAACCGCCGAGCTCGTTGTCGCCGATCGAGCCGACCCGGGCGGAGAGTGCCGCAAAGATGGCACGGCCATTGCGGGGCAGGAGCGGCAGGAAGTGCCTGGCGACGAGGGCGGGGCCGATGGTGTTTGTGGCCAGCACCCTGGCCATGGCGACGGGGTCGAGCTGGCGATGGGTCTTTTCCGGGCTGATGTCGGGACCGCGCAGGATGCCGGTGGCGACGATCACGAGATCGAGGCCTCCGAGTTCGTCCTTCGCGACCGCGGCCGCCGCGGCAACGCTCGCCTCGTCCTCGAGGTCGAGACGAAGTGGCGTGATGGGTTCGCCTTCGGGCACCGTACCGTGCCGCGCGGTGGCGAGGATGGCGCCAACCCCCGGGTCGGCCGCGAGGCTTTCGGTGAAGGCGCCGCCGATGCCGCCGGAGGCGCCGATCACGGCGGCGCGAACAGGGTGGTTGAAGCTCGAAAGAACCAAGAGGATGCCTTTCTGACGTTCACTTCCTGATACGTCAAAAAGGGCCAAGCGGTTTCCTCAGCTGCCGTCGGGCAATGGCGGCGTTGCCTTCAGGTAGGCGGCGATGGCTTCGAGGTCGCTGGCCGGGAGGTGGGCGAGATTGGCCTGGACCTTCGCCATGGTGCTGCCGAGCGTGTCGAAGTCGGGCTTGAAGCCGCTCTCGAGGGCATAGGCGATATCGCCGGTCGACCAGTCGCCGAGGCCGTCCGGGCCGCCAGTGATGTCGGGAATACGGCCATCGCCGTCCGGGGCGGGGGCACCGGCGAGCCAGCGTGAGAGGTCGAGCCCGCCGGTGAAGTCGCGGGGCGTGTGGCATTCGCCGCAATGGCCCGGCCCTTCCGCCAGGTAGCGACCGCGCTCAAGGGCAGGGTCGGGGCCGACGTCGACGACCGGGGTCGGGTCGAGGTTGAGGAGCTTCCACAGGCCGATGCCTCGACGGAAGCTGTAGGGGAAGGCGAGCTCGTGGCCGGGGACGGTGCTGGGCTCGGCCGGGAGGGTGTCGAGCCAGGCCTTGAGGTCGATCAGGTCGGTGACCGTCATCCGGGCGTAGGAGGCGTAGGGAAAGGACGGGTAATAGTGCCGGCCCCCGGGCGAGGTGCCGTAGCGCATAGCGGTGACGAAGTCGGCGACGCTCCAGCCGCCGATGCCGCTTGTCGGGTCGGGCGTGATGTTCGGCACGTTGAAACGGCCGAAGGGCGTCTCGAGGGCGAGCCCGCCGACCAGGAGGAGACGGGCCTCGCCCTCCGCTTCCGGAGCGGCATGGCAGGAGGTGCAGCCGCCGGCCCAGAAGAGGAGCTCGCCATTGGCGAGGTCGGGCTCGTGGGCCGGCAGATCCACCGGGTCGTAGCGCTCGGGGGCAGTGAGGTACCAGAAGCTGCCGCCGGCCACCACGACGAGCGCCGCGGCAAAGCCGAGAAACCGGCCGAACGCCATCAGTTGCTGGGGGTACGATAGGTCTCGTGACAGGACTGGCAGTTCTGGCCGATCGGGCCGAAGGCGGCCTTGAATGCGTCGAGATCGGCGGGCTTGGCGGCGACGGCGGCAGTCGCCGCTTCGGCAAACTTCTCGTTGGCGGCAATGAAGCCCTCGCGGTCGGTCCAGATGTTCTCCTTGGCGCGAGTGTCGCCGGACTCGCTGCCTTCGGGGAAGAATTCCCGGTAGCTCAGAGAGGCAGCGGCGAAGGTGGCAAGGGCCAGGTTGGCGACGTCCTGGTTGAAGGGCAGGTTGCCCTTGATCATCTCGCCCGAGACCTTCCCGGCGGCACCTATCGACTTCATGATCGTCTGCCGCGTCTGAATCGGGTCGGCGCTGGCAAGGCCGGCGCTGGCGACAATGCCGAGCACCGTGAAGGCGGCGAGTATCCTGGACGACATGGCGTATTCCTCCCAAAGCCTGAAGCCGAAGGCAGATTGGCCGAGGCGGGACGGCGAAACAAGCCGGTCACGTACAGTTGATCAGCCGCGACCCTCGCGCCACCAGGCGGCGGCCGCGGCGGCCAGCAGGACGAGCGCGGCGAGCCAGGCCGGAACGAGCGGTGTCTGCCGCAGGCTGAGCACGGCGAAGGCGCGGTTGCGCTCGAAGCCCAGCCAGCCGGCGCCGCTGGCGCGCCGGTCGGCTTCGACCCGGCGGATGTCGGGCTGGCCCCGGTCGTCGAGCCAGTGAACGGCCCCGCCGGTGGCGGTGGCGAAGGGGGCGAGGACATCCTCGGTCGCGGTCATGTCGGCGAGCTCGACCGGGGCGATCGGGCGGGGCGTGGCGAAGGCCAAAAGCTCGCCGTCGCTGACCCGGTAGAGCCCGTCCTCGCCGGCCTCCACCGTGGCCGTGGCGAGGCCTTCCGAGGCGGGCTCGAGCAGCACGGTGGTGGCGGTACCGGAAGGCGATGTGATCTCGACCTCGACCGGCTCGGCATGCAGCGACTGGCGCTCGATCAGGAGACCGTCGCCGACCGCGCGGGCGCGCAGCGCCTCTTCCTCGAGCTCCGGCTCGCGCATCAGCCAGTGGACGAGACGGCGGAGCAGCGTGGCCTGGGGGCCGCCGCCGTCGAAGCCGCGTGCCCAGAGCCAGGCATGGTCGGAGAGGAGCTGCGCCACGCGGCCCTCGCCGACCCGCTCGAGAACGAGGAGCGGGCGGTCGGCGACGCCGGTCATCAGCACCTGGGCGTCGTCGGTTTCGACATCGATCTGGCGGAACCAGCGGCCCCATTCCTCGCTGTCGCCCTGGGCATCGAGGCCGGAGGTCACCGGATGGAGCCCGCCTAGCTCGGTGACGTCGGGGCTGAACGCACGCTCGTAGACCTCGCCCGAGGGGCGGCCCGGGAGCACCCGGGACAAAGGTGTCCGGTAGAGGCTCTGCGGATCGGCGAACTCCGGACCAGCGGCATCGAGAAGGGCACCGCCCTCCTCGACATAGCGGGCGACGTTGTCGAGGTAGACGAGCGGCAGCAGGCCGCGCCTGGAGTAGCGGTCGAAGATGATCAGGTCGAACTCGCCGAGCTTGACCTCGAAGAGCTCGCGGGACGGGAAGGCGATCAGCGACAGCTCGCGGATCGGCGTGCCGTCCTGCTTTTCGGGCGGGCGCAGGATGGTGAAGTGGACGAGGTCGACGGCCGGGTCGGACTTCAAAAGGTTGCGCCAAACGCGCAGGCCCGGATAGGGCTGGCCGGAGACCAGGAGAACGCGCAGCCGGTCGCGGATGCCGTTGACGGTGATCGCCTGGCGGTTGTTGAGGGCGGTGAGCTCGCCCTCGGCGACGGGAATCTGGAACTCGAAGACGGTGGACCCGGCGTTCTCCAGCTGCAGGTCGAGGGCGACCGGTTCGCCGGGCGGGACGAGGAGTTCGGCGAAGGGCTCGCCGTTGCGCTCGACGGTGAGCGGCAGGGGCGTGGTCGTCGCTGCCGTCTCGGGCGTCGTGGCGATGCGCAGGGTGACCGGCACGGGCTCGCCGACCACGCCGAAGGTCGGCGCCTGCTCCACGACAATCCGCCGGTCGAACTCCTCCGGCCGGCCGGTCAGCAGCACGTGGAAGGGCGCGTCGACACCCCAGTCGGGGACCGGCGGGGCATCATGGATGCGCCCGTCGGTGACGACCGCGATGCCGGCGAGGCGGTCCCGGTCGACCTCGCCCATGCGCTCGCGCAGCGTGGCGAAGAGGTCGGTGCCACGCCGGCCGCTGCCCTCGAGAGTGACGCGCCGGAGGTCGATGCCGGGCAGTGCCGCGAGCCGCTCGGCCAGGGCATCCGCCGCCTCCTTCGTCGCTTCCGGCCGGTCCGCGATGCGTTGGCTCGGGCTTCGGTCCTCGACCAGCATGACGATGTCGTCGAGCGCCTGGCGTTCCTCGCGCTGCAGCTCCGGCCCGGCGAGCGCCAGCAGGAGGAAGGCGGCGAGGAGGCCACGCCAGAGCGTGCCGCGGGCACGCCGCCAGAGGCCGAAGGCGAAGAGCAGGAGGGCGATCGCGGCGAGGGCGGCCCAGAGCCAGAGCGGGATCAACGGCTGGAGGACGAGGCTGGCGGCGGTCACTGGCCGAGCCTTTCGAGCAGTGCCGGAATGTGCACCTGGTCGGTCTTGTAGTTGCCGGTCAGCGCGTACATCACGATGTTGACGCCGAAGCGCCGCGCCATCTCGCGCTGGCGCTCGCCACCGGGCACGACAGGATAGAGCGTGCGTCCGAACTCGTCCTCGGCCCAGGCGCCGGCCCAGTCATGGGCGCCGATCACCACGCTCGAGACCCCGTCATTGACGCTCTGCGGCATGCGGTCGACCCAGACCGGCCGGCCGGCGAAGCGACCGGGCAGGTCCTGCATGAGGTAGAAGGACCGGGTCAGCACGTGATCGTCGGGGATCGGCTCCAAGGGCGGCAGGTCGAGGTCGTGGAGCAGCTCGCCCAGGCGCTGCTCGCCGGGGCCGACGATGTTCTGGCCGGGCAGCAGGCGGGCGGCGTCACCGGTGTCGAAGAGGACCATGCCGCCCTGGCGGAGATAGTCCTCGATGCGGTCGATAGCGGCGGGATCGAGGGCCGGATGTTCGGGCGGCACGGGCCAGTAGAGAAGCGGGAAGACAGCGAGCTCGTCGACAGCCGGATCCACCGGCACCGGGTCGCCGGTCTCGATCGAGGTGCGCTGTGCCAGGACACGGCCGAGGCCGAAGAGCCCGGAGCGGCTGCGTTCGTCGACGTCGGAAATGCCCGTCTCCACGTAGCCGAGCCGGGTGATGGCGGCGAGCTCCGCGATGCGCGCCTCGTCGATCGATTCCTGGGCGGCCGCCGAGCCGGGCAGGAGATGCAGGGCCAAAAGGGCGGCCGTGGCGGCGGCCGGCCGCAGCCGCGGCACGAGGCCGCGAAGCACGAAGGAGAGGGCGAGGTCGACGAGGGCGAGGATGGTCGCCAGCGTCAGGAGCGGCGGCAGGAGATCGCGCTCGGTGCCCTGGGCATAGGGCAGGGCACCTTCGCCGAGCGTCGCGACGTCGAGGCTCTCCAGGCGGTCGAGGGAGTCCTGGAGGTTGCGGGCGACGCGGCCGCGTTCGTCCTCGGCTATGTCGTCCGGCGTGGTGCCGGCATCGACGGGCGCGTAGAGCCCGGCGGGACTGGCGGGGCCGACCGGCAGATCGGCCAACGCCGCCGCCTCGATCGGCTGCAGGTCGGCGGGCGGCTCCACCAGGCTGCCGTCGGCGGCGAGCACCCGGTCGGCACGGACGAGGCCGTCGAGCCGCTCGCCGGCACCGACGCCGAGATCGACGATGCGGCGCAGCATCTCGACGAAGAGGCCGGAGAGCGGCAGGCTGGTCCAGCTCGTGTTGGCGGTGGTGTGGACGAGGATGACGTAGCCGTCGCCGGTCCGGCGGCCGGTGACGATCGGCGTGCCGTCGGCGAGGCTCGCCAGGGTCGCCTCGGCGAGGTCGGGGCCCGGCTCGGCCAGCACCTGGCGATAGACGAGGGCCTCCTCGCTGACGTCGAGCCCGGCAAAGAGGCTGTCGGCGGGGAAGGGGGCGAGCGGCAGGGGCTCGGACCAGGAGAGCGCACCGCCGAGTTGGCGGTCACCCGAGCGCAGCCGGACGGGCAGGAGCGCGTCGGGCTCTGCCTCGGCGACCGGCTGGCTCACATCGTCGAGCCCGGCGAGCCGCGGGCCGGCGAAACGCAGCACCACGCCGCCGGTCTCGACCCAGGATTCGAGCGCCGCGGCCTCGGCCGGGTCGAGATGGCCACGATCGGTGATGACGAGGAGCGAAAGCGGCTCCTCGACCAAGTCCGTGATCCGCCCGGTGCGCAGCTCGGCGAAAGGGGCCAGGGCCCGCTCGACGAAGTAGGGTTCGGCGAGCAGCGGCTGGGCGGCCGCGGCACCCGGCGGGCCGGCGATGCCGACCGTGCGCCGCCGCCAGCGCTCGTCGAAGAGCAACACGCCGCCGACGCCGTGATGGCCCTCGAGGGTCAGCCGGGCGATACGGTTGCGCACGTCGAGCGGCAGGTCGAGCTCGACCGCGGCGCGCAGCGGATCGGCGCCGTCGCCGGTGGGGGCGGCAACGGGGAAGCGGCCGAGGACCTCGCCGGCGGGGCCGATGGCGAAGAGCTCGGGTGGCAGTGGTGCATCGGCATCCGGGCGGAGCACGCTCACCGACTGGAGGTCGCGGGCGAGATCGTCGGGGCTCAGCAGGAGGGCGCGCTCGGCCGGCGGGTCGGCATGCACGGTGAGCTCGCCGAGACCGTTCAGGGTGGTGCCCAGCGCCCGCGCCGCAGCGCCGCTGCCGTCGCGATCGACGATCCCGTCGCTCAGCCAGATGGGTCGGGCCTCATCGAGGCTGGCGGCCTCGAGGCGGGTCAGGGCGACCCCATGGTCGACCGGCCAGGGATGCGCCTGCCAGCCGGCGAGTTCTTCCAGCACCTCGCGCGCCGGCTGCGGCTCGAGCGGCGCGGCCCGGCCGTCGGGGGCGGTCTTCAGCACCACGACCGGGCGGCTGTCGCGCTCCGCCTGCTCGAGGAGGCCGCGGGCGAGGTCAAGCCGGCGCTGCCAGTGGGGGGCGGCAGCCCAGCCGTCATCGACGACGAGGAGCACGGGCCCTCGCCCGCCGATCACCGGTGCCGGGTTGAGCACCGGGCCGGCGAGGGCGAGCAGGATGAGCGCGGCGATGGTGAGGCGCAGCAACAGGAGCCACCAGGGGGTCCGGGCCGGGGTCTCCTCCGGGGCGACGAGCCTGAGCAGGAGGGCGAGTGGCGGGAAGGCGACGCGGCGCGGGGCCGGCGGGCTGAGGCGGAGCAGGAGCCAGATCAGCGGCAAAGCGAGCAGCCCGGCCAGGATCCAGGGCTGGAGGAAGGCGATGGGGCCGAGGCTCAGCATAGAGGTGCGCCCGGCATCGTCAGTGGCGCCCGGCGGCGCGCGGGGCGAGCATCTGGTAGAGCGTGAGAAGGCCGGTCTCGGCCGGCCGGTCGGTGCGGTGGCGGGCGAACTGCCAGGCGTGGCGGCGGGCGAGGTCGGCGAGGTGCTCGTGATGGGCGCGATAGAGGTCCCGGTAGCCGGTCCGAATGGCGTCGACATTGCCGATCAGGGCCCGGCCCTCGCCCTCCAGCCCCTCGAAGAGGACGCGACCGTGGAAGTCGAGCGTCTCCTCGGCGGGGTCGGCGAGCATCAGCAGCGACACCTCGGCCCCCAGGGCGCCGAGCTGGCGGACGCGCCCGGCGAGCTGGTCCGCGGGCTCGAGGAAGTCGGAGACGAGCACCAGGCGGGCATGGCGCGGCAGGGGCTGGGGCGGCAGGCGAAAGCCGGCGCCGGCGGTGCCGTGCAGCAAGCGCTCGACAAGGAGGTTGAAGCCGTAGCGTCCACCCTGCGGCCGCTCGCCGGTGCCGAGGAGCGCGATCCGCTCGCCACCCCGCACCAGCAGCCCGGCCAGGGCGAGGAGGAGGACCAGCGCCCGGTCGCGTTTGGTCGCCCAGGCCGGCTTCGAGCGGTAGCGCATCGACGGCGACTGGTCGGCCCAGAGCCAGACGCTCTCGGCCGCCTCCCATTCCTGCTGGCGGACGAAGAGGTGGCGCGAACGGGCCGACTGGCGCCAGTCGATGGTGCCCGCGGCGTCGCCCGGCTGGTACTGGCGGAACTGCCAGAAGGTCTCGCCGAGGCCGGGCCGACGGCGGCCATGCACGCCCTGGCTGACGGTGGTGGCGACGCGCTCCGCCTCGACGAGGAGGCCTGGCAGGCGGCTGCCGAGGCGTTCGGCCTCGCCGCGCAACGCCGCGACATGACGGGGCTCGAGCGCTGCCGTCGCTTCAGGCGCCATGCGCCAGCTCAGCCGACATGCCGGACCAGCCGCTCGATGACGTCGTCGACACCGATACCGTCGGCCCGGGCGGCGAAGGTGACGGCCATGCGGTGGCGCAGGACCGGGCCCGCAAGCGCCTGCAGGTCCTCGAGCGAGGGGGCGAGGCGGCCGTCGAGGAGGGCGCGCACGCGGGTGACGAGCATCAGCGCCTGGCTGGCGCGCGGCCCGGGGCCCCAGGCGACCTGCTCGGCGATGCCGTCGACCGGGCTTGCCTCGGGGCGGCCGGCACGGACCAGCTGGAGGATCGCCTCGAC
>CAZGUW010000003.1:0-54743 GCA_964528705.1 uncultured Geminicoccaceae bacterium
GGTCTTGGTCGAGCGTCGGCTGAAGCACCCGGTCTACAAGAAGTTCATCAAGCGCTCGAAGCGCTACGCCGCGCACGATCCGGAGAACCGGTTCAAGACCGGCGACGTCGTGCGGATTCAGGAATGCGCGCCGATCTCCAAGCGCAAGTCGTGGGAGGTCGTGGGCGAGCCGGATCCGACCGCCGGCGGCCAGGTCACGGTTTGAGTCGGGGGACGTCGTCATGATCCAGATGCAATCCAACCTCGACGTCGCGGACAACTCCGGCGCGCGCCGCGTCCAGTGCATCAAGGTGCTGGGCGGCTCGAAGCGGAAGGTGGCCTCGGTCGGCGACGTCATCGTCGTCTCGGTCAAGGAGGCGATTCCGCGCGGTCGGGTGAAGAAGGGCGACGTGCTGCGCGCCGTGATCGTGCGCACCGCCAAGGAGATCCACCGGCCGGACGGCTCGGCGATCCGCTTCGACAAGAATGCGGCGGTGCTCATCAACAAGCAGGGCGAGCCGATCGGCACGCGCATCTTCGGCCCGGTGACGCGCGAGCTGCGCGCCAAGCGGTTCATGAAGATCGTCAGCCTCGCCCCGGAGGTTCTGTGATGGCTGCGCGGATTCGCAAGGGCGACCGGGTCGTCGTGATCGCCGGCAAGTCGAAGGGTGTGGAAGGCGAGGTCCTGAAGGTCCTGCCGTCCGAGAACCGGGTGGTGGTGCAGGGCGCGCAGCAGGTGCGCAAGCACACCAAGCCCAGTGCCCGCGGCGCCGGCGGGATCGAGAGCCGCGAGGCGCCGATCCAGGTCTCCAACGTGGCACATATCGATCCGTCGGACGGCAAGCCGACCCGGGTCGGGTTCAAGTTCCTCGATGACGGCCGCAAGGTCCGCTTCGCGAAGCGGTCCGGCGAGATCATCGATCGCTGAGGATGAGGTGATGACGGCTCGTTTCAAGCAGCGCTACGACGAGGTGGTGCGTGGCCAACTGCAGGAGCAGTTCGGCTACAAGAACGTCATGCAGGTGCCGCGGCTGGAGAAGATCGTCATCAACATGGCGGTCGGCAAGGCCGTCACCGACAGCAAGAAGATGACCGCCGCGGTCGGCGATCTCACCAAGATCTCCGGGCAGAAGCCGGCGGTCTGCCGGGCACGCAAGTCGGTCGCCAACTTCAAGCTGCGCGAGGGCATGCCGATCGGTGCCAAGGTGACGCTGCGCAGCGAGCGGATGTACGAGTTCCTCGACCGGCTGGTGACCATCGCCCTGCCGCGGGTTCGCGACTTCCGCGGCATCTCGCCCAAGAGCTTCGACGGCCGTGGCAACTACGCCTTCGGCCTGAAGGAACAGATCGTCTTTCCCGAGATCAACTACGACGAGGTCGACGAGATCCGGGGCATGGACATCATCATTTGCACCACGGCCAGGACCGATGCGGAAGCGCTGTCGCTTCTCAAGGGGTTCGACATGCCGTTTCGGGCCTGACGGAGAGGATCGACCAATGGCCAAGAAGAGCGCCATCGAGAAGAACAAGCACCGTCGGGAGCTGGTCGCGCAGCAGGCTGCGAAGCGGGCGGCGCTGAAGGCGGTGATCGCGAATCGCGAGGGTGACCCCGAGGAGCGCTTCGAGGCGGTCCTCAAGCTCGCCGCCCTGCCGCGCAACGGCTCCAAGGTGCGCATCCGCAACCGCTGCACCCTGACCGGGCGGCCGCGGGCCTATTACCGCAAGTTCGGCATGTCGCGCATCGCGCTTCGTGATCTCGCCGCCGAGGGCCAGGTGCCCGGCGTGGTGAAGTCGAGCTGGTGAGCCGGGAGTACTGAAATGGCGATGTCCGACCCACTCGGCGATATGTTGACCCGGATCCGCAACGGGCAGATGGCGCAGAAGTCGAGCGTTCGCTCGCCCGCGTCCAAGCTGCGGCGGAACGTGCTCGAGGTGCTGCAGCGCGAGGGCTACATTCGCGGCTACACGGCCGACGAGGTGCTCGACGGCAAGTCCGAGATCTCGATCGAGCTGAAGTATCACAATGGCGAGCCGGTGATCCGCGAACTGCGCCGGGTGTCGAAGCCCGGCCGGCGGATCTATGCCGGCGTGCGCGAGCTGCCGGAGATCTACAACGGCCTCGGCATCGCCATCCTGTCGACCCCACGGGGCGTGCTGTCCGATTCGGAGGCCCGCGAGGCCAAGGTCGGCGGCGAAGTCCTCTGCACGGTATTCTGATCATGTCTCGTATCGGCAAGCATCCGGTCACGATCCCGAGCGGCGTCGACGTCTCGGTCGAAGGCCAGACGGTCAAGGTCAAGGGCAAGCTCGGCGCCCTCGAGGAAACCCTGCCGGGCTCGGTGGTGGTGGCGCTCGAGGACGGCTCGCTCGCCGTCCAGCCGCGCGACGAGGGTAAGGAGGCCGCCCAGATGTGGGGCCTCGCGCGCACCCTCGTGCAGAACATGGTCACCGGGGTCAGTGAGGGCTTCAACCGGCGGCTGGAGATTTCCGGAGTCGGCTACCGTGCGGCGATGGATGGCAACATCCTGAATCTGCAGCTCGGCTACAGTCACGACATCAAGTTCGCGGTGCCGCCCGAGGTGAAGATCGCCTGCGAGACGCCGACGGCGATCGTGATCTCCGGCTTCCAGCGGCAGCGGGTCGGGCAGATCGCGGCGGAGATCCGCTCGTTCCGCCCGCCGGAGCCCTACAAGGGCAAGGGCATCCGCTATGCCGACGAGGTGATCCGTCGCAAGGAAGGCAAGAAGAAATAGCCATGCTGAAAGCCAGTGAACGATTCACGCGCCGGCAGCGGCGCACGCGGTTCGCGCTGAAGCAGGCCGCCAATGGCAGGCCGCGGCTCTCGGTGTTCCGCTCGGGCAAGCACATCTACGGCCAGATCATCGACGACGAGGCCGGTCGCACGCTGGTCGCGGCATCGAGCCTCGAGCAGCCGCTGCGCGGTGAGCTGAAGACGGGCGCCGACACGACGGCGGCGCAGCGCGTCGGCAAGCTGCTCGCCGAAAAGGCGAAGGCAGCCGGGGTCGAGACGGTGGTGTTCGATCGTGGCGGCTACAAGTATCATGGTCGGGTCAAGGCGCTCGCCGAGGCGGCGCGCGAAGGCGGCCTGACATTTTGATCGCGGTATAGGGAACTCCAATGGCACGTCCACAGCGCGGTGAAGATCGCCAGGATTCAGAGCTCGTCGATCGGCTGGTCAACGTCAACCGCGTCGCCAAGGTGGTGAAGGGTGGTCGGCGGTTCGGCTTCTCGGCGCTGGTGGTGGTCGGTGACGGCAAGGGCCGGGTCGGCTACGGCAGCGGCAAGGCGCGCGAGGTGCCGGAAGCGGTCAGGAAGGCGACCGAACAGGCGAAGCGCGGCATGATCCGCGTGCCGCTGCGCCAGGGCCGCACCCTGCACCACGACATCGTCGGGCATTTCGGCGCCGGCCGCGTCGTACTGCGCGCCGCGCCTCCCGGCACAGGCATCATCGCCGGCGGCCCGATGCGCGCCGTGCTCGAGGCCCTGGGCATCAAGGACGTCGTGTCCAAGTCGCTCGGCACCTCGAACCCGCACAACATGGTGAAGGCGACCTTCGAGGCGCTGCAGCTGGTCAATTCGCCGCGCACCGTCGCCGCCAAGCGGGGCAAGAACGTGCGCGACATCATCGGCAAGCGTGAGCCGGGCGCCGAAGCGGCGGCGGAGGCCTGAGGCGATGGCGAAGACGAGCGACACCGCGAAGACGATCAAGATCACCCAGACCGGCAGCCCGATCGGCCGGCCGAAGGATCAGGAGAGGACCCTGATCTCGCTCGGCCTGAACAAGCTGTGGCGGAGCCGCGAGGTCAGCGACACCCCGGCCAATCGCGGCCGGATCCGCAAGGTCGAACACCTCCTGCGCGTCGACACCGACGGCGCCTGAGGTCGGAGCAGAACTGATGCGTTTGAACGAACTGCGCGACAATCCCGGCGCCCGTTACAAGGCGAAGCGGCTCGGCCGCGGCATCGGCTCCGGCAAGGGCAAGACCGCGGGCAAGGGGCACAAGGGCCAGAAGGCCCGCAGCGGCGGCGCCGTGCGGGTGTTCGAGGGTGGCCAGATGCCGATCTACCGGCGCCTGCCGAAGCGCGGCTTCAAGAATCCGAGCCGGCAGAGCTTCGCCGTCGTCAATCTCGGCACGCTGCAGGCGGCGCTCGATACCGGCAAGCTGGACGCGTCGGCGCCGATCGATGCCGGCCGCCTGGTCGAGACCGGGGTGCTGCGGCGCTCGCTCGACGGCGTGCGGCTGCTCGGCAAGGGCGAGCTCACCGCGGCGGTGACCGTCGAGGTCACCGGTGCCAGCAAGGCCGCGATCGCCGCCGTCGAGAAGGCGGGCGGCAAGGTGGTGCTGCTCGGCGGCAAGCCGGCCGAGGCGGCTGCCGACACCGGCAGCGAGGGCTGAGGGGACCCGCATGGCGTCGGTCGCCGACCAACTCGCGTCGAACATCAACTTCGGCGCGTTCGCCAAGGCCACCGAGCTCAAGCGGCGGATCTGGTTCGCGGTCGGCTGCCTGATCGTCTACCGGATCGGCACCTACATCCCGCTGCCGGGCATCGACCCGCAGGTCATGGCGCAGATCTTCGCGCAGCAGGCCGGCGGTATCATGGGCATGTTCAACATGTTCGCCGGCGGCGCCCTCGAGCGCATGTCGATCTTCGCGCTCGGCATCCTGCCTTACATCTCGGCCTCGATCATCATGCAGCTCATGACGGCGATCTCGCCGTCGGTGGCCCAGCTCAAGAAGGAGGGCGAGGCCGGCCGCAAGAAGATCAACCAGTACACCCGCTACCTCACCGTCCTGCTCGCCGCCGTCCAGGCGTACGGGCTGTCGGTCGGGCTCGAATCGATGGGTGGGCCGGGCGGCAGTGCGGTGATCGATCCGGGCTTCTTCTTCCGCGCGTCGACGGTGATCACCATCGTCGGCGGCACGATGTTCCTGATGTGGCTGGGTGAGCAGATCACCGCGCGCGGCATCGGCAACGGCATCTCGCTGATCATCTTCACCGGGATCATCGCGACCCTGCCGAGCGCGATCGCCAGCATGCTCGAGCTCGGCCGCACCGGCGCGCTGTCGCCGCTCTTCATCATCGCCATCCTGCTCGGCGGGCTCGCCGTCATCGCCTTCATCGTCTTCATGGAGCGCGCCCAGCGGCGGATCATCGTCCAGTATCCGAAGCGCCAGCAGGGCAACAAGATGTTCGGCGGCGAGAGCTCGCACCTGCCGCTGAAGCTCAACACCTCGGGCGTCATCCCGGCGATCTTCGCGAGTTCGCTCCTGCTCATGCCGGCGACGCTCGGCAGCTTCTCCGGGCCCGGCGGGCCCGAGTGGCTGATCGTCGTCAGCGCGCTGCTCGGCCGCGGCCAGCCGCTCTTCATCCTGATCATGGTCGGGCTGATCATCTTCTTCGCCTTCTTCTACACCTCGATCGTCTTCAATCCGCAGGAGACGGCCGACAACTTGAAGAAGCATGGCGGCTTCATTCCCGGCATCCGCCCGGGCCAGCGCACGGCCGAGTATCTCGACTACGTGCTGACCCGTCTCACCACGGTCGGTGCGATCTATCTTGCCGCGGTCTGCGTGATGCCGGAGATCCTGATCTCGCAGTACTCGGTTCCCTTCTACTTCGGTGGCACCAGCCTCCTGATCGTGGTGGCCGTGACCATGGATACGGTGGCGCAGATCCAGTCGCACCTGATCGCGCACCAGTACGAGGGGCTTATCAAGAAGTCCCGGTTGCGGGGGAGGCGCGGTTGATGAACCTCGTTCTTTTCGGCCCACCCGGTGCCGGCAAGGGCACCCAGGCGGCGCGTTTGCGTGACGGCCATGGCCTCGCGCATCTCTCGACCGGCGACATGCTGCGCGCGGCGGTCGAGGCCGGCACCCCGATCGGCCGCGAGGCCGAGAGCGTGATGGCCGCCGGCAAGCTGGTTTCGGACGAGTTGATCTGCGGCGTCGTCGCCGAGCGCATCGAGGCGCCGGACTGCGCCAACGGCTTCATCCTCGACGGCTTCCCGCGTACCCTGGCCCAGGCCGAGGCGCTGGACGCGATGCTCCGGGGCAAGGGCAAGGCCATCGACGCGGTGATCGAGATCCGCGTGGACGAGAAGGTGCTGGTCGAGCGGATCACCAACCGCAGCCAGGAAACCGGCGGTGCTCGCGCCGACGACAATGTCGAGACGCTGAAGAAGCGGCTCGAGGTCTACCGGGCGCAGACCGCGCCCATCCTGCCCTTCTATGCCGGGAAGGGCATCCTCCACACGGTCGACGGCATGCAGTCGATGGATCAGGTGGCGGCTTCGATCGAGGCCGTGCTCGAACCCGGGCACGCCTCCGGCACCTGACCGGACGCCTGGCGTCGGTGCCTGCGACAGGACGTCGCGAAGCACCGATTGACAGGCCGAGGTCGGGAACTATACTCCGGCGGCTCTGGGCTGGATCTCCAGCCCGGCACCGCTTGCTCGTTGTGTTCGCAAGCTTGGGAGAACCTCTGGTGGCGCGTATTGCCGGTATCAACGTTCCGGCCCAGAAGCCGGTCGGGATCGCCTTGACCTACATCTATGGCGTCGGCCGCACGACGTCCGAGAAGATCCTCCAGCAGTGCGAGGTGCCGTTCGATCAGCGCGTCAATACGCTGAGCGATGCGGAGCTCGCGCGTATCCGCGAGGCGATCGACCGCGACCTGAAGGTCGAGGGCGATCTCCGCCGCGAAACGGCGATGAGCATCAAGCGTCTGATGGACCTCGGCTGCTATCGCGGGCTCCGGCACCGCAAGGGCCTGCCGGTCCGCGGCCAGCGCACACACACCAATGCCCGCACACGCAAGGGGCCGGCCAAGGCGATCGCCGGCAAGAAGAAGGTGAAGAAGTAGACCATGGCGCAGGACACCAAGCTGCGACGCCGCGAGCGCAAGAACATCAGTTCGGGCATCGCCCACGTCAACGCCACCTTCAACAACACCATGATCACCATCGCCGACGCGCAGGGCAACGCGATCTCCTGGTCGAGTGCCGGCAGCCAGGGCTTCAAGGGCTCCCGCAAGTCGACGCCGTTCGCCGCGCAGATGGCGGCCGAATCGGCCGGCAAGAAGGCGATGGAGCATGGCATGCGGACCATCGAGGTGCTGGTCAAGGGGCCGGGCTCGGGCCGCGAGTCGGCGCTTCGCGCGCTGCAGGCTGTGGGCTTCACCGTGACCAACATCCGTGACGTCACGCCGATCCCGCACAATGGCTGCCGGCCGCGCAAGCGCCGCCGCGTCTGACACTTTCGAACGCGACCCCGATCGGTCGCCGACCGCCACCGGCTGGCGCGGCGGCCTTCGTCATCATGGCCTCGATATCCTGGCCTCGTCCTAACGGCCCGGTCGTCAAAGGGCGTCACACCGACTTGCGAGGTAGCTCGTGATCCAAAGAAACTGGCAGGAGCTGATCAAGCCGCAGAAGCTCAACATCCAGCCCGGCCGTCGGCCGGACCGGGAAGCGACGATCATCGTCGAGCCCCTGGAGCGGGGCTTCGGCATCACGATCGGCAACGCGCTCCGGCGGGTGCTGCTGTCGTCGCTGCAGGGTGCGGCGGTTTCGGCCATCCAGATCGACGGCGTGCTGCACGAGTTCTCGTCGATCCCGGGTGTGCGCGAGGATGTCACCGACATCGTCCTGAACCTGAAATCGATGGGTGTCCGTCTGCACAGCGACGTGCCGAAGCGCGTCTACCTCAAGGCCGAGGGCCCCAAGGTCGTGACGGCCGGCATGATCGAGACCACCCACGACGTCGAGATCATGGATCCCGACCAGGTGATCTGCCATGTCGACGAAGGCGGCAAGGTCTCGATGGAGCTGACCATCTCCGGCGGCAAGGGCTACGTCCCGGCACACCTCAACAAGTCCGAGGACGCGCCGATCGGCCTGATCGCCATCGATGCGATCTACAGCCCGGTGCGCAAGGTGATGTACCGCGTCGACAATGCCCGCGTCGGCCAGCAGACGGACTATGACCGGCTGGTGATGCAGGTCGAGACCGACGGTTCGGTGAGCTCGGACGATGCGGTGGCGCTCGCCGCCCGCATCCTCCAGGACCAGCTCGGCCCGTTTATCAACTTCGACGAGCCGCATGTCGGCCAGCCCATGGAGCGGCGCCCCGAGCTGCCGTTCAACCCGAACCTGCTGCGCAAGGTGGACGAGCTCGAGCTTTCGGTGCGCTCGGCCAACTGCCTGAAGAACGACAATATCGTCTATATCGGCGATCTCGTGCAGAAGACCGAGGGCGAGATGCTCCGGACCCCGAACTTCGGCCGCAAGTCCTTGAACGAGATCAAGGAGGTGCTGGCGCATATGGGGCTGCATCTGGGCATGGACGTCGCCGGCTGGCCGCCGGAGAACGTCGAGGAACTGGCTCGCAAGGTCGAAGAACCGTTTTGATGAGGAGGCCGGTGCGGCAACGCGCCGGGTAACGAGCGATGCGTCACGGGAACAGCGGCCGCAAGCTGAACAGGACGGCAAGCCATCGGCAGGCCATGTTCCAGAACATGGTCCAGGCGCTGGTCAAGCACGAGCAGATCACGACGACCCTGCCGAAGGCGAAGGAGCTTCGGCCGATCGTCGAGCGGCTGATCACGCTGGGCCGGGGCGGCGATCTGCACAGCCGCCGCCTGCTGATCGCCCGGCTGCGCTGCGAGACGACGGCCGGCAAGATCATGGATGTGCTCGCCCCGCGCTACAAGGAGCGCCCGGGTGGCTATGTCCGGATCATGAAGGCCGGCTTCCGCTACGGCGACAATGCGCCGATGGCGGTGATCGAGCTGGTCGATCGTGACGTCGACGCCAAGGGCCAGGATTCGGGGCCGCTGCAGCACGATGACGACGAAGGTGAGGCAGTCGCTGCCTGATTCCGGCCGGGCGCGGTTCGCGCGCGCCCTGCTCGTCGTTCTCTGCCTCGTCGCCGGGTTCGGCTGTGCGGCACCGCCCGCCCAGCCGAGCTTCGCGGCCTCGCCTGCGGAGGCGGGCGTCCAGAAGGTCGTGCCGCCCGACGCCGAGACCATTCGTCTCTCCTTCGCGCCCCTGGTGCGCGCGGCGGCGCCGGCCGTGGTCAGCGTCACGGCCCGCCGTACCGCGGTCCAGAGCAACGCCGACACGTTCTTCGACGATCCGATCTTCCGGCATTTCTTCGGCGAGCTCGGTCCCTTCAGCCGGAGCCGGCCGCGTCAGCAGCGTGAGCAGGCCTCGCTCGGCTCGGGCGTCATCGTTCGTGCCGATGGTCTGATCGTCACCAATCGACACGTCATCGAGGGCGCGGATGCGATCACCGTGGTCCTGGGCGACCGGCGCGAGTTCCCGGCCGAGGTGGTGCTCTCGGACGAGCTCAGTGATCTCGCCTTCCTGCGCATCGATCCCGGGCAGGATTTGCCGGCCCTGCCGCTCGGCGATTCCGACCGGATCGAGGTCGGCGATCTCGTGCTCGCTATCGGCAATCCTTTCGGCATCGGCCAGACGGTGACCTCCGGCATCGTCTCGGCCGCGGCCCGTGCCACGCCCGGTGGGCGGGGCGACGTTTCCTTCATCCAGACCGACGCCGCGATCAATCCCGGCAATTCCGGCGGCGCCCTGGTCTCCATGGACGGCGAGCTCATCGGCGTGAATACCGCGATCTTCACCCGCAGCGGCGGATCGATCGGCATCGGCTTCGCCATTCCGGCCAATCTGGTGGCGGCGCGGCTCGCCGGGATCGAGCAGGGCACCGGCAACGAGCGGGCCTGGTTCGGGGCGGAGTATGCGCCGGTCGACAACAGCACGGCCGACGCCCTGGGCCTCGCCCGGCCGCAAGGCGTGCTGATCGAGCGGGTGCATCCAAAGGCTGCGGGCGCCGCGGCGGGCCTCCTGCCGGGCGATGTCGTCACGGCCGTCGGCGGGGTCGAGGTGAATGATACGTCCGGCCTCAATTTCCGCCTGGCGCTCGAGCCGCTCGGCAAGACCGTGCCGCTCACCGTCATCCGCCGCGGCGAGCGCCTGACGCTTGACCTGCCGCTCCGCCCGGCGCCGGCCGAACCGCCTCCCGACCAGCGGACGCTCGATGGCAACCAGCCGCTCAGCGGCACCACCGTCGCCAATCTCTCGCCGGCCCTCAACCAGACCCTCGGGCTCGATCCGTTCGAATCCGGCGTCGCCGTCCTCGGGATCGAGCGCGGCTCCTTCGCGACCCGGCTCGGCCTGCGTCCCGGCGACACGATCCACGCGGTCAACGGGGAGGTGGTGGCGAGCACGGCCGAGCTCGAGCGGATGCTCGACGCGAGCTCCGGTCGCTGGGTCGTAACCGTCCGCCGCGGCGAGCGGGTCTTTGATCTGACGATCAGTTGAGCGGCGGCCGACCGCCATGACCGAGCCCGACCTCTTCGCGACCGAGCCGCCGAAGCCGACAGGGCGCAAGTCCACGGCCCATGCACCGCTCGCCGAGCGCCTGCGGCCGCAGACGCTGGAGGAGGTGGTCGGCCAGGACGCGGCGCTCGCTGGCGATTCGCCGCTCGGCCGGATGCTGGCGCACAGGAACCTCGGATCGCTCATCCTCTGGGGGCCGCCCGGCTGCGGCAAGACCACGCTCGCCCGCCTCCTGGCCCGCGAGGTCGGCCAGGATCTGCTGCCGCTCTCCGCCGTCATGTCCGGCGTCGCCGAGCTGCGCAAGGCGTTCGAGGGTGCTCGACGCCTGGCCGCCGGCGGCCGCCGGCCGGTGCTCTTCATCGACGAGATCCACCGCTACAACCGGGCCCAGCAGGACGGGCTCCTGCACGAGGTCGAGGCCGGCACGGTGAGCCTCATCGGGGCAACCACCGAGAATCCCTCCTTCGCCCTGAATCCGGCGCTCATCTCCCGCTGCCTCGTGGTCGTCCTCGACCGGCTCGACGAGGCGGCCCTGCTGCAGCTCCTCGGGCGGGCCGAGGCGGTGCTCGGCCATGCCCTGCCGCTCGAGCCGCAGGCGCGAACAAGGCTCGCCGAGCTCGCCGACGGCGACGGCCGCTATCTTCTGAACATGGCCGAGAGCCTCGCGGACCTGCCGGCCGAGCCCGTTCTCGATGTCGAGGCCATGGGCCACGTGCTCAGCCGCCGCCTGCCGATCTACGACAAGCAGCAGGAGGCGCACTACAATCTGATCTCGGCCCTGCACAAGTCGGTGCGCGGCTCCGATCCCGACGCCGCACTCTACTGGCTCTGCCGGATGCTGGAGGGTGGCGAGGACCCGCGCTACATCGCGCGGCGACTGATTCGCATGGCCAACGAGGATATCGGCCTCGCCCAGCCCGAGGCGGTCGTCCAGGCCGTCACCGCCGCCGAGGTCTACGAGCGGCTCGGCAGCCCCGAGGGCGAGCTGGCCCTGGCCCAGGTGGTCGTCCACCTGGCGCTCGCACCGAAGTCGAACGCCGTCTATCGCGCCTATGGCGCCGCCCGCCGCAGTGCCAAGGAGCACGGCTCGCTGATGCCGCCCGCCCACATCCTCAATGCGCCGACGAAGCTCATGAAAGCGCTCGGCTACGGCGAGGGCTACGCCTACGACCACGACGCCCCCGGCCGCTTCTCCGGCCAGGACTACTTCCCCGAGGGCATGGAGCGGCCGACCTTCTATGCGCCGACCGAAGAAGGCCTCGAAAAGCGCCTGAAGGAAAAGCTCCAGCATTTGGCCAGCCTGCGCCGCGTGCGCGGCGCCGGGGAGCCCGGGGCGTGAGCGGCGTCACCCATCGCGTGGTGGCCACGGGCGAGGCCGATCTTCGCTTCGACCGCTGGTGCAAGCAGCACTTTCCGACCCTCGGCCATGTCCAGCTGCAGAAGCTCCTGCGCACCGGTCAGTTCCGCCTCGACGGCAAGCGGGTCGAGGCCGGCACCCGCGTCCAGCCCGGCCAGACGATCCGCGTGCCACCCATGGAGCTCGCGGCATCGCCCGAGCGGCGCGGCCCGAGCGAGGCCGACGCGCGCTTCATCCGGAGCCTCGTCGTGCACGACGACGACCGGCTGGTGGTGCTGGCCAAGCCCGAGGGACTCGCCGTGCAGGGCGGCACCAAGACCACCCGACACATCGACGGCATGCTCGACGCCCTGGCGCGCAAGGGCGAGCGGCCGAAGCTGGTGCATCGCCTCGACCGGGACACGAGCGGCCTCCTCGTCCTCGCCCGCGACGCCGCCGTGGCGCGCGAGCTTATGCACGCCTTCCAGCAGCATCGGGTAAGGAAGCTCTACTGGGCCATCGTCCAGGGCAACCCGGACCGCAACGAGGGACTGATCGATCTCGGTCTCGGCAAGGCCGGCGCCAAGGGCTTCGAGCGGATGACGCCGGACGCCCTCGACGCCAGGCGCGCCCAGACGGATTTCCGCGTCATCGCGCGAACCGGCAAGGTGGCCGCCTGGGTCGGCCTCATGCCGCGCACCGGCCGTACCCATCAGCTCCGCGCGCATATGGCGGCGATCGGCACGCCGATCGTCGGGGACCGCAAATACGCGCCCGTGGCCGGCAAGGAGCAGCCGGCGACGGCGCCGGAGGGGTTGATGCTGCATGCCCGCGAGATCGAGCTGCCACGCGGCAAGGGCCCGCCGCTCCGCCTGACCGCCGAGCCGCCCAGGCATTTCAGGGATGGCCTCGCCTGGCTCGGGCTCGACGCCGAGGCGCTGCAGTTCAGCCGGATTCAGGACTGGCCGGAGGAGGGCTGATCCGTCACGTCGTCGGGCACCTCCTCCGGCAGCTCCAGCCCGGTGCCCGCGAAGATGTCGTCAACCCTGATCTCGCCGCCGAGCAGCCGGCTCGCGAAGCTCTGGCCGAGCCGCAAGGGCAGGCTGCCGATCCACTGCCCGTCCAGCCGCTGCCAGACCTGCATCAGCGGCCGCTGGCTCTGGATCAGCCAGACCTCGTCGACGCTGGGCAGCGCGCAATAGTCCGGCACCTTGACGTCCTTGTCGGTCCGTCCGGTCGATGGCGAGGCCACCTCGACGATTAGCTTCGGCTCGTCGATGTAGGGCGACGCGGACACCGGCATGCAGGTCACCGCCAGATCGGGTACATAAAAGCGTTCGTCGCCGCGAACACTGAGCAGAATACCGGCCTGATCGACTACCCGACACGGCCCCGTCAGGCCGATTCGGGCCTCGATTGCCCGACCGGCATTACGCTGAATCACTCCATGCCGCCCACTCGCCGGCGCCATGCCGCGCGGCTGGCCGCGCAGGAACTCGTAGCGCGTGTCGGTGCCGTCGTCCCAGACGAGAAATTCGGCCAGCGTCATCCGGCGTTCGGCGAGGTCGCCCATCGGCATCGTCCCCACTTGACCCGCGACAATTATAGCCCGACCAAGCAGTCGCAACCAAACGGTGGATCATGACCCAGCTCATCGTCTTCGACTGCGACGGGACGCTCGTCGACAGCCAGGCGGTCATCGTCGCCTGCGCGCAGGACGCCTTCGCCGCGGTCGGCCTCGTCGCCCCTTCCGTGGACCGCATCCGGCACATCGTCGGCGTCTCGCTCGAGCCCGCCATGCGCATGCTGCTCGACCGCGACGACCCGGAGATGGGGCGGCGCATCGCCGAGGCCTATCGCGAGGCGTTCTTCGCCCGCCGCGCCATGCCGGACCATGACGAGCCGCTTTTCGAGGGTGTCGTCGAGACGCTCGATGCTTTGGCCGCGCGCGGTGCGGTGATGGGGGTCGCCACCGGCAAGACGATGCGCGGCCTTGTGCAGATCCTCGAGCGCCATGCGCTAGAGCGTTACTTCGTTACCCTGCAGACGGCGGACCTCCATCCATCCAAGCCGCACCCTTCGATGCTCGAGGCGGCGATGCGCGAGACGGGTGCGGCCGCCGACGCCACCTGGATCATCGGCGACACCACCTGGGACATCGAGATGGGCCGGCTTGCCGGGTGCCGCTCGATCGGCGTCTCCTACGGCAACCACGCCCCGGACGTGCTCCGCACGGCCGGCGCGGCGCACGTCATCGACCGGCTGAACGACCTGCTCGACCTCGTATGAAGCGCTTCTACAAGGAGGCCACCGCCGGCAGCGGCGAGGACGGCCACACCGTGCTGCTCGACGGCCGGCCGATCCGCACGCCCGGCCGCAACCTCCTGGCCCTGCCCACGGCGGAACTGGCCCGGGCCGTCGCCGCCGAGTGGGCGGCGCAGGGCGAGACCATCCGGCCGGAGAGCATGGGCGTCACCCGGCTCGCCAGCACGGTGACCGACCAGCTGCCCGACCGTCGCGACGACGCCATCGCCGAGATCCAGGGTTATGCCGAGGCCGACCTCCTCTGCTACCGCGCCGGCACGCCCTCCGAGCTGGCCGAACGCCAGGTGGCCCGCTGGCAGCCCTGGCTCGACTGGGCGGCCCGGCATCTCGACGCTCCGCTCCTGGTCACCACGTCGATCGATCCCCTGCCGCAACCGGCGGCGTCGCTCGAGGCACTGCGGCGCGCCACCGCCCGCCTCGACGACTGGCACCTCGTCGGCCTGCACGCGACCACGCGCCTGACCGGCTCGATCGTGCTCGGCCATGCCTTGCTGATGAGCGAGCTCGATCCGGCCACCGCCTTCGATCTCGCCCTGCTCGAGGAGCTCTTCGAGATCGAGCGCTGGGGCCTCGAAGCCGAGCAGGCCCGGCGCCACGCCACGCTCCGCGCCGACCTCGCCGCCGCGGAAGCCTACTGCCGGGCGCTGCAGCACTAGGGACCCTCGATCTCGACCCCCACCGCCGACCAGGCGCCGGGCCAGACCTCGCCGCCTCCGGCCCGGATCGCGCGGATCGCGCCGAGCGGCACATCCACCACGTCGAACGGCTCCTCGCCGGCGCAGCCGTCGGTCACCGGAGTCGATAGCAGCACGCCGGTCGAGCCGAGGGCCGGCTCGCACGGCAGGTAGACCGCGTTGCCCGAGACGTTCCTCGGGTTCTGCGTGCTGCCCGGTGCCGAGCCGACCACCCCGCTGCAGGCGACGGCGCACATGAGCTCGACCGCCCGGGCCTTCGCACAGCCGAAGACCCGGCCGTGCCCGGAGGTCGCGTCGGTCATCGACGGCACCAGGACGAGATCCAGCTGCAACGGCGCCAGCAGGCAGGCGAGGGCCGGCATCTCCACGTCGAGGCAGACCAGCACGGCGCAGCGCCAGCCATCGAGCGTGAACAGGCGAAGCCGGTCGCCGGGGGCCAGCATCCAGCTGTCCGGGTCGCGCTCGAAGGGCGTCAGGCAGAGCTTGTCCTGGGCGACGAGCTCGCCATCGGGAAGGATCAGCCAGGCCCGGTTGCGAAAGCCGCCGGCGACCGCCCAGGGCATGGTGCCGGGCAAAAGGGCGATATCGCACCTCCGGGCGATCGCCTGGAGGCCGGGCAGGGCCGCATCGGCGATCCCGGCCAGCCACGCGATCTCGCCAGTGGGCAGGAGCCCCGCCGGCTTGAAGCCGAGCCACGCCTCGCTCGCATACTCGGGCATCAGCAGCAGCCGTGCGCCGGCCGCAGCGGCCTCGCGCGCCCGCGCCTCGACCCGGGCGAGCCAGTCGTCGAGCCCGGCAGCGCCCCGCCCGAGATTCACGGCCCAAAGGGCGAGGCGAAAGCTATCGCTCAAGATGCATCGCCGCTGCCGCTCGCCACCAGCGGGACGAAGGCGACGCCGATCGTCCGCCGTTCGGTGAGGCGGCCTCCGGCATCCTTGTCGACGATCAGCAGCTTCTGCTGCCAGGGGCCGGCGCCGACCGGGATGACCAGCCGGCCGCCCGGAGCGAGCTGGCGGGTCAGCGCCTCGGGCACACTTTCCGGTGCCGCGGTCACGATGATCCGATCGAAGGGTGCCCGGCCCTCGAGACCGAGCCGGCCGTCGCCGACATGGACGCGGACATTGGTGTAGCCGAGCCGGGCCAGTTGCGCCCGCGCTTCGGCTGCCAGCTCCGGCACGACCTCGATCGTGTCGACCGAGTCGGCGAGCTCGGCCAGCACAGCCGCCTGGTAGCCGCAGCCGGTGCCGATCTCGAGCACACGATGCGCCGGCTGCAGGTCGAGGAGGTCGGTCATGAAGGCCACGATGAAAGGCTGCGAGATGGTCTGCCCGTGGCCGATCGGCAGCGGATGGTCGCCATACGCGAGATGACGCTCGTCTTTCCTGACGAACTGCTCCCTCGGCACGGCTGCGACCGCGGCCATCACGCGCGGGTCGATATGGTCGCGGCCGAGCACGTCGGCCGTCGCGGCCGCGTGACGGTCGATCGCCTCCAGCATCGCCCTGATCGCCTCGTTCGCCATGCCGGACAGTGTGCGGCGCCAGGGGGGCGCCCGTCCAGTGCTTGCGGTTTTGGCTTGACCTCGGCGGTGCGAGGGGGTCCCCTCCCGCCACAATCAGACCTCGTACAGGGTAGGGGAGAGATCCGATGACCACGTGTTCGACCACCGGCCGCTTGCACCCGAAGGTGAACGAGGCGCTCGATCTCATGGAACGGGGCCGTCTCGACCGTCGATCGTTCGTCCGCGTCGCGGCGCTCCTCGGCGTCGGCGCCTCGGCAGCCTACGCCATGGCGGGCCTGCCGGCACCGGCCATGGCGGCCGACGACATGCCGTTCCCGCCCGACGATCCCGATGCCGTCCAAGGCGGCGTGCTGACCGTCGCCATGATGGTGCAGCGCGTGGACGACCCGGCCGCCTTCAGCTGGACGGAGATGTCGAACCAGGCCCGCCATGTCCTCGAGTACCTGGCAATGACCGGGCCGGACAACATCACCCGGCCGATGCTGGCGCAGAGCTGGGAGGCTTCGGACGACCTGAAGACCTGGACCTTCCATCTCCGGCCGGGCGTCAAATGGCACAACGGCGACGACTTCGTCGCCGAGCACGTCAAGTGGAACGTCGAGCGCTGGGTCGATCCGGCGATCGGCTCCTCCAATGTGGGGCTCTCCTCGATTGCGGCCATGGTCGACGACATCGACACCGGCGAGCAGAACGAGGACGGCACACCGAAGATCATCAAGCAGCTGCGCGAGGGCGCCATCGAGGTGGTCGACGATCTGACCATCCGCTTCCACACCAAGCAGCCGGTCCTCTCCTTCCCCGAGGACCTCTACAACTACCCGACTGCCATTCTCCATCCGTCCTTCACCGCACCCTTCTCCGACAACCCGATCGGCACGGGCCCCTACACGATGGTCGAGCTCGCGGTCGGTGATCGCTGCTCGCTCAACCGGGTCACCGAGATGACCAATGGCGAGCCCTTCGAGTACTGGGGCGGCAAGGTCTATCTGGACGAGATCCGCTACTTCAACTTCGATTCCGAGAACCAGCTCGTCGCCTTCGCAGGCGGCGATGTGGACGCCATCTACGCCTTCGGCCACGAGCAGCTTGCCTTTGCCGAAGCGCTGGACGGCCAGATCCTGCCGGCCCGCACCGCCCAGACTCTCGCCTGCCGCATGCAGGTCGACGCGGCACCGTTCGACAACGTCAAGCTGCGGCAGGCCATGCAGCTCACGCTCGACCGGGCACGCATCCGCGAGCTGGTCTTCGGTGACGCCGGCGATGTCGGCGACGACTATCACGTCGCCCCGGTCCATCCCGAGTGGTTCCCGCTGCCGCCGCTCGAGCGCGACATCGAGGGGGCGAAGGCGCTCCTCGCCGAGGCCGGCTATCCCGACGGCATCGACCTCACCATCGACGTCGGCAACACCAACGGCGTGTGGCAGCAGTCGGTCTGCGAGGCGATGCGCGACCAGATGCAGGACGCCGGCATCCGCCTGAACATCAACGTCATGCCGTCATCGCGCTTCTGGGAGATCTGGGACAAGACGCCGTTCGGCGCCACGTCCTGGACGCACCGGCCGCTCGGCACGATGGTCCTGTCCGTGGGCTACCGGGCCGGTGTCCCCTGGAACGAGAGCCATTACAACAACCCCGAGTTCGAGGCGGCGCTCGACGCGGCCGAGGCCACGCTGGACGTCGAGGAGAGGAAGGCCAGGATGGAGCGCGTCGAGCAGATCATGCGCGACGATGCCGTCGTCCTCCTGCCGGTCTGGCAGCCGGTCTACACCATCGCCAAGACGACGGTGCACGGCTTCCCGCCGCATCCGACCAACTACCACCAGTTCAACAAGGTCTGGATCGGGTAGAGAACCCGGGCCGGCCCCTTCAGCCGGCCAGCCAGCGGTCGCGGTGCTCGCGGACGAAGGCATCGTCGGCGAGGTCGCCGTGGGCCGCGTAGACGCGGTCGATCTCTTCCGCCTGGCCCGGGCTCAGCCCTTCGGCCGGGTCGAGGCACCAGGTGCCCTCGAGCAGCCCCTGCCGGCGCAGCACCTCGTGGCAGCCGGCGATGCAGCCGTGGAAACCATTGGCGACGTCGAAGAAGGCGCTGTTGCAGTCCGTCATCCGGCTGTCGAGGGCGAGCAGCCCGGCCGGCACGGCCTCCAGCCGGGCGGCCTCCCGGCAGCGGTGGAAGAGTTCGATCGCGGTCCGGGTCCAGACCGACCAGTGGCCGAGCAGCCCGCCCTTGAAGCGCAGCGTCACCGGCACGCCGTCGCGCATGACCGTGAAGGGGGTGAGCAGGTCGAGCAGGATGTGGTCGTCATTGCCGGTGTAGAGGGTGATGCGCTCCTCCGCACCGGCGGCGGCGATCCCCCGAATGACGTCGAGCGTGCGGTAGCGGTGGAAGGGTGCCACCTTGATCGCCACGACGTTGTCGAGACCGGCGAACCGCTCCCAGAACCCGGCACCGAGTTCCACGCCGCCGACCGCCGGCTGAAGGTAGAAGCCGACCAGCGGCAGTTCGGCGGCGACCGCGTCGCAGGCGTCGATCAGCTCGTCCTCGCTCGCTCCCTTGAAGGCGGCGAGGCTGAAGAGGACGGCGTGATAGCCGAGCGAGCGGGCGAGGCGTGCCTCGGCCACCGCCTGAGCGCTCCGGCCGGCGACGCCGGCGATCATGGCGAGCGGCCGGTCCGACCAGTCGGCAGCTGTCTCGGCGGCGAGCGACAGCACCGGCTCGTAGAGCCCGGCCTCGCGGATGGCGAACTGCGTCGTGTGCACGCCCACCGCCAGCCCGCCGGCACCGGCATCGATATAGTAGCGGGTCAGTGCCCGCTGGCGCCTCGCGTCGAGCTGCCGTGAAGCGTCGAGGGCGAGCGGATGTGCCGGGATGGCGACACCGTCCCGGATGATCGCGAGGGGGTCGACGCGAGAGCCGTGTTGCGTCATCAGCCGTACTCCGCACCGGTCGAGGCATAGAGAAGACCCGGCCCCGACGGCTCGGGCGGCCGGCCGCGGGCCATGCGCAGGAAGCTTCGCCGCCGGCTGAAGCCGCGGGCTTCCAGGGCCTCGCCAAAGGTCGTCCGCGTCTTCGGGACGTCGATGACGACCGCACTGGCGGTACCCTGCAACACCTCGTCCAGCAGCTTCACGGCCGTGCCATCGTCCGGTGCCACCAGCGGGCCCACCTGCGCGGCGCGCCGGCCGGGGCGGATCATCGCCACGCCGTCGCCGGCCGCGCCGACCACGCCGCGGACACCCGGCCGACGACGGATGTCGTCGAGCAGATGCGGTCTTGTCGCGCCGAACGCCTGGGCGTCGAGGTCGACCAGCGTCGCCAGGTCGATCTCGCTGCGGGGGGACGCCGCAGCGCCCGGGGGAAGGTCGGCTTCCCAGCGGTCCAGTTCCATGAGCGGGGCGAAGCCCTGCCGCCGATACCCCTCGGCCGCCGCTTCGGTGGCATCGAGCAGCGGCACGATGCTCTGGCCTTCGAGCCAGTCGATGCTGTGCTCGACCAGCCGGGTGCCGAGCCCGCGCCGCCGCCAGTCTGCCGTCACGAGGACGAGCGCCAGGTAGCCATAGCCGCCCACGTACGGCATGGCGGCCCCCGTGCCGACGACCGTGCCATCCGGCCTGCGAAAGCCCACGACATGGCCATGCCGCAGGTAGAGCAGCCAATCGGCCGGCAGCTGGTTCCAGCCCATCTCGCCGGAAAGCCGCAGCCCCGACTCGACGTCCGCCTCGGTCAGCACCGCCAGGGACGGTTCGGAAGTATCAACCATCGCAAGCCTCGAGCCTCGCCCATGCCGCCCGACGGCGACAGCACCGATCGAACAGGACAACACGCCGGCGCATTGTGCAACCCGATGCGTGTTGGGCAGAAAGTATTTCTGCCGACAGGGTGAGCTTTCTCGTATTTCCGTCGGCTCCGACAACGTGCAAGTGAATTCCTGAGCAGGGCGAAACCTGCTGTCAATAAATTAGGGTGGCGCATTTCAGGTGTGCCGCAGCGTTGACGCGCGCCTGTCAGCCTTAGTAAGCGTTTGCTGCGAGGGGCGGTGGCGAAGCCAGCCGCGGGGCGAAGAGGGCGTACATGATTCCTCTGGTCGGCTATGCCAATCGGGCAAGCGTCAGAAGTGGCGAGGAAATCGCCTTCAAGGTCAGCTCGACGAGCGAGCGGCCATACGAGGCACGGCTGGTCCGCGTCCTTTGCGGCGACGCCAACCCGCACGGCCCGGGCTTCCGCGAGATCGAGATCGGTGCTGCGGTGGACGGCACCTATCCGTCGCGGGTGCAGCCCGTGCATCTCGGCTCCTTTGCGCGTATCGACGGTGCCCCCGGCTTCGGCGTCGGCGGCATCCGCTTTCGGGCCCTGGTCTGGCCGACACTGCCGGGGCGCGGGCGCCAGACCCTGATATCGCGACGCGACGTCGCCGCGGGCCGGGGTGTCTCGCTGGTGCTCGACGAGCGTGGCGCCGTCTCGTTCTCGCTCGCCGATGGCAACCGCACCTTCACGGCGGCCTGCGATGCGCCGCTCCGCGCCCGCTGCTGGTACGAGGTCAGCGGCGGCTGGGACGCGGCGCAGAAGCGGGTCTGGGCGGCGTTCAGGGCGCTGCAGCCGGCGCTTTTCGACCCCGCCGAGGGCTCGGCCGGCGTCGATGCGGCGCCCGGCCCATGGGACGCGTCCGGGCGGCCCATCGTCGTCGCTGCCGCCGAGGTGGATCCGGGCGACGGGCCGGCCGCCATGGGCGAGCACTACAACGGCAAGCTCGAGGCGCCTGCGGTGACGCTGATTGGCGCCGGTGGGGAGGAATCGGTCTTCGCCGAATGGGACTTCGCCCGCGGCATGACGACCCAGCGGATCGAGGATGTCGGCCCGAACGCGCTGCACGGCGAGCTCGTCAACCTGCCCGCCCGGGCGATGACCGGCGCATCCTGGTCCGGGCGGATCATGCGCTGGACGGAGGCGCCCGAAGAGTTCGCCGCGATCCATTTCCACGACGACGACATCTACGACTGCGGCTGGGCGACGGACTTCGCGTGGGTCCCGCCGGAGGGCTTTCCTTCCGGCAACTACGCCATGCGGCTGCGCTGCGGCGGGCACGAGGACCACATCCCGTTCACCGTCTGCCCGCACCCCGGCAAGCCGACGGCGAAGGTGGCCTTCCTCACCTCGACCTTCACCCAGATGGCCTATTGCAACTTCAACTCGCCGGGCCTCGAGGGCCGAACGCGCCAGAAGATCGCCGAGTGGGGTGCCTGCCCCTTCTTCATGGAGGACCATCCGGAGTTCGGCCGGTCGACCTACAATCACCACAATGACGGCAGCGGCATCTGCTACAGCTCGCGCCTCAGGCCGAATCTCAACATGCGGCCGCGCTTCATCGCCGCGACCGACCCCAAGGGGTCGGGGCTCCGCCACGCTGCGGCGGACACCTACGTCACCTCCTGGCTCGAGCATTGCGGCGAGCCCTATGACGTGATCACCGACGAGGACGTGCACCAGGACGGCATCGAGCTCCTGCGCCACTACAGCTGCATCGTCACCGGCGGACATCCGGAATACCACACGCCCGAGACGCTCGAAGCACTCCAGGCCTTCATCGGCGGTGGTGGCCGGCTGATGTATCTGGGTGGCAACGGGTTCTACTGGAAGGTCGCCGTCCATCCGGACCTGCCGGGCGTCATCGAACTGCGCCGGGCCGAGGGCGGCATCCGCCTCTGGGCGGCCGAGCCCGGCGAGTACTACCACGCCTTCGACGGCAGCTATGGCGGGCTCTGGCGGCGCAATGGCAGGCCGCCGAACCGGCTGGTCGGCGTCGGCTTCTCGTCCCAGGGCAATTACGAGGGCAGCTACTACCGCCGGCAGCCCGGCAGCTTCGATCCGCGCGCCGCCTTCATCTTCGAGGGCGTCGGGCCGGACGAGGTGATCGGCGATTTCGGCTTCTTCGGTGGCGGGGCCGCCGGCTTCGAGGTCGACCGCGCCGACGTCAAGCTCGGCACGCCGCCGCATGCCCTCGTACTCGCCTCCTCGGAAGGGCACGGGCCGATGTTCCGGCAGGTGAACGAGGAGCTCCTGCGGCAGTTTCCCGACCGGCCGGATTCGGAGATCCTCCGCGCCGATCTCGTCTTCTTCGAGACACCCGACGGCGGGGCCGTCTTCTCGGTCGGCTCGATCACCTATGTCGGCTCGCTGCCCTACAACGGCTACAAGAACAACGTCGCGACCATCACGACCAACGTGCTCCGCCGCTTCGTCGATCCGGCGCCCTTCCCGGCAGGCGGTGGTGGATAGCGAGCTCCACGCCATGATCCGCCGCACGGCCCGCGGCTTCGCCGAGGGCGAGATCCGTCCGGCCGCGGCAGCCCTCGACGCCGAGGAGGCATTCCCACGGGCGCTCTACCGGCGGATGGCCGAGCTGGGGCTCTTCGGCGCTACCCTCACCGAGGCGGATGGCGGCACCGGCGCCGACGCCAGGAGCTATGCGATCACCATGGAGGAGGTGGCCCGGGGCTATGCCGGGCTCGCCGATGAGCTGGGCAATGTCGAGATGATCGGCACGCTCCTCGCCAGTGCCGGCACGGCCGCACAGAAAGCGAAGTATCTTTCGCCGCTCCTCGCCGGCGAGGCGGTCAGCGCCTTCGCCATCACCGAGGCCGAGGCCGGCTCGGATGTTTCCGGCATCCGCACCACCGCCGCGCGCCACGGCACGGGCTGGCGCCTCAACGGCGAGAAGATCTGGATCCACAACGGCCCCAACTTCGACTTCGCGGTCGTCCTGGCGGTCACCGACAAGGCGGCCGGCCGGCGCGGGATGAGCATCTTCCTCGTCGACGGCGACCGGCCGGGGATCGCGCGCGGCCGGCGCGAGCACAAGATGGGCCAGCGCTCGTCGCAGGTGGGGCCGGTCTCGTTCAAGGACGTGGAGCTTCCCGCCGAAGCCCTGCTCGGCGCGGAGAACCGCGGCTTCCACATGATGATGGGCTGCCTCGACCGGGGGCGCGTCGGCATCGCCGGCATGTGTGTCGGCATCCTCCAGGCAGCGCTCGATGCCGCCATCGGCCAGGCGAAGGCGCGGCGCCAGTTCGACCAGCCGATCGCCGACTTCCAGGCCGTACAGTTCCTGCTCGCCGACATCGCCAAGGACCTGCACGCCGCCCGGGCGCTCACCTACGAGGCCGCCGACGCCCTCGACTCGGGCGAGGAGGCGACGCTGCGCTGCTCCATCGCCAAGTGTTTCGCCAGCGACGCCGCGGTGGCGCGGACATCCGACGCCCTGCAGATCTTCGGTGGCAGCGGCTACATCCGCGGCTTCGAGGTCGAGCGGCTCTATCGCGATGCCCGGATCACCCAGATCTTCGAGGGCACCAACCAGATCCAGCGGGTCATCATCGCCCGCCAGTTGCTGGCCTGAGATGGCGGGCGGGGAAAACCGCGGGGGCATGCCCAGGGCCAGGCGCCGCGGACCGGGCGGGAAAGTGGCGCTGGCCGACGTGGCCGAGCGCGCCGGGGTATCGCTGGCGACCGCCTCGCGGGTGATGAGCGGCGCCGCCTACCCGGTGGCGGCGGCGACGCGCGAACGTGTCCAGCAGGCCGCCTCCGAACTCGCCTACGCACCCAACATGATCGCCCGGGCTCTCGTCCGCCGGATGACCAGGACGATCGGCGTGGTCATCGGCGACATCACCGACAGCTACTTCGCGGAGATCGCCCGGGGCGTCGAGGACCAGGCCCGCCGGCGGGACTTCCTGACCGTCATCTGCAACACGGATCGCAGCCCGGCCGTGGAGAACGCCTATTTCCGCCTCCTCCTCGACCACCACGCCGCCGGCATCATCATCGCCGGTGGCGCCTTCCCGCAGGCGCCCGAGAACGACGCGTTCCGTGAGCTGGCGAAGGAGGCGAGCCGCTCGGCGACGCGCCTCGTCGTGCTCACCGATCGCGATGTCGAGGCCCCCGCCATCTGCGTCGACGACCGGATGGTCGCCATGGACCTCACCCGCTACCTGACCGGGCTCGGCCACCGGCGGATCGCCTTTGTCGAGGGCCTTGCCGGCCTCTCCACCAGCCTCCGGCGCGGCGAGGGCTTCGTGCGGGCCATGGAAGAGGCCGGGCTCGACCCATCGTTGCGCTACCCGGGCGGCTTCGGCATCGAGCCCGGCCGGGCCGCGGCGGCGCTGATGCTCCGCAACGAGCTGCCCGATGCCGTGATCGCCGCCACCGACGAGGCCGCGTTCGGCGTGCTCACCACGTTGCAGCAGGGCGGCGTCGAGATTCCCCGCCAGGTCAGCGTCGCCGGCATCGACGACAACCGCCATGCGCAGCTCTTCAACCTCACCACCATGCGCCTGCCCACCTACGATCTGGGTGCCATGGCGGCGAAGTGGGTTACGGGCGACGAGCCCTGCGCGCCGGACACCCGGGTGACGTTGCCGTGCCGCGTGATCCCGCGCGGCAGCACGGGCTGGATCGCCCGATCGGACGGACCCGAAAGCAATTGCCGGACGCTTACTGTCTGGTAAGGTAGTAACGTCATGCAATGGTCGGCCGACGGTCGATCCACCGATCCGAAAAATGACCCACGGGAGGAGGCAACATGCCGGGATTGTGGACTATTGCCCGAGAAGAGAGCGGCCGATCGGCCTTGCGGATGCTGGTGGGTGGCCTGGTCGTCGCGGCCTTCGCCGCGTTCGCACCGGCCCAGGCCCAGGACAAGCAGGTCCTCGTGCTCGGCGTCGACATCAGCGATGCGCGAAACTTCGATCCGGCCCGCATGGCCGACTACTCGTCGCCCATCACCAACGGTGCCGTCTACGATTCGCTGGTGACCCAGAAGCCCGGCGAGTACGAGGAGGTCGTGCCGTCGCTCGCGACCGAGTGGGAGCGCCTGGATGACGGCCAGCGGATCCGCTTCACGCTGCGCGACGACGTCATGTTCTGGGACGGCACGCCGCTCACCGCCGAGGACGTCAAGTTCTCCCTCGACCGGCTCTTGAACGTGAAGGACCAGCCGGCCGTCTACGCCCAGAACCTCGAGAAGACCGAGGTCGTCGACGAGCACACCGTCGACCTCTACATCAAGAACCCCGCCGAGCCGATCATGATCAACCTGGCGGCCCCGGCCTTCGCGATCTACTCGAAGGCGATGACCGAGGCCCAGGGCGGTGTCAGCACCCCGGGTGCCGAGCAGGAGGACAGCGCCACCCAGTGGCTGAACCAGAACTCCGCCGGCACGGGCCCCTATCACATGGTCCAGTGGGAACGTAACGCGCAGATCATGCTGCAGAAGAACCCCCACTACTGGGGCGGCGAGGTGCCGTTCGAGCGGGTGGTGATCCGGCATATCGGCGACAGCGCTGCCCAGCTCCTCGCCCTCGAGAACGGCGACATCGACGCGGCGTTCAACCTGACGACCGAGCAGCTCGCGACGCTGGAGGACAGCACCGCCATCGACATCGCGCGGGGCCTCAGCCTCGACTACGTCTACATGACCCTGACCAGCAGCGGCGAGCTCAACGAGGCGCTGGCCAAGGCCGAGAACCGGCTCGCGGTCGCCCATGCGATCGACTACGACGGCATCATCGAGCACCTGATGGGCGGCAACGCCGTGCGGCCCGTCAACTTCCTGCCGATCGGTGTGGGCGGCTCCACCGAGGAGCTCCTCGAGGAGATCGGCTACCGGGAGGATCTCGACAAGTCCCGCGAGCTCCTGGCCGCGGCCGGCAATCCCGACGGCTTCAGCTTCCAGCTCTCCTACGCCAACGCCGCCATCGTCGGCACGAGCTATCAGCTGCTGGCCCAGAAGATCCAGTCCGACCTGGCGCGGGTCGGGATCACGGCCGAGCTCAACCCGATGGACCAGGTGCAGCTGCGGACCCAGTACACCGGCGGCGAGACGCAGTCGGTGATCACCTTCTGGAACCCGCCCTCGCCGGAGCCGCAGCTCTGGGCCTCGGCCTCGATCGAGCGGGTCGCCGGGCGCGTCCGCTGGGAGGTGCCGCAGGAGGTCAAGGACGTCGTGGCGGCGGCCGGTGCAGAGCAGGACCCCGCGAAGAGGATCGAGCTCTACACCGACTACACCGAGATGCTGCAGGCGCAGGGCAACTACATCCTCCTGTTCCAGCCCATCTACCGGATCGCCACCAGCCAGGCGATCGACGACTTCAACCTGACGGCCGCCGGCTGGCAGGTGCAGCTGGGCGACATCAAGCCGGCGCAGTGAGCGGGTTGCTTCATCTCCCTGCTCACGGCGACATGACTTGATTCGCTATCTGATCACGCGGCTGGCCAGCATGGTTGTCATGATCGTGCTGGCCACCCTCGTGGTGTTCCTCATCTCCCATCTGGTGCCGGCCGACCCGATCCTGGCGCAGCTCGGCGACATGCAGGCCGCCAATCCGGAAATGGTGGCGGCCTACCGCGCGCGCTGGGGCCTCGATCTGCCGGTCTGGCAGCAATACCTCATCTTCCTCGAGGGTCTCGTCCACGGCAATTTCGGCGTGTCGATCTCGACCCAGCGTCCGGTCCTCGACGACATCATGCAATACGCGCCGGCGACCATCGAGCTCTCCACCATCGCCTTCCTCCTTTCGGTGATCATCGGCGTGCCGCTCGGGGTGATCGCGGCAGTGAAGCGCGACAGCTGGATCGATCATTTCGCGCGGCTGCTCTCGCTCGTCGGCGTTTCGGCGCCGACCTTCTGGCTCGCCTTCGTCGTGCTCGCCCTCTTCTATGGCGGGCTGCAGATCGCCCCCGGCCCGGGCCGGCTCGACGTCATCTACCTGCCGCCGCCCTTCGTCACCGGCCTCTACCTCATCGACAGCGCGCTGGCCGGCCAGTGGGATGTCTTCCGCAACGCCGCGGCCCATCTCGTCCTGCCGTCGACCGTGCTGGCGGCGACGACGCTCGGCCTGATTACCCGAACCACGCGGGCCGCCATGCTGGAATCACTCGGCCAGGACTATGTCAGGGTCGGCCGCGCCAAGGGACTGAAGGAGCGGACGATCATCATTCGCCACGCCTTGCCGAACGCCCTCATCCCCGTCGTCACGCTCGGCGGCCTCGCCTATGCGGTGCTCTTGAGCGGCACCGTCCTGACCGAGACCATCTTCTCCTGGCCGGGCCTCGGCCGCTACACGTTCCGGAGTGCCGTCTCGCTCGACTTCCCGGCCATCATGGGGATCACCTTCCTGGTCGCGGTCGTCTACCTCGTGATCAACCTCATCGTCGATCTCTCCTACGCGCTCCTCGATCCCAGGGTCGTGCGTCAGTGAGTGCGGTGGCCGCCACGCCGACCCCGGCGCAACCCGTCGGGGAGACGCCGCCGGTCGACCGGCAGCGGCGGCTGCGGCGCCAGCTCCGCCGCTACTGGCTCGCCGTGCTGGGCGCCGTCCTCGTGCTGGCGTGGATCGTCATCGCCATCATCTCGCCCTACATCGCCCCCTATCCCTACGACCAGATCGACCTGACGCAGCGCCTGCTGCCGCCCTCGGCGGATCACTGGCTCGGCACCGACATGCTCGGCCGCGACGTCTTCTCGCGGCTCTTGGTCGGCTCCCGCATCTCGCTGCTCGCCGGCTTTTCCGTGGTGCTGATCGGGGCCGTCGTCGGCACGCTGATCGGCGGCATCGCGGCCTATGCGGGCGGCCGCGTCGAAGAGTTGATGATGCGGCTCACCGACCTCGTCCTCTGCTTCCCGCCCATCATCCTGGCGATGGCGATCGCCGCCGCTCTCGGCATCGGTGCCACCAACACGGTGATCGCCATGCTGGTGGTCTGGTGGCCGAAATTCGCCCGCCTCGCCAGAAGCCTCGTGATCGTGCAGCGCAACCAGGAATACGTTGAGGCCGCGGTCACCATCGGCTACGGCCCGGGCCGCATCCTCATGCGCCACATCCTGCCGAACTCCATGGGTCCCATGGTCGTGCTGGTGACGCTCGACGTCGGCCAGGCGATCCTCACCTTCTCGGGGCTCAGCTTCCTCGGCCTCGGCGTCATCCCGCCGATCCCGGAATGGGGTGCCATGGTGGCCGAGGGCCGTGAGCTCATCCAGCAATGGTGGGTCGCCGCCTTCCCGGGCTTCGCCATCCTCTCGGTTGTCATGGGCTTCAATTTCCTGGGCGACGGCGTGCGCGACTGGCTCGACCCGCGGTCCCGTACGCGATGACCGATCCGTCGATGAACAAGGCGGGCGGCAGCACGGCGCCGCTGCTCGAGGTCAACGACCTCAAGGTTCATTTCCATACCGACAACGGCGTCGTGCGGGCCGTCGACGGGGTGAGCTTCCACGTCGAGGCGGGCGAGACCGTCGGCATCGTCGGCGAATCGGGCTCCGGCAAGAGCGTCACCGCCCTCTCGATCATGCGGCTGCTCGAGGAGCCGTCGCGCATCGCCGGCGGCGAGATCGTCTTCCGTGGCGACGACGTGCTGGCGATGGACGGGGAGCGAATCCGCAGCCTGCGCGGCGGCGAGGTCGCGATGGTCTTCCAGGATCCGATGACCTCGCTCAACCCCGTCATCAGGGTGGCGCGGCAGCTCGTCGAAGCGCTCCTGGTCCACCGTCGCATCACACCGAAGGCGGCGCGGGGGAGGGCAGTGGGCCTGCTCGGGCGGATGGGCATCACCTCGCCGGATCGCGCCATCGACAACTTCCCGCACGAGTTCTCGGGCGGCATGCGGCAGCGCGTGATGCTGGCCATGGGCTTCGGCAACGAGCCGTCGCTCCTGATCGCGGACGAGCCCACCACGGCCCTCGACGTCACCATCCAGGCGCAGATCCTCGACCTCCTGAAGGAGCTCAACAGCGACTTCGGCACCGCCGTGCTGATGATCAGCCACGATCTCGGCGTCATCGCCAATGTCTGCTCGCGGATCATCGTGATGTATGGCGGCGAGGTGGTCGAGGAGGGCTCGATCGAGGAGCTCCTCTCGGACCCGCGCCATCCCTACACCTGGGCGCTGATCAACGCGGTGCCGCGGCTCGACCGCGACCCGGGGCCGGATCGGCGGCTGACGACGATCGAGGGCACGCCGCCCGACGCGCTCGACATGCCAAGGGGCTGCCGCTTCGCGCCCCGCTGCCCCTTCCGCATCGAGAAGTGCGACGAGCATCCGAGCCTGGAGCGGATCAGCCCCCGGCGCAGCACCCGCTGCTGGGTGACCCAGGCGGGCGAGCCCCTGCCGCGCCGCCAGGCGCAGGCGCACCGGACGGTGACGGCTGCTCCGGTCGATCCGGCGGTCAGGCGGCAGGCGGCGCACGGTGCCACGCCGATCCTCGAGGTCCGGGGGCTGGTCAAGCATTTCCCGCTGCGGCGCCAGGGCTTCTTCGGCGCCCAGGAGGTCATCCACGCGGTGGACGGCGTGAACCTGACGGTAGGGCAGGGCGAGACGGTTGGGCTCGTCGGCGAATCGGGCTGTGGCAAGTCGACCCTGGCCCGCCTGATCACCCGCATCCACAACCCGACCGCCGGCGAGATCCTGTTCGAGGGCCGGGACATCGCCCAGGCCAGCCGGGCCGAGCTGCGGCCGCTCCGGCGCCGCCTGCAGATGATCTTCCAGGACCCCTTCGCGTCGCTCAACCCGCGAATGACCGTGGGCGAGATCCTGGCCGAGCCGATCCGCTTCCACGGCCTCGCCCAGGGCCGGGCGGTCAACGAGCGGGTCCAGGAGCTCCTCGCGCTCGTCGGCCTCAACCCGCGCGCCGCCGGCAGCTACCCGCACGAGTTCTCGGGCGGCCAGCGCCAGCGTATCGGCACGGCGCGCGCCCTCGCGGTCGACCCGCAGCTCGTCGTGGCCGACGAGCCCATCTCGTCGCTCGACGTCAACATCCAGGCCCAGGTCATCAACCTCTTCCTCGACCTGCAGCAGCGCTTGGGCCTCACCTTCCTCTTCATCGCCCACGACCTCGCCGTGGTCCGCCACATCTCCGACCGCATCGTGGTGCTCTATCTCGGCAAGGTCATGGAGACCGCTCCGGCCGGTACCCTCTTCGCGGAGCCGCTCCATCCCTATTCGGTCTCGCTGATCTCGGCGGTGCCGATTCCGGACGTCGAGGCCGAGCGGTCGCGCCAGCGGATCCTGCTGGAGGGCGACCCGCCGAGCGCCATTCACCCGCCGAGCGGCTGCCGCTTCCGCACGCGCTGCCCCATCGCGCGCGAGGTCTGCGCCGCCGAGGTGCCGCCGCTCCAGGAGCACCGCCCCGGCCACTTCGCCGCCTGCCATTTTCCGGGTGGCATGAGCGAGCGGTGATGAGGTTGCGCTGAAAGGGTTATCGGCTATGGTCGGCCGGGTTATCGGTCACGGCCAAGAAAAACGACATTCGGGGAGCACGACCTTGACGAGACCAAACCGCCTCGCCGCCCTGCTCGGCGCCTGCGCCGCCATCGTCCTCGCGGCCGACATCGCCGTCGCGACGGAGCTCAAGTTCACCCACGTCCAGAACCCGAACTCGGTCACCGGCCAGGGCATCGAGATGTTCGCCGAGAAGGTCGCCGAGTACACCGACGGCGAGGTGACCGTCCGGGTCTATCCGGCGAGCCAGCTCGGCAACAACCAGGAAAACCTCTCCTCGGTGCGGACCGGCACGGTGCCGATGGGGCTCCTGACCTATCCGCTGCTCGCCGACATCGTGCCCGAGTTCTCGATCTACAATGCCGGCTATTTCTACGAGGACGAGGCGGCCCAGCGCCGCGTCCTGGATTCGCCGGAGCTCGGCCAGGCCTGGAACGCACAGCTCCTGGAGCGTGGCGGGCTGCGAATCATCGAGAGCACCTATTACGGCCAGCGCAATCTCACCACCGGCGACACGCCGGTGCGCACCCTCGACGATGTCGCGGGCATGAAGATCCGGGCGGTGCCGAACGAGATCTCGCTCGCGGTCATCCGCGGCATGGGCGCCACGCCGACGCCGGTGCCGTTCTCCGAGCTGTTCCAGGCGCTGCGCCAGGGCGTCGTCGACGGGCAGGAGAACCCGCTGCCGACGATCGAGGCGAACAAGCTCTACGAGGTGCAGAACTACCTCATGCTCACCGGCCACCAGCTCAACGTGCTGGCCATAGTCATCAACGAGAATGCCTGGCAGCAGCTCTCGCCCGAGGCCCAGGACGCGATCGAGCGCGCCGCGCTCGAGGCACGGGAATGGATCACCGAGGAGACTAAGGCCCAGGAGGCGGCGCTCGCCGCGGTGCTGGCCGATGCCGGCATGACCGTCATCGGGCCCGAGGACGGACTCGACATCGAGGCCTTCCGCGCGGCGGTGCAGAAGGAGGTGGCGGCCACCTTCGATGGACCGAAATGGCCGGATGACCTCGTCGAGCGCGTGCTCGAGACCGCTTCGGCCAACTGACCACCGTGGCGCCGGCCCATCTCCCGGACGAGGACGGCGAGCCGGGCGAGGGCAGCGCCGTCGACTGGCTCCGCCGCTCGGTGCACGAGCCGGAGCTGCTCTTGGCCGAGTGCATCCTCGTCTTCGTCGTGGTGATCTCGGCCCTGCAGATCACGCTGCGCTACGTCTTCAACGCGCCGCTCGAATGGCCCGAGGAGCTCAGCGGGGTGCTGGTCATCTGGCTGACCTTCCTCGGCGCCATCACCCTGGTCCGCCACGGCCAGCATGCGCGCGTCGAGCTGCTCGACTTCACCGGCGACAGCTGGCCCCGGCGCATCCTCTACGCGCTCTGGGGCCTCTGCACGGTCGTCTTCCTCCTGGCCGTCATCGCCGGCTCGATCAGCTACATGCAGCAGATGACCTTCGAGCGCCTGCCGACCCTGCGCATCAAGCTCGCCTACGTCATCGCCATCGTGCCGATCGCCGCCGCCGCCATGATCTGGTTCTATCTCCGCCGCGGCTGGACCGAGCTCGGCAACCTGCGTCGCGGCCGCCGGCCGTGAACCTCGACTTCTTCATCCTCGGCCTCCTCGCCGCCAGCCTCGTCGTCATCTTCCTGGGCTTCCCGGTCGCCTTCGCGCTCGGCTTCTGCTCGCTCATCTATCTCTGGGTCGAGGGCTTCCCGCTCACCATCGTGGCGCAGAAGCTCGCCTTCTCGATCGAGGGCTTCGCCCTCCTGGCGATCCCGCTCTTCATGCTCGCCGGTGCGCTGATGAACGCTGCGCGCATCACCGACCGGATCTTCGATTTCGCGAACCTCGCGGTCGGGCGGATCCCGGGCGGCCTCGGCCACGTCAACATCCTGGCCAGCCTGATCTTCGCCGGCATGTCCGGGTCGGTGCTCGCCGATGTCGCCGGGCTCGGCCGGATGGAGCTGCGGGCCATGGAGCGACAGGGCTACGAGAAGCGCTTCGCCGTCGGCATCACGCTCGCCTCCTCGGTCATCGGCCCGATCCTGCCGCCGAGCGTGCCCATGGTCCTCTTCGGCATCCTCGCCGAGGTCTCTGTCGTCGGCCTCTTCCTCGGCGGCGTCATGCCGGCCCTCGTCATCACCATCTGCCTGATGGTCTACGTCTTCATCATCGGCCGGCGGCGCGGCTACTACAGCAGCGAGTGGCCGGCGCTCGGCGCTCTGCTCAGGGCCTTCATCAAGGCCTTCCCGCCGCTCCTCACGCCCGTGATCATCGTCGGCGGCATGACGCTCGGCATCTTCAGCCCGACCGAGGCCGCGACCGTGGCCGTGCTCTACGCGCTCTTCCTCTCGGCGATCGTCTATCGCGACCTCGGGCTCGTCACCTTCCTGAACGTCATCCGGGAAACGGTGCTCTCCACGTCCAAGCTGCTCTTCATCATCACCAACGCGCTCCTCTTCGGCTGGGTGCTGACGGTGGGCGACGTGCCGCAGCAGATCGCCGAGGTCTCGGCGACGTGGTTCGAGTCGCCCTGGATGTTCCTCCTGATGGTCAACATCGTGCTGCTGATCCTGGGGGCGCTGATCGAGAACGCGATCCTGCTCTTCATCCTCGGGCCGATGCTGCTGCCGGTGGCCGTCGGCACCTACGGGATCGATCCCCTGCATTTCGGCGTCATCGTCGTCCTGAACATCATGATCGGCCAGTACACGCCGCCCATGGGGCTCTCGCTCTTCATCATGCGCGACATCAGCGGCCTCACGCTCGGCCAGGTCTCATGGGCCGTGGCCCCGTTCCTCTTGCCGCTGATCGCGGGGCTGATGATCGTGACGTATTTCCCGATGGTGGTCCTCTGGCTGCCGCGGCTGCTCGGTTTTTGACGACAACGCTGAACACGGGGAGAAATCGATGGCGAAGATCCGGCCGAACCGGGCCAAGGAGAAGCTCATGGCGGGGGGGACGGTCGTCGCACTCGGCGGCCTCGCCTCGACCGACCTGATCGACCAGATGGGCCCGCTCGGGCTCGACGCGATCTGGCTCGAGGGTGAGCATGGGCCGGTCGACTTCGGCCATATCGGCGACCTCACGCGGGCCTGTGACCTCTGGGGCATGACCTCGATCGTCCGCGTCAACTCGCTGGATTACGGCTCGATCTACCGCGCCCTCGATCTCGGCGCCCAGGCCATCTGCGTGCCGCATATCGACACGGCCGATGACGCCAAGGCCTTCGTCGAGGCCGCCAAGTTCGCGCCCATCGGCCGGCGGGGCCTCTTCATGGGCCGGCAGGGCTTCGGCGTGCCGGACTATCTCCAGGTCGCCAACGACCAGACCATGCTGATCGCCCTGGTCGAGGACGCGAAGGCGGTCGAGAACCTCGATGCCATCCTCGCCGTCGACCACATCGACGTCTTCTTCGTGGCGCCCTCGGACCTCGCGGCCTCCATGGGCCACATCGGCAACATCCAGCACCCGGAGGTGCAGGGCACGATCGAGCGGACCCTGCAGCGCATCGCCGCCGCCGGCCGCACGCCCGGCACGCTGCTCCTGGGTCACCAGAACGTCGCGCGCTTCACCGATCTCGGCGTGCGCTGCTTCATGACCCCGGTCCTGCCGCTGATCGCCCAGGGCGTCGGCGAGGTCCTCGAAGCCGCCGCGGCGGCCGACAAGCGCTGAAAGGTCCGCCCCGATGGGGCGGTGAGAGCCGCCGCATCGTGGCGATGCATCAGGCGCGCGGTCGGTGCGCCTCGACATCCGCGGCCGCCGCCTTGCGCAGCAGCAGCGCGTCGACGGCACCGGCGACCAGCGTGTAGCCGGCGTCGAAGAGCTCCGGAATGGTGCGCATCGCCGAGGGCACCGTGCCGATGGGCTTGCCGGAGGGGCGCAGGTTCTTCTCGCAGCGCTCGACCAGCTCCCTGACCTCGGGGTGATCGAGCTGGCCGAGGCGGCCGATCGAGCCGGCCATGTCGTTGATGCCGATGAAGGGCAGGTCGATGCCGTCGATCGCGGCGATCGCCGCCGCCTGTTCGGCGGATTGGGCGCTCTCGAGCTGGCCCATGATCAGGAGCCGGTCGTTCCACTCGGCGAGATAGTTCGTGTCCTTGCCCCATCGGGTGCAGCGATGGGCCCCCGCCGCAAAGCCGCGCGTACCGTGTGGCGGATAGCGGCAGGCGTCGACCGCCGCCTTCGCCGCCTCGGGACCCTCGAGCAGCGGAATCATCACCGAGGTGGCACCGAGGTCGAGGATGCGCTTGAGATAGACCGGATCGTTCCAGGGCACGCGGACGACCAGGGGGCAGCCGGCGGCCTCTGCGGCCCGCATGACGTCGGCGGCTGTCTCCAGGCTGCCCGGGCCGTGCTCCTGGTCGAGGATCAAAAAGTCGTAGCCGGCATGCGCCAGAAGCTCGGCGACGGCGGCATCGGCGAGGCCGAGCCAGCAGCCGAAGACCCGCTCGCCGGCGAGCACGCGGCGTTTCAGAACATTCGTTGTCATCTGCATCCCCATCCCGGCGGCCGGAGCGCCGCCTTCGCTCCGGTCTATCGGTCAGGAGCCCCGGTCGGCAAGGGTGCTTGCCGCCTTCGGGTGCATCTACTGGCCGAGGCGTACGGCGAAGGTTGGCCCCGGCCCGTGCACGCTGTCCTCGGCCTGGATCAGGACCTCCTCGGTGCCGGGCGGGATGGCCACGCCGCCGAGCGAGCGGGTGAAGGGCTGCTCGTCGTCGTGGGGGTGCAGCAGCACCCGCTCGCCGAGCACCTGCCCGTCTTGGGTCAGCACGACCCACTTGTCGGCATAGTGATCCCAGCCCTCGTCGTTGTGCAGGACGGTGACGTCGAAACGCCAGGTGCCGGCCGCCTCCTGGCGCGCCTCGACGTCCTGGACGACAGGCTCGCCGGCGAACGCCGCGGGGGCCAGCAGCACCAGCGCCAGCCCGAGACCAGGTCCCCTCATCGGCTTTCCTCCCGGTTGTCCAGGTTCTCGATCTCGATCGGCGGCAGGGGCTCGGTCGGGTCGATGCCGAAGATCCGGCAGTAGAAGGCGTACTCGGCTAGCAGCACCGTCTGCTGCACCTCGGCCGAGCGGAAGCCGTGGCCTTCGCCCGCGAACTCGAGGCAGGCGACGGGCAGCCGCTTGGCGCGCAGCGCGTCGCGCATGGCCCAGGCCTGGTCGGGCGGCACCACCTTGTCCTCGAGGCCCTGGAAGAGGATGAGCGGGCAGCTCAGCCTGTCGGTGTGATGGATGGGCGAGCGCTCGCGGTAGAGCCCGGCACTCTCGGGCCAGGGGCCGATCAGCCGGTCGAGATAGCGCGCTTCGAACTTGTGGGTGGTGCGCATCAGCGCTTCGAGATCGCCGATGCCGTAATGCGAGGCCCCGGCCTTGAACGTGTCGTGGAAGGTGAGGGCGGCGAGCGTGGTGAAGCCGCCGGCACTGCCGCCGCTGATGACGAGACGATCGGGGTCGGCGAGCCCCTCGGCGACGACGTACTCGGCCGCGGCGACGCAGTCCTCGACATCGGCGACCCCCCAAAGCCCGTTCAGGCTCTCGCGGTAGGCGCGCCCGTAGCCGGTGCTGCCGGCATAGTCGACATCGACGATGGCGAAGCCGCGGCTGGTCCAGAACTGGTAGCCGAGGCGGAGCGCCGGCGAGGCGGCGCCGGTCGGGCCGCCATGGCTGCGGACGATCAAAGGCGGCTTCTCGCCCTCGGGTGCCCGGCAGTCCGGGTTGGTCGGCGGGTAGTGGTAGGCATGCGCGGTGCGGCCGTTACGGCTCGGAAAGCTGATCGCGCGCGCCGTCGAGATCCAGGCCGCATCGAGCTCGAGCGGGCCCGCGGCACAGATGGTCTCGAGCTTGCGGCTGCCGAGGTCCAGGGCCGCGATCTCGGACGGGCGGTCCAGCGCCGAGCCGCGAAAGACCGCGCGTTCGCCGGCGGCGTGGATCTCGGTGAAGTCGGCGAAGGGCAGATCCAGAGGCTCCAGCCGGCCGTCATCGAGGTGGAGGATACCGAGGCGGCCGAGGCCGTCCTCACCCCGGGTGACGAGGCAGCGCGCCGCGTCGATGGGTGTCCACCAGCGGGCCCCGAGCTGCCAGAGCGGCCCGCCGAAATCGCTGTCGCGCGCGAGGACGGGTGCCTCGCCACCCTCCTGCCAGAGATTCCAGAAGCCCGTGCGGTCGCTGAGGTAGAGCAGCCGGCCGTCGGGCAGGAACTCCGGCTGCAGCACCGCCTCGCTGCCGCTCGCTCCGGCGACGCAGCGGACGTCGGTGAGCGCACCATCCGGGGCGATCCCGGCGGTCATCAGCCGCGTCGCGTCCCAGGGCATGTCCGGATGGTCCCAGACCAGCCAGGCGAGCCGGCTGCCGTCGGGCGACAGGCGCGGCGCGGCGAAGAAGTCGTGGCCCTCGGCGAGGGTAAACGGGTCGCTGCCGTCAAGCGGCACTGCGACCAGCAGGTTCGCCGGCTCGCCGCCGGTGCGGTGGTCCTCGGCCACGGCCACGACGCGCTGGCGCTGCCAGTCGATGAGCGGCTCGGCAAAGCGAAGGGCGCCGCCGGTATCGGGGCTGATCGGGCGGGTCGAGCCGTCAGCCTCCCGGCGATGCAGGCGCTGGTCCCGGTCGCTCACCAGGACGACGAGGCCGTCCCGCGCTGCAACGCAGGCACCGCCATACTCGTGGAGCCGCGTGCGAACGTTGAGCGGCGCCGGGGTCAGCTCCGCGGCCGGCTGGCCCGAACTGTCCTGCGCCATCAGCGCGACCCTGCCGCCTTCGGCGGGCCGCCCCTCGAGCCAGAGGATGCGCCCGCCATCGAGCACGATCTGACCCAGCCGATTCTGGGCACCGGTGGCCATTGCCGCACTCAGCGGCGAGGGCCAGCCGCCGTAAGGTCGTTCCCGCACCTCGGAAATCCGCCCTGTCAGCGGGCGACGGGCGTGTCGGGACGGCTGCCCCATTCGGTCCACGAGCCGTCATAGAGGGCCACGTCGGACCGGCCGAGCCGGGCGAGCGCCAGGCTGGCAACGGCGGCCGAGACGCCCGAGCCGCAGCTCGTCGTGATCCGCTGGTCGAGATCGACGCCGGCGGCGGCGAAGAGCGCCGTCAGCGCCTGTGCGTCCTTGAGCGTACCCTCGGCGGTGACGAGGTCGCTGGCCGGCAGGTTGCGCGAGCCCGGGATGTGGCCGGCCCGGAGCCCCTCGCGGGGCTCGGCGACGCTGCCGGTGAACCGGGCGGCCGAGCGGGTGTCGACCACCTGCTCCTGCCGGCTGGTCAGGTTGGCGCGCATCTGCTCGAGGTCGCGGAGGAGGAAGTTGTTCAGCCGCGGCGTGAAATGGCGCTCGGTCGGGCGAACCGGCTGGTCGTCCACCGGGCGCCCCTCAGCGCGCCACTTGGCGAGCCCGCCATCGAGCACGGCGACGTCCTCGTGGCCCATCACCCGGAACATCCACCAGACCCGGGCGGACGCATAGAAGCGGTTGTTGTCGTAGACGACGATGCGCACGCCGTCGCCGAGCCCGAGCTTGCGCACCCGTGACGAGAACTTGGTCGGGCTCGGCAGCATGTGCGGCAGGTCGGTGTCGCTCTCCGAGACATCCTCTATGTCGAAGAAGACGGCCCCCGGAATGTGCGCCGCCTCGTACTCCGCCATTGGGTCGCGGCTCTCGGCGGGCATGAACCAGGTGCTGTCGACCACACGGATGTCGGGCGCTTCCAGGCGCTCGGCGAGCCAGTCGGTCGAGACGAGAGGGTCGGTCAAGGTACTGCTCCCTGGCGGGCCGCTCACGCGCCCTCTTTCATCCAGGGCGGGATCGGCAGGTTCTTCCCGCCGAGGAAGGTAGGGTTGAAGAGCCTCGATGTGTAGCGGCTGCCGGAGTCACAGAGCACGGTGACGATGGTGTGGCCCCGGCCCAGCTCGCGGGCGAGGCGGACGGCCGAGGCGACGTTGATGCCGGACGAGCCGCCGAGCACCAGGCCCTCGCGCTGGATCAGGTCGAAGACCACCGGCAGCGCCTCCTCGTCTCGTATCTGGTAGGCGTCGTCGATCGGGGCATCCTCGAGATTGGCGGTGATCCGGCCCTGGCCGATGCCTTCCGTGATCGAGCTGCCCTCGGCCTTGAGCTCGCCGTGCTTGTAAAAATTGTAGAGGGCGGCGCCCATCGGGTCGGCGAGCTGGATGCGGACCTTCGCGTTCTGCTCCTTGAGGTACTGGCCAACCCCGGCGACGGTGCCGCCCGTGCCGGCGGCGCAGGTGAAGGCATCCACCTTGCCGTCGGTCTGGCGCCAGATCTCCGGGCCGAGATTGCGGTAGTGGCCCGTGCGGTTCGCCGTGTTGTCGAACTGGTTCGCCCAGATCGCCCCGTTGGGTTCCTTCTCGGCGAGTTCGGCAGCGAGGCGGCCGGAATACTTTACGTAGTTGTTCGGGTCGCGGTAGGGCACTGCCGGCACCTGGATCAGCTCGACACCCTGGGCCAGGAGCATGTCCTTCTTCTCCTGACTCTGCGTCTCGGGAATGACGATTACCGTCCGGTAGCCCTTGGCGTTGCCGACCACGGCGAGGCCGATGCCGGTATTGCCGGCGGTACCCTCGACGATCACCCCACCGGGCCGGAGCAGGCCCTTCGCTTCGGCATCCTCGACGATGGCGAGCGCCGCCCGGTCCTTGATGCTGCCGCCCGGGTTCATGAACTCGCACTTGCCGAGGATCTCGCAGCCGGTCTCGTCCGACAGGTGGTTGAGGCGCACCAGTGGTGTGTTACCGATGAGGGCGAGGGTACCGCGGCGAATGTCCATTGATCTCTCGGAAAATAGGAGGTTTCACTGACCAGTCATGTAGAGACGGGCAGGGGCCACGACAAGGCGGGGGTCGACGCGATCGCGGCCCTGCTGCCGGGGCCGGTCGAGCGCATCGAGACGCATGCCGCCATCATTCTGCTGACGCCGGACCACGCCTACAAGCTGAAGAAGCCCGTGGCCTTCAGCTTTCTCGACTTCACCACCCTCGATGCCCGCCGCGCCGCACTCGAGGCCGAACTGCGGCTGAACCGGCGCACGGCACCCGAGCTCTACGAGCGTGTCCTGCCGGTGGTCCGCACCGCCAAAGGCCTGGCACTCGACGGCGCTGGCGAGCCCGTGGAATGGCTCCTCGAGATGCGCCGCTTTCCGGAAGCCTGCCGGCTCGACCACGTGGCCGAGCGCGGCGAACTGGACGCGACCCTGGTCGAAGCGCTGGCGCGCAGCGTCGCCGCGTTTCACGAGCATCTGGAGCCCCTGGTCGAGGCGGGCGGGGCCGTCGCCATGCGCGAGGTGGCCGACGGCAACGCCGAGGATCTGCGGCGCTCGGTGCCGGAAGTTTTCACGCATGAGCCCGTGGAAGCCCTCGTGGCGCGGACGGCCGCCGAGCTCGACCGGCGGGCCGACCTGCTCGACGCGCGGCGAGCCGCCGGCCTTGTCCGCCACTGCCACGGCGACCTGCATCTCGCCAACATCGTGCTGCTCGACGGCCGGCCCGTGCTCTTCGACTGCATCGAGTTCAACGATGCCTTCGCCCGGGTGGACATCCTCTACGACCTCGCCTTCCTCGTCATGGACCTCCTCGATCGCGGCTTTGGGGCGGCGGCGCAGGGCGTGCTGCAGGCCTGGAACGAGCGGCGCGAGGACGATGCCGGCATGGCGCTGCTGCCGCTTTTCCTCTCCGTCCGCGCCGCCGTGCGTGCCAAGGTCGAGGGTTTCGCCGGAAATGCCGGGCCGGCCCGGGCCTATCTGGATCTCGCCAGCCGTGCCCTCGAGCCCTTGCCCCCCCGGCTGATCGCCATCGGCGGCCGCTCCGGCACCGGCAAGTCGACCGTGGCCCGCCTCATCGCACCCTGGATCGGCGCCATGCCGGGTGCGTTCGTGCTGCGCTCGGACGTGATCCGCAAGCGCCTCTTCGGCGCCGAGCCGGAGGCGACCCTGCCAGCGGAGGCCTATACCGAGGGCGTGTCGAACGAGGTCTTCGAGCGGCTCGCGGCGCGGGCGGAGGTGCTGCTCGCCGCCGGGCGGACGGTGATCGCGGACGGCGTCTTCGGCCAGGACTGGCAGCGGCAGCGGATCGCCACCGCCGCGGCGATGCAGGATGTGCCGTTTGCCGGTTTCTGGCTCGAGGCCGACCAGGCCATCCTCGAGGACCGGGTGGCCGGGCGGACCGGCGATGCGTCGGACGCCGATGTCGAGGTGGTGCGCGCCCAGGCGGCGATGGACACGCACTCCGTCGCCTGGCGGCGGATCGACGCAGCCGGCGGTGCGAAAGGCGTCGCCCTGACCATCCGCGAAGCGCTCGGCGAGAGCTGAGACGGGCTCAGACGAGGAAGAGCGAGGCGAGGCCCAGAAAGATGAAGAAGCCGAGGCTGTCGGTGAGGAAGGTGAGCAGCACGGAGCTGCCCATGGCCGGGTCGCGGCCGAACCGCGCCATGAGACCCGGCACCCCGACGCCGACCAGGGCGGCGAGGCAGAGATTGAGCATCATGGCGACGGCCATGACGAGGCCGAGCGTCGGGTTCTGGTAGAGCACGGCGGCGACAGCACCCATCACGCTGCCCCAGATGGCACCGTTGACCAGGCCGATGCCGCATTCCTTGCCGAGGAAGCTCCAGAGATTGGCCCGGTCGATCTGGCCGAGCGCCAGGCCGCGTATCGCCAGCGCGATCGTCTGGTTGCCCGTGTTGCCGCCGACGCTGGCGACGATCGGCATCAGCGTGGCCAGCGCCACCAGCTTCTCGATGCTGCCCTCGAAGACGCCGATGATGCGCGACGCGATGAACGCCGTGACGAGGTTCAGGCCGAGCCAGGCCCAGCGCTGGCGGGCCGACCGCCAGACCGGGCCGAAGAGGTCCTCCTCGCCGCTCAGCCCGCTCGGGTTGAGCGCCTGCTGCTCCGCCTCCTCGCGCAGCACCTCCATCATCGAATCCACGGTGAGCCGGCCGAGCAGCCGGCCATCTGCGTCGACGACGGGGGCGGAGACGAGATCGTAGCGTTCGAAGGCGCTGGCCGCCGCATGGGCCGTCTCGGTCGGCTTGAAGGTGATGGGCGAGCGGTCGACGATGTCGACGAGGGCACGGCGCGGCGGGGTCGTGACCAGCTGCTCGAGCCGGACCACGCCGACCAGCCGGCGGGTCCGGTCGACCACGAAGAGCTTGTCGGTCTGCTGCGGCAGGGCCTTCAGGCGGCGCAACGTCTTCAGCGCCTCCTTCACGGTCGCCGTGTCGATGATGGCGACCGCCTCCTGGCTCATCTCGCGCCCGACCGTCTCCTCGGGATAGGTCTGGACGTCGATCAGCCAGTCGCGGACCCGGGGCGGCAGCCCGGCCTCCAGCTCGCGGCGCACCGTGTCCGGCAGGTGGTTGACGACCTCGACCAGCCCGTCCGGGTGGAGCTGGCGGGCGATGGCCAGGAGCCGCTGGTCGTCGGTCTGGGCGACCAGGTCGTCGGCCACCTCGTCGCCGACCTCCCAGAGCACGGCCCCGGCCCGCGCGTTGGGGATGAGCTGCCAGGCGAGGCGCCGCTCGGTCGGCGGCAGGGTCTCGACGAGGAAGGCGAGCTCGGAATCCGTGAGGCGCCGCAGCCGCCGCTCGAGCAGCGTCTCCGCCTCGTGCTCGGCGAGCCCGGCGGCGCGGTCCGCTGCCCGCCCGCCCTCGCGGCGCGCGATCTCGACGAGGATCTCGCGCCGCTCGAAGAGCCGGCGCACATCCTCGAGCTCGTGGCGGCGATCGGCGGCCGATGCGGTGCTCAGAGCGGCCCGTCCGGCTCAGCCGCGCTTGCGCGCCAGGAGGAGCCCGTCGCCGATCGGCAGCAGCACCGGCGTCACCCGCTCGTCGCCGTGCATCTCCCGGGTCAGGCCGCGCAGCGTCTCGGCCTGCCGTGACCGGTCGTTCGGATCGGCCACCGTCCCGTGCCACAGCATGTTGTCGAGGGCGACGAGGCCGCCCGGCCGCAGGAGGCCGAGGGCCGCCTCGTAGTATTGCGGGTAGCCTTTCTTGTCGGCGTCCACGTAAACGAGATCGAAGCTGCCGGACGATCCCTCGGCGATCAGCTCGGCGATGCTGTCCATGGCGAGGCCCGACCGGAAGTCGATGCGCTGCGCGACACCGGCCTCCCGCCAGTGCTGCCGGCCGAGCGCTGCCCAGTCGTCGTTGACGTCGAGCGTGGTGAGCCGGCCTTCGGGCGGCAAAGCGAGGGCCATGCCGAGGGTGCCGTAGCCCGTGAAGCAGCCGATCTCGAGGACGCGGCGCGCATCGATGAGCTCGATCAAGAGCGCCAGGAGCTGGACCTGCACGGTCGAGCTGCGCATGACGCCATCGGCCAGTGCGTCGGTCGCCGCGCGCAAACGTGCCAGCTCCGGGTGCTCACGTCCGCCGACGGCATCGAGATAGGTCTGCAAGGCGCCATCGAGCGCCAGGGTGCGAGGGCTCAAGATCCGGTCTCCCTGGTTCAGCCGCCGAGCGTGCGCGCGGCGTCGAGGACTTCCTCGACATGGCCCGGCACCTTGACCTTGCGCCACGCCCGGGCGATCCGCCCCTCGCCGTCGACGAGGAAGGTCGAGCGGTCGATGCCCATGTAGGTCTTGCCGTAATTGCTCTTCTCGACCCAGGCGCCCAGCCCCTCGACCAGCGCGCCGCTCGCGTCGGAGGCGAGCACGAGATCGAGGTCGTACTTCGCCTTGAACTTGTCGTGGCTCGCGACGTCGTCCTTCGAAAGCCCGACGACCGGCACGCCCAGCGCCGCGAAGGCGGCCTTGTGCTCGGTGAAGCCCTGCGCCTCCTTGGTGCAGCCCGGCGTGTCGTCCCGGGGATAGAGGTAGAGCACGTAGGGCCGACCCTTCAGGCTCTCGCTCGAGACCGTGCCGCCCCCGTCGGTCGGCAGCTCGAACGCCGGCATCATGTCGCCTTCCTTGGGCTCGCTCATCGCGTCTTTCCCCCGTTGCTTATTCTGGGCTGGTCGTGGTGGGCTCGCCCTCCGCCTCCGGCGGGCAGAGCGTGTCGAAGTACTGGCGTGCGGCCGTCTCGCATTCGACGAGCAGCTCCTCGACCGCCGCGAAATGCGCCACGGGCACGCCGAGGCCGAGCTGGCGATTGGCGGCCCGCACCAGGGCCTCGCGCAGGCCCAGCGGCGCCTGCCGCGGCTCGAAGCGGTCGCTCAGCGAGAGACGGAGCACCGCCTGCAGCGCCTGCAGCAGGGCCAGGGCCTGCAGGAGCTGGCGGCCAACCGCCGCATCGATCAGGCCGGCCTCGATGGCAGCGTCGAGGATGCCGCCCGTATCGGTGCGCCGCAGGCCCGGATGCTCGGGGCCGTGCCGCAGGACCAGGTACTGCGCCGCGAATTCCAGATCGACGAGTCCGCCCCGGCAATGCTTGAGGTTCCAGGGGCTGTCGCTGCCGTGCTCCTTGAAGATCCGCAAGCGCATGGCGCGGACCTCGCGGGCCAGCTGCTCCGGGTCGGACGGCCGGGCCAGCGCCTCGTCGATCGCGGCCGTCACGTCGGCGGCAAGGCCGGGATCGCCGGCGACGACCCTGGCCCGGGTCAGCGACTGGCGTTCCCAGACCTGGGCGGTGGTCTCCTGGTAGCGGCGGAAGTTGGCGAGGCTGCAGGCGATCGGCCCGACATTGCCGGATGGTCTGAGGCGCGTGTCGATCTCGTAGAGCCGGCCCTCGGCGGTCCGGGCGCTGATGGCGCTGACGAGACGCTGGCCGAGCCGGGCATAGTAGGGCGTGGCGGCGAGCGGCTTCGCCCCGTCCGACTCCGCGTCTTCCGGCGCCTCGAAGATGAAGACGAGGTCGAGGTCGGAGCCGAGGCTGAGCTCGCGCGAGCCCAGCTTGCCGAGGCCGAGCACGCAGAAGCTGCCACCCGCGATCCGCCCGTGCTGCTCCTCCAGCCAGTTCTCGGCCTCCGGCAGGAGGGTGCGGATGACGAGCTCGGCGATGCTGGTGAGCGCCCGGCTCGCCGAGGCAGCGTCCGCGAGGCCGAGCAGCACGTGCAGGCCCGCCTGGAACTGCCGGCCCTGGGCCCAGCGCCGGCAGAGGTCGAGCAGGCCCTCGAGATGCCGCGCATCGCGCCGGAGCCGGCTGAACTCGGCCTCGAGCACCGCCTCGTCGGGCAAAGGCTCGAAGAAATCGGGCGCCAGCATGGCGTCGAAGAGCGCCACGTTGCCGGCCAGCACCTGTGCCAGCCGCGGCGCCGCGCCCATCAGGTCGCCGATCAGGGTAAGCAGGTTCGGGTTGGCGCGCACCAGCGAGAAGAACTGCACGCCGGCGGGCAGCCCTTCGAGGAAGGCGTCGAACAGCCGGAAGGCCTCGTCGACATCGGCCTGCCGCTGCAGGGCGTTGAGGATGCCGGGGGTCAGCTCGGTCAGGATCTCGCGTGCCCGGGTGCTGCGCGTGGCGCGGATGTGGCCGTGATGCCATTGCCTGATCCGGCCGGCCGCGGCGGCCGGGTCCTTGAAGCCCATCTCGCGCAGGGTCTCGAGCGTGCCGGGGTCGTCGTCGGTGCCGGTGAACACGAGCTGGCGGCCGGCGCCGAGATCCGGCTCGGCCTCGAAGAGCTGGGCGTAGTGGCGCTCGACCGACTGCAGCGCGACCATGATGGCGCTGCCAAGGGAGTCCGGATCGGCGAAGCCGGCGAAGCGGGCGAACTGGTCGAGCTCGTTGTCGCGCGTCGGCAGGGTCTGGGTCTGCTTGTCGGCGACCATCTGCAGGCGATGCTCGAGCGCCCTGAGGAAGCGGTAGGCCCGGTCGAGATCGTCGCCGGCCGCACCGTCGACCCAGCGTCCGTCGACCAGCTTCTGCAGCGTCGTCAGGGTGCGGGGGTCGCGCAGCTCGGGGTGGCGGCCGCCGAGGATGAGCTGCTGGGTCTGCACGAAGAACTCGATCTCGCGGATGCCGCCCCGGCCAACCTTGAGGTCGTGGCCGCGCACGCCGATGGTGCCGAAACCGCGATGCGCGTTGATCTGCCGCTTGATCGAGTGGATGTCGCGAATGGCCGCGTAGTCGAGATGCCGGCGCCAGACGAAGGGAGCGAGGCGCCTGAGGAACCCCTCGCCCGCCGGCCGGTCGCCGGCGATGATCCGGGCCTTGATGAAGGCGGCGCGCTCCCAGTTCTGCCCGTGCCGCTCGTAATAGATCTCGGCGGCATCGACGGAGAGCGCGAGCGGATGACCCGGCGGGTGGGGTCGCAGGCGCAGATCCGTGCGGAAGACGTAGCCGTCGCGGCTCCTGTGCTCGAGCCCGTAGACGATGGCACGGGCGGCGCGGACGGCGAGCGCCATGGCGGTCTCGCGCCCCTGGTAGACGATGCGCTCCGGGTCGAAGAAGACGATGAGGTCGATGTCCGAGGAGTAGTTGAGCTCGTTCGCACCGAGCTTGCCCATGCCGACGATGAAGATGCCGCAGTCGCGCGTCGGCCGCTCGGGGTCGGCGAGCTCGATCTCGCCCCGTTTGGCCGCTTCGGCGAGGAATGTCGCGAGCACCGCCTCGGTGGCATGGTCGGCGAGGCGGCTGAGGCTCAGGGTCACCTGGTCGAGGTCGAAGAGGCCGGCGAGATCGGCGAGGCCGACCGCCGCCGCGATCCGCCGGCGCGCCTTGCGCAGCCCCGGCAGGAGCCGGTTGCGGTCGAAGGGCAGGTCGTCGATCCGGCCGAGTTCCGCCTCGACGATCGGTCCGGCCCCTCGCTCGGCGAAGTCGACGAGGATAGCCGGGTCGAGCGTCAGGCACTCGGCGAGGAACGGGCTGTAGCCGAAGACGGCCGCGAGCAGGTCCCGAAGCTCGGGCTGGCCGAGGCAGGCTTCGAGCCGTTCGTGGATCGACGGATCGGCGTTGCGCACCGCCGCTGCGCGAAAGCGGGCGAGCCAGGGCTCTTCCGGGCCGTCGCTCGACGGCGGCGGCTGGGGCAGGGCGACGTTCGGCAGATGCAGGGACACGGGCGATCGACCAGAATAAGCTGCGGGTGGCGGCCCGGGCCGCACCGCAAGGGGCGGCAAGGTCACCGTTCCGCCCGATCCGGTCAAGCGCCGATCAGGCGGTGCCGATCGGCCAGACCCGATCGGCGCCTTGCCTATCAGCCCGCTTCGACGAGCACGTGACGTTTCCGGCCGGCGGAAAGCTTGAGCCGGCCGTCGGCCAGGGCAGTGCCGTCCACCACGAGCAGCTCGTCGTCGATGCGGGCGTCGTTCAGCCGGGCCCCGCCGCCCCGGACGAGCCGGCGGGCCTCCGCGTTCGAGGCGGCGAGCCCGGCAAGCTGGAAGAGCTCGATGACGGGCAAGCCCGCGGCCAGGCGCGCGCCATCGACCGCGACGGTCGGCAGGCCGGCGGCGGACCCGCCCTCCTCGAACTGGGCCCGTGCCGCCGCGGCCGCCGCCTCGGCGGCTTCGGCACCGTGGCGCAGTGCGGTCGCCTCGAAGGCCAGGATCTTCTTGGCGTCGTTGATCTCCGCCCCTTCGAGCTTCTCCAGCCGGGCGATTTCGTCGAGCGGCAGCTCGGTGAAGAGCCGGAGGAAGCGGCCGACATCGGCGTCCTCGGTGTTGCGCCAGTACTGCCAGTAGTCGAAAGGGACCAGCCGGTCCTCGTTGAGCCAGACCGCACCCGCCGCGGTCTTGCCCATCTTCGCCCCGGACGCCGTGGTGATCAGCGGGGTCGTCAGGCCAAAGAGCTGCCGGCCGTCGATCCGCCGGCCGAGCTCGACGCCGTTGACGATGTTGCCCCACTGGTCCGAGCCGCCCATCTGCAGCTGGCAGCCGTAGCGCCGGCCGAGCTCGAGGAAGTCATAGGCCTGCATGACCATGTAGTTGAACTCGAGCAGCGTCAGCGGCTGCTCGCGGTCCAGCCGGAGCTTGACGCTGTCGAAGGTCAGCATCCGGTTGATGGTGAAATGCGTGCCGAAGTCCCGCAGGAACGGGATATAGCGCAGCTCGTCGAGCCACTCGGCATTGTCGGCCATGAGCGCCGAGCCGCCGAAATCGAGATAGGCGCCGAGCGAGCGCTTGATCCCGGCCTTGTTGGCCTCGATCGCGGCGTCGTCGAGAAGCGGGCGGCTCTCGTCGCGGAACGAGGGGTCGCCGACCTTGGTGGTGCCGCCGCCGACCAGGGCGATCGGCGTGTGCCCGGCCTGCTGCAGCACCCGCAGCATCATGATGCTGACCAGATGCCCGATATGCAGGCTGTCGGCGGTGCAGTCGTAGCCCACATAGGCGACCACGCGGCCGTTCAGGGCCAGCTCGTCCAGCGCCTCGCCATCGGTGCATTGATGGATGTAGCCGCGCTCCTCGAGCGTGCGCAGCAGATCCGAGCGGTAGCTGCTCATGGGTGTCCGATCGGTGTCACGAATGATGCCGGCCGGGGGCGCCGGCCGGGTTTCGATACAGGCTTCAGCGCGCCAGGGCCATCGGCTCCGCGGTCGGCTTCAGCCGCTTGTCGAGATAGGCTTCGCAGATCGCCTCGAACTCGTCCCGGTCGTTGGTGAAGACGTGGTCGGCACTGTCGATCTGGTGGAAGTCGATGGTGATGCCGCGCTGCTGGCTCAGCTTGTTGACCAGCTTCTCGACCGCCTCGGGCGGGGTCACCATGTCGCGCTCGCCGTGGATGATCAGGCCGGACGAGGGGCACGGGGCGAGGAAGCTGAAATCGTACATGTTGGCCGGCAGGCCGGCGCACATGAAGCCCTGGATCTCGGGCCGCCGCATGAGCAGCTGCATGGCGATCCAGGCGCCGAACGAGAACCCGCCGCACCAGGCGATGGGGCTGTTGGGGTTGTGCGTCTGCATCCAGTCGAGCGCCGCCGCCGCGTCGCGCAATTCGCCCTGGCCATGGTCGAACACGCCCTGGCTGCGGCCGACGCCGCGGAAGTTGAAGCGCAGGGTCGAGAAGCCGCGCCGCGCGAACATGTGAAACATCAGATGGACGAGGCGGTTGTTCATCGTCCCGCCATATTGCGGGTGCGGGTGCAGGATGATCGCCAATGGCGGGTTCGGGCCCTCGCCGTGCACATAGCGCCCCTCGAGGCGCCCGTCCGAGCCGTTGAAAATGACTTCCGGCATGTTCCTCACACTCCTGCGCCGACAACAGCGACGGCGATCGTCCCGGCGGTACGGCATCTTCTGGCGGACCCGGCGATCCGATCGCGCAGAAGATCACCCCGAACGCAGGGTGCTTCGGCCTTGATTGACCCCGACCAGCGCCAACCTATACTCCGAGCGTGCCGTCAGGCGTTCTTCGTTCGAGCCGCGCATCAAAGCGTACGTCCCATGGAGGGGCCGAAGCCGAGAGCGTGACTGGCGTTGGGCAGACTGCGGCCTATACCGCATGCGAGCGCCGATGTTCAAGAAAATCCGCGACGACATCGAGGCCGTTTTCGCCCGCGATCCGGCGGCCCGGTCGCGCGCCGAGGTGCTGCTCTGCTACCCCGGCCTGCATGCCCTGCTGCTGCACCGGCTGGCGCACCGGCTCTGGACGTCCGGCTGGCTGCTGCTCGCCCGCTGGATCTCGCAATTGGGCCGGTTCCTGACCGGCATCGAGATTCACCCGGGTGCGCGGATCGGCGAGCGCTTCTTCATCGACCACGGCATGGGTGTGGTGATCGGCGAGACCGCCGAGGTCGGCGACGACGTGACGCTCTACCAGGGCGTCACCCTCGGCGGCGTCAGCGGCGACCCGGGCAAGCGCCATCCGACCCTCGAGGACGGCGTCGTGGTCGGCGCCGGTGCCGCCGTGCTCGGCCCGTTCACTGTCGGCCGGGGGGCCAGGATCGGTTCGAATGCCGTCGTCCTGCAGGCCGTCGAGCCCCATTCGACCGTCGTCGGCGTCCCCGGCCATGCGGTGGCCCGACGCCTCGCGGCCACCGGCACGACCTGCTTCCCCGCCTACGGCAACGAACCCGGCACCAGCGCCGATCCGGTGGTCGTTGCTATCGACCAGCTTTGCGCGCGGGTCGAGCAGCTCGAGAACGAGATCGCCGCGGCTCGCGCCGCAGCGCCCGCCCAGCAGCCGGAGGCCGACTCCGACCGCGTGCTGGTGGCCAATCTGCGCCGGTGACGGCGCGCGCCTATCTCGACCACGCCGCCTCGTCCCCGCTCCGCCCGGCCGCCCGCGCGGCCTTGGTTCGGGCCCTCGATCTCGCGGGCAACGCGTCGTCGGTGCACGATGAGGGCCGGGCGGCGCGCGCCGTCGTCGAGGCGGCCCGGCGCCAACTGGCCACAGCGCTAGGCGCTGCCACGGGCGGCATCGTCTTCACCAGCGGCGCCACGGAAGCGAATGCCGCGGCGCTAGGCGGGGCGGGGCGGGTGCTGGCGGCCGCCGTCGAGCACCCTTCCGTCCTGGCCCAGCCCGGCGTCGAGCCCGTGGCCGTCGACAGCGCCGGCCGCCTCGACCTCGCCGCCCTCGAGGCGGCGCTCGAGAGCGGGGGTGTCGCCAGTGTCGCCCTCATGCTCGTCAACAACGAGACCGGCGTGCTGCAGCCAGTCGCCGAAGCGGCCAGGCTGGCGCGGCGGGCCGGGGCCCGGCTGCATGTCGATGCCGTGCAGGCCTTCGGCCGGCTGCCGCTCGACGTCGCCGCACTCGGCGCCGACAGCATCACCCTCTCCGCCCACAAGCTGGGCGGGCCGAAAGGCGTTGGGGCGCTTTGGCTGCGCGACCCCAACGCCTTCGAGCCCCTGCTCCGGGGCGGCGGCCAGGAGCACCGCCGGCGCGCCGGGACCGAGAACGTCGCCGGCATCGCCGGCTTCGCCGCGGCGGCCGGCGCGATCGAACCCGGGGAGGCGGACCGCCTGGCGGAACTGCGCCGCACACTCGAGGCGGAAGCCTGCCGGCAGGTCGCGGATGCGGTCGTCATCGGTGCGGAAGCACCGCGCGCCCCGCACATCACGGCCCTGGCGCTGCCCGGCATGGCCGCGGCGACCCAGGTCATGGCTCTCGACCTCGAGGGCGTGGCGGTCTCGGCCGGGGCCGCCTGCTCCTCCGGCAAGGTCGCCCGAAGCCACGTCCTCGCCGCCATGGGCGTCGCACCGGCGCTCGCGGATTCGACCATCCGCGTGAGCCTCGGCTGGAGCACGAGCGCCGCCGACATCGACCGCTTCATCGACGCCTGGGCCGGTCTCGCCGGGCGCCGGCGTCGGAACACACTCTAGAGGCGATCCGGTCAATCCGGTCTTGTCGCGTGGCCGATCGGGACGACATAAGGTCCGTGGACAAGTGAACGGGACTTCGCCGATGTCTGGTGCCCTGGTCGATCTCACGCCCGCCGCGGTGGCGCGGGTGCGCGACCTTCTGAGCAACGAGCAGACCGCCGCCGGCCTCCGGCTCGGGGTGAAGAGCACGGGCTGCTCGGGCATGAGCTACAAGCTCGATTTCGCCCGCGAGATCGCCGATGACGACACGGTGGTCGAGAAGGACGGCGTCAAGGTGGTGGTCGATCCGGCTGCCGTGATGTTCGTCCTCGGCACCGAGATCGATTGGGTCGAGGACCGGCTCGGCGCCATGTTCGTCTTCCGCAACCCGAACGAGAAGGCGCGCTGCGGTTGCGGAGAAAGCTTCTCCGTCTGAACCCGAGGCGAGAGTGCGGGTGACGTTCGTCCTGCCGGATGGCCGCGAGATCAGCACCGACGCCAGGGCCGGCGCCAGCCTGCTCGAGGTGGCGCGCGACCTCGATATCGCCATCGAGGGGGCTTGCGGCGGGGCCATGGCCTGCGCCACCTGCCACGTGATCGTCGAGCCGGACCAGTTCGCCCGCCTGCCGGCGCCGTCCGAGGAGGAGGAGGAGATGCTGGACCTGGCCGAGAGCCTGGCGGCGACCTCGAGGCTCGGCTGCCAGGTCAGGCTCGAGGCCGGGGTGGACGGCCTCGTCGTCCGGGTGCCGCGGACGAGCCTGCTCGATGGCTGAGATCGACCTCGGAAATCTGGCCCTTGCCCCCGGCGAGCGGGTGGTCGTCGCCATGTCGGGCGGGGTCGACAGTGCGGTGACCGCGGCCCTCCTGAAGGAGGCCGGCTGTGACGTGGTGGGCATCACCATGCAGCTCTACGACCACGGCGCAGCGACCGGCCGGAAGGGTGCCTGCTGCGCCGGGCAGGACATCGAGGATGCCCGCAACGTCGCCGACGCCATCGGCATCCCGCACTACGTCCTCGACTTCGAGGCACGCTTCAAGGCAGCCGTCATCGACGATTTCGCCTCGAGCTATGCCGCCGGCCGCACGCCGATCCCCTGCGTGCGCTGCAACCAGAAGATCAAGTTCCAGGATCTGCTCGAGGTGGCGCGGGAACTGGGAGCCGTGGCCCTCGCCACCGGGCACTACGCCCGCAGGGTCGGCGGTCGGGTCGATGCCGAGCTCTGGCAGGCCCGGGACGCGCAGAAGGACCAGAGCTACTTCCTCTTCGCCACGACCCGGGACCAGCTCGACTACGTCCGCTTCCCGCTCGGCGGGCTCGACAAGGCGGCGACCCGGGCCGCGGCCGAGCGTCTCGCCCTGCCCGTGGCGAAGAAACCCGAGAGCCAGGACATCTGCTTCGTGCCGACCGGCCATTACAGCAGCATCGTCGGCAAGCTGGCGCCCAGGGCGATGCGCAAGGGGACCATCCTCCACGTCGACGGCCGCCGGCTCGGCGAGCATGCCGGCATCGGCCGCTTCACCGTGGGCCAGCGGCGCGGGCTCAAGGTCGCGGCGGGCGAGCCGCTCTACGTCGTCGGGCTCGATGCCGAGCAGGCCGTCGTCCATGTCGGCCCGCGCGCGGCGGGATTGACGGGCGGGCTCAGCATCGCCGACTGCAACTGGCTCGACCGGCCGGCCGCGGGCGAGCGGCTGGCCATCAAGCACCGCTACAACGAGCCGGCGGTCACGGGCCGCCTCGCGGATCCGGCCGGCGGCGACAGGGCCGGGCTCATCTTCGACGAACCGCAGGCGGGCGTGGCACCCGGCCAGGCCGCCGTGCTCTACGCGGGCGAGCGACTGCTCGGCGGCGGGTGGATTGAGCGGACGTCACCGGCCGGCGGCGAATCCGGCAGCGAGACGCGCTCCGCGGCCGTTTTGGACGCTTGACGCGGGGCGTCGTCGGACATATCTCCACAGCGGCTCGGCGGAGTAGCTCAGTTGGTAGAGCGGGGGAATCATAATCCCTGTGTCGGGGGTTCGAGTCCCTCCTCCGCTACCAGCCACCCCCTTACATGTTGACTGGATGCCGCCCGGCTGCGTGCCGGGCCGAGCGTGCCGTTGTCGCTGCCAAGGGAACGTTGCGGCGTGCGGCGGGTTTGCGCTCGTGAAACCCGCAAGCACCGCCTCGGCGGCACATCGATCGACAGGACATGTGGGACTGGCTGCAGCAGCATGGCGGCTCGATCAGCGCCCTCGCGAGCCTCGCGACGGTGCTGATCTGGGCGGTCTATCTCGATCTGATTCTCCGAAGCTACCGGCGCAGCAACCGGCCGAAGATCCTCATCAACTTCGGCGCCGGCGCCTTCGACAAGGCCAATTGCCTCATCGCCAACATGAGCGCGCAACCGGTCTACATGGATTCCGTGGTGGCGACGCTCCATGCCGATGGCCGATCCTACACCTCCGTCCTGAGCGAGCAGGACACGACGCTCTCGGAGCAGCTGGACTACCGTTCCCAGTCGCTGCAGGGACCGCTGAAGAGCGGGGAATACCTGAACATCGGCACGTTTCGCAGCCTCGTCGCACGCGTGGCCGAGGAAGTCGGCCCCGCTGACGGTGCGATCGATCTCGCCACGCGGGCCGAGCGGCTGGAGATCCTGGTGGCGGGCGTCTTCACGGGAGCGGACGCGCTGATCGCCGCCGAACGCTCATTCGATCTTGTCTGGGAAGGCTGCCAGCGGCGCATTCGGCCGCGCAGCTTCGCGGCGGAGCAGATCCGCTCCGGCCGGCGCCGCCGGCAGATCGAGCGCTTCATGATGAACCGGCACCGGGATGCGGCCGATACCGGCAGGTCGTGACTGCCGCGTGCGGCCGACGGGCGCGGTCAACGCAAAAAGGCCTCCAGCCGCCTGTGCTGAAGGCCCGCTTCGCTGCGCACCCGCTCGTGCCGCGGTTCCCGCGGCACGCAGGCGCCTCAGTCCTCGTCGTCGGCGACCTCGGCCTTCTGGACGATCACCTGCCGGCCGCGATACATGCCGGTCTTGAGATCGATGTGGTGCGGCCGGCGGAACTCGCCGGAATCCTTGTCCTCGATCACCGAGGGCAGGGAGAGTGCGTCGTGCGCCCGGCGCTGGTTGCGCTTCTGCGGGCTGGTCTTCTTGCGTGGGACAGCCATGGACGTCGATCCTCGAAGGTCAGGCACCGCACGTGTCCCGGCGGCTTGGCCGCGGGCCGGACGGGCGAACTGATTGGGAAAACTGGCGTGCGCATACGCGATTGACGCTTCGGGGTCAACGCGCGAGCGGCGCCGGTCGGGTCTCAGCCGGGCACGGCCCCCTCGACAATACGCCGCACCACCGCCCGGCCGGCGAGCCAGGCGCCCGCGACCGTGGCCTGCCAGCCCCCTGGCGCATTGGCCTCGCCCGCGAGATGCAGCCGGTCGTGGATCGGGAAGTTCAGCAGCTTGCGCGCGGCGGCCCCGCCGGGCCGGGCGATGGCATAGCTGCCGAGGCTCCAGGGATCGCGGCCCCAGCGTGTCGCGATGCTGGCGCCGATCGTCCGACTCACGGCGCCGGCACCGAGCAGGTGACGGAGCGGATCGAGCACCGCCTCGCGCGCCGCCGCCTGGTCGGCCTGCTCGAGCTCGCGGGCCGCGGCACCGCCGACGAAGGCATAGCCGAGCTCGGTACCGGCCGGGCGGACGAGGTAGAGAACGCCCGATTCGTCCCGGACCGGATGGTGGAGGTAGTACGAGCCGGTCTCGCCGAGCGGGTCGCCCTTGAGGGCGAAGCCGACCTTCATCAGGCAGCCCATGGGCAGGTCGTCGAGGGCCCCGAGCACTGCGGCCGGCAGTGGCGGATCGAAGCGGATCGCCTCGGCCGCCAGGACGCCGAGCGGTACGGTCAGCACGGCATGCCGCGCGGCGAGCGTGCCGCCCGTCGTGTCGAGCAGCACCCGGTCACGTCGCACCTCGACCGCCCGCAGGGCGCAATCGGTGGTGACAGCGAGCCCCGAGGCGACCTCCTGCAGCAGCGCGCCGTGACCGTGCGGCAGGAGCCAGTCATTGCCGTCCTGGGCGTTCGCCCAGTCGGCGGCATCGGTCTCGGCGCAGTTCGTGCCGCAGAGCCAGGGCCCGGCGAACGTCCGATTCT
>CAZGUW010000004.1:0-29069 GCA_964528705.1 uncultured Geminicoccaceae bacterium
GTTCAGACGCCCTGTTCGGATTGCAACCGGCGCGCTGTTGCTGGCACGGCGTTCCTCGGGCGGCAGCTTCGAACGGGTGGCGGTCGCGGCGAGGGTGACCCGCCGTTAACCTCCGCTTAAGACCTAATCGATAGAACGGCTTCTCCCATCGAACCCGAGGGGCAAAGCCATGCGCTTCCTGGCCGTTGTCGCCGCCTTGTGCATCATGCTGGCAGGCGGCCTGCCGGTCCTTGCCAGCGGTGGCGGCGACAGCACGGCGGACAAGGTGCGCCTGCAGGCCGCGATGCAGCGGCACATCGATTCGCTCAGCATCGACGGTGCGGTCCTGCACCTCGACATGGCGAGCGGCGAGGTGATCGAGCTGTTCCCGACCCAGGCGCATCCCATGATTATGACGATGGGCGACCACTTCGTGCTCTGCGCCGAGCTCAAGGACGCCGCCGGTCGATCCCTGCCCATCGATCTCTATGTGGCCGTCGCGGACGGGCGGTTCGTCACGTTCCGGACCGAGATCGGCAACCGCTCGCCGCTCCAGGAGATGATGAAGCGCGGGCAGGTCAGGCGGCTGAAGTAGGCGGGCGGTGGCCACGGCGAACGTCCTGGCGCCGACGCGGACATGGTGGCCGCGTTGGTGTCGGCTCGACGGCAGCGCCAACCGGCTGTTCACCAAGCTGGCACTGCTGCTGGTGCCCGGCTTCGTCATTCCGGCGTCGATCGGGCTCTGGTCGATGGCCGCGTTCGACATGGAGGCAGCGCACAATCGCCTGACGTCGCGGATCGGCAACGCTGCGGCTCGGGTCGTCGCCGCGACCGGGCGACTGCGCGACGCCGGGATCGGCGAGAGTGCGATGCGGGGTGTCGTCCAGGAGCTGCTCGGCGCATTGATGGCGGACCAGGCCGTGCGCTGCGCCGAGCTCTTCAGCGGTCGTACCGGAGAGAGCCTGTCGCTGGTGCCGCCGCGGATCGGATGCACGGGCGAGTCGATCGACGTCAGCATCGAGATGCCGCTGGATGGCCCGGACGACGATCGCCTGGTCGTGCATCTCTCGACCGCGGAGATCGTGCAGGCACGGCAGTCGCGGCGCGAGCTGGCGCTGCTCATGCTGGTCGGCGGGCTGGCGATCGCCCTCGGCGCCTGCTGGGTCGGCTTTCGCCTGATCGTCGGCCGGCCGCTCGACAGCCTGCTGCAGGCGATCCGGCTGAGCGAGCGCTCGGGCGAGGCCCATCTCGCCCCGCATGTCTCGGACGACGAGATCGGCCGCATCACTCTTGCCTTCAACGACATGCAGACGCGCATGCGGGCCGATGCCGACCGGCTGCGGCAGGCCTTCCTCGACCTCGACCGGATCTACAACATCACGCCCGCCCTGCTGTGCGCCACCGACGCAGCGGGCGTCGTCACCAGCGTCAGCGATCACTGGCTGGCCGCCACGGGTTTTTCTCGTGACGACGTTCTCGGCCAGCCCCTGGCGCGGTTCCTCCCGGCTGCCGCCGCCGCCACCTACGAGTGCCGGGTGCGCGGGCCGCTGGCGCGCGGCGAAGCGGTCGTCGACGTCCCGCTCGCGCTGCAGCGCCGCGACGGCACGGAGCTGGACATCCTGCTCTCCGGGGTCGACGATCGGGATTCGACGGCCCAGGACTCGAGCCATCTCTTCGTCTCGACGGACATCAGCGACCTGCGCGCGGCCGAGCGTCGGCTCGAGCGCCTGGCGCTGACCGATCCGCTTTGCGGGCTGCCCAACAGGCGCGGCTTTCTCGCCCATCTGCAGGCCTCGACGGCGGACCCACCGGCCGGCGACCTGCTCGATGCCGTGCTCTTCATCGACCTCGACAACTTCAAGTGGGTCAACGACACCTACGGCCATCAGGTCGGCGACAAGCTCCTGGTGGCGGCGACGGCGCGGCTGCACCGCTGTGTCCGCCCGACGGACGTCATCGCCCGCCTTGGCGGCGACGAGTTCGCGATCATCTGCCATGGCCTGAGCGAGCGTGCCGCGGTCACGCGGCTGGCCGATGAGCTGATCGAGCACCTGCGGGCGCCCTTCGATCTCGACGGGGTCAGGGCCTTCGTCAGCGCCAGCATCGGCATCGCCTTCACCGACTGGCGGAACGAGGCGCCCGACGAGGTTCTCAGGTTCGCCGATCTCGCGATGTACACGGCCAAGCAGGACGGCAAGAACGCCCACGTCGTCTACAACCGGGCGATCGGCCAGAAGGCGGTCGAGCTCGCCCGGGTGCACGAGCTCATTCAGGACGGCCTGGAGCGCGACCGGTTCTCCCTGGTCTACCAGCCGATCATCGACGCGCGTACTGGCCAGGTCGTCGGCATCGAGGCGTTGCTGCGGCTCGCCTGCCCGACCCGCGGCACGCTCGGGCCGGAGCGGTTCATCCCGATCGCCGAGGAAACCGGCCAGATCATCGAGCTCGGCCATTTCGCCCTGCTGCGCGGCGTGGCGGACCTCCTGGACGTCGCGCAGCGTCACGGTGCTTCCGAGCTCTATCTTGCCGTCAACCTCTCGCCGCGCCAGCTCGACGACCGGCTCGAGGAGAAGCTGGACGCGGTCCTGGCGGAACACCCGGGCCTTGCCGGCCGGCTGGTTCTGGAGATCACCGAGACCATGCTGCTCCAGCGGCCCGACGACGTGGCCCGCCGGCTGCACCGGCTGCGCGACCGCGGCATCAGGATCGCGCTCGACGATTTCGGCACGGGCTATTCGTCGCTGAGCCACATCCAGCATTTCCCCGTCGACATCATCAAGATCGACAAGAGCTTCATCCGCCAGCTGACCGCCGGTGCCGGCTCGCGGCTGCGCCCTCTTGCGATGATCCGGGCCACGGCCTCGCTCGGCCAGGAACTGGGCATCGAGGTGGTGGCCGAAGGGGTCGAGGCGACGGCGACGATCGAGCTCCTGCACCAGTGCGGCATCACGCTGCTGCAGGGCTATCTCTACGCCAGGCCGATGGACCGGGCCGCGCTCGATGCCTGGCTGGGCAGCCAGCAGACGGTGCCGCGCGAGGCGGTCTTCTCGTCCTTCCCGCCCGCTCGGACCAAACGGCGCTCGGTCATGTCCGGGTGAGGCCGGGCACCTGCCGGCGGATGCCGCCCTTCGCGCCTTGCCTCACGCCAGCGCTTGGTCGAGGTCGGCGATCAGGTCGTCGACGTGCTCGAGGCCGATGGAGAGGCGGATGAGGTCGTCGGTGATGCCGAGGGTCCGGCGTTCCTCGACCGGCAGCTTCGAGTGGGTGGTGGTGGCGGGGTGGGTCACCATGGTCTTGCTGTCGCCGAGATTGTTGGAGATGACGGCGAGCCGAAGCCTGTTCAGGACCTCGAAGGCGCGTTCCTTGTCTCCATCGCCGCCATTGGCACCACTGCCGACGTGGAAGGCGACGAGGGTCGAGCCGGCCTGCATCTGGCGGCGGGCGAGCTCGTGCTGGGGGTGGCTGGCGAGGCCGGGGTAGAGGGTGCGGCGGACCTTCGGGTGGGCTTCGAGGTGCTCGGCGATGCGCTGGGCGCTCTGGCATTGCCGGGCGACGCGGAGCGGCAGGGTCTCGAGGCCCTTGAGCAGCACCCAGGCATTGAACGGGCTGAGGCTCGGGCCGGTATGCTTGAGATAGGGATGGAGGATGTCGTCGCGGTAGCTCTTCCTGCCGAGGATCGCACCGCCGAGGCAGCGGCCCTGGCCGTCGATGTGCTTGGTGGCGGAGTAGACGACGACGTCGGCGCCTTCCTCGAGCGGGCGCTGCAGGAGGGGCGTGGAGAAGACGTTGTCGACCACGACCTCGGCCCCGGCGGCATGGGCGAGCTCCGCCACGGCGGCGATGTCGACGAGCTCGAGGGTCGGGTTCGAGGGGGTCTCGAAGAAGACGAGGGCGGTGGGGCGGGAGAGGGCGGCGCGCCACTGGTCGAGGTCGGTGCCGTCGACGAATTCGTGCTCGATGCCGAAACGCGGCAGGATATTGGCGATGATGTGGCGGCAGGAGCCGAAGAGGGCGCGGGCGGCGACGACGCGGTCGCCGGCCTCGAGGCGGCACATGAGCGCGGCGTTGACCGCCGCCATGCCGGAGCCCACGGCGCAGCAGGCTTCCGCCCCCTCGATCGCGGCGAGGCGCTCCTCGAAGGTGCTGACGGTGGGATTGCCGTAGCGCGAGTACATGAAGCCGGGTGCGCGGTCGCGGAAGCGGTCCTCGGCGTGCTCGGCGCGCTCGTAGACGAAGCCCGAGGTGAGGAAGAGTGCTTCCGCCGTCTCGCCGTGGTGCGAGCGGTCGAGCCCGCCCTGCACCAGCCGGGTCTCCAGCCGCCAGTCTTCTCCCGCGTTCGCCGTCATGTGCTTGCTCCATCGCGCCGGACGAGGGCGCAACAAAAAACCCCGGCCGGAAAAGGCCAGGGTCCGCATGACGCCCGGCCTTTTAGCGGATTGTTTAACGTGGCCCGCAAGCCGACCGGCTCAAATCACCACATGCCGGCGATTAGGCGCGAAAGCCGGCGGCGTCAAGCGGGGTTTCGCGGGTGGTGTCGCTCAGAGCCCGGCGCCGACGGCCGAGGCGAGGTCGCGATGGCCGTCTTTCGCGAGGCAGTCATCGAGCTCGTCGAGGATTCGCTCGATGACGGCGGGCCCCTCGTAGACGAAGGCCGTGTAGAGCTGGAGGGCCGAGGCACCGGCCAGGATCTTCGCGTAGGCGTCGGCGCCCGTGGCGATGCCGCCGACGCCGATGAAGGCGAGGCGGCCGGCGGCACGGCGGGCCATGCGCTGCAGGAGTCGGGTGGCGGGTTCCCTGAGCGGCCGGCCGCTGAGGCCGCCCTTTTCGGTGCGTTCGGGCGAGCGCAGGTCGGGCGGGCGGCTGATGGTGGTGTTGGTGGCGATGATGCCGTCGATGCCGCGGGCGATGGCGGTCTCGATGATGGCATCGGCGGAGCGGTCGTCGAGATCGGGGGCGACCTTGAGGAAGACCGGCTTTGCCGGGCCGGCGGTCCTGCGGGCCTCGAGCACGGCGTCGAGCACGGCGGCGAGGGCCCGTTCCTCCTGCAGGTCGCGCAGCCCCGGCGGGTTGGGCGAGGAGACGTTGACGGTCAGGTAGTCGGCGAGCGGCAGGAGGCGGGCGGCGGCCGTGGCGTAGTCGCGGGCCGGGTCGGTCGAATCCTTGTTGATGCCGATATTGACGCCGGTGACGCCGCTGCGCGGGCGGCCCTCGAGGCGGCCGGCCATCGCCTCGATGCCCGCATTGTTGAAGCCCATGCGGTTGATGATGGCGCGATCGGCGGGAAGGCGGAAAAGCCTCGGCTTCGGGTTGCCGGCCTGCGGGCGGATGGTGACCGTGCCGACCTCGACGAAGGCGAAGCCCTGGCGGAGCAGGCCCGGGGCGGCGCGCGCGTCCTTGTCGAAGCCGGCGGCGAGGCCGAGCGGATGGGCGAGGTCGATGCCGGCGATGCGGGTCCGGAGGCGCGGGTGCGCGGCCGGCCGGACGCGCGGCGCCAGCGGGATCAGGCGGATCGCCAGGTCGTGCGCGGTCTCGGGCGGCAGGCAGGCGAGCAGCCTGGGCGGCAGCTGCCGGAGTACCTGGGCGAGCCCCCGGGCCACGGAGTCTCAGCCGTGGGCGCGGGCGATGAAGCCGCCGTTGCGGAAGTCCGGCTTGGTGTAGGTGAAGGGCCGGCCCTCGACGGTGACCACCTCGCCGCCGGCGGCGCGCAGCACGGCGTGGCCGGCGGCGGTGTCCCATTCCATGGTGGGGCCGAAGCGCGGGTAGACGTCGGCCCGGCCCTCGGCGACCGCGCAGAACTTGAGCGAGCTGCCGCAGGAGATGGTCTCGGTGATGCCGTGCTCGGCCAGCCAGGCATCGGTCGCGGCGTCGCGGTGGGAGCGGCTGGCGACGGCGACGGCACCATCTGCGGGCGGGGCCGGGCGCACGGCGATGGCTTCGGTCCGGCCGGCCTTGCGGCGCTCGGCGCCATGGCCCACGGCACCCCACCACATGGTGTCGATGGCCGGGGCGAAGACGACGCCCATGACCGGCAGGCGGCCGACGACGAGGCCGATGTTCACGGTGAACTCGCCGCGCTGGTTGATGAACTCCTTGGTGCCGTCGAGCGGGTCGACCAGCCAGAAGGGGCCGTCGTCGACCGCCGGGATCTCGCCGGCGCTCACCGCTTCCTCGGCGACGATCGGCCAGTCCGGCGTGAGGGCGCGGAGACCCTCGAGGATGATCGCCTCGCCGGCCGCGTCGGCGAGGGTGACCGGCGAGCTGTCCGCCTTGTAGTCGACCGCGGTATCGGTGCCGTAGTGGCGCATGATCTCGACCGCGGCTGCATCGGCGAGGCGGATCAGCTCGGGCAGATGCCGCTTGGGGTCGACCATGTCGCTCTCCAGCTTGCTCGTGGGATCGGCGGCCGGCGGGTGCGGGCCGCCGGGTGGTGCTAACGAACCGGTGGAGCGGAAACAAGCTCGCGGGCGTCGCACCGGGCCGTTGCGGCAGGTTTGTCGTTAACGGGATCTCAACCGGACGCCGCTAGCTTGGTCGTCGACGAGGCCGGCGCGCGTGCCGGGCCCTGACCCTGGCCGGAGCGATGCGGCAGCGTGCCGTCGCCGATCGCCTCCTTGCGAGTACGCCGCCGGTGGCCGGTGCGGCGACCGCACCGGCGTCGCGCGCGGCGGCGCCGGGCTCCTTCGCGCTGCACCCGCCGCGGACCGCCCACGGCCTCGACCCGCGCCATCCGGGCCGGTTCGCCGAGCGCATCGAGGCGTTCCGCCGCCACCATGCGGCCCTGCCGGCGCCGCGCCTGACCGGCGGGCTCCAGCTTCTCGACATCGAGGAGCTGCGCCTGCGCTTCTGCAATCGCTGGCCGGCGGTGCGCGAGAAGGCCTACCAGATCGTCGAGACCTGCCTCGCGAAACGGCTCGGCCCGCACGATCTCTACGTGGCGGTCGAGGGCGACTGCTTCTTTCTCCTGACCACCGACATCGATCGCCTGGCGGCCGAGCGGCGCGGCCGCTTCATCGCCGCCGAGATCACCGAGCGCCTGTGCGGCATGGTGCCGGGCGGGGTCGCCTGCCGGCTCAAGACGACCGGCTTCGACCTCTCCCAGGGGCTTCAGGGGATCGCCGGGCTTGGCGCGCTAGAGACGCGCATCAGGGATTTCGGGCGGCAGGTCGACGATGCCGAGGCCGCCCTCTTCGCTGCGCACGAGGACCGGATCGAGCCGCTCTACCAGCCCATCCTCAACGTGCGGAAGCGGCTGGTGGCGGGCTACGCGCTGACGCCGATGCTCGATGGCGAGGGAGGCCGCCAGGGCGTGGGCGAGCTCTGTCCCGCGAGCTTCAACGGCGTCTTCGATGCGGCCCTCGATCTCTGGTCGATCGGCCAGGTGGCGCCGCACCTGCAGGTGGCACGGGCGGCGCTGCGCGTCACGCTGCACTACGCGACACTGGCGACGATGCGTCACCGCGAGCCCCTGATCCATGCCTGCCGGCGCCTGCCGGACGGTGCCGGGCGCCGGCTGATCATCGAGCTCGCCGGCCTGCCGGCGAGCCTGCCGCAGGCGCGGGTGCGCGAGCTGGTGAGCTATCTTCGACCCTTCGCCGTCGCCATCGTCGTCCGGATCGAGCCCGAGCTGCTCGCCGCTGCCGGGGCGACCGATGGCCCGCCGGGCCGGATGCCCATGGTCACTGACAACCTGCTGGCCTCGGGCGTGGCCGGCATCTCCGTGGCCCTGCGGGCCGCACCCCCGGCAAGCGACGGCGCCGATGCGGATGGGGTGGGGGCGGCAGCCCGTGACGGCACCGGCGATGGGGCGGCGGTCCTCGCGGGGCTCAGGGCGCTCGGCCGGGCGGCCGGGCTGCGGACCTGCGCCCTCATCGAAACGGTCGCGGGGACAGGTTCCGGGACGGGAGGTGCCGCCGGGGTCGGCCCGGCGCGCGCCGCCATCGCCGCCGGCATCGACTACCTCTCGGGCGAGGCGCTCATGCCACCGACGCTGCGCCCCGGTCGCGTGATAGCACTCGCCGGGTGAGCGCGTCGCAGCCGGCGGGCGAGGCGGTGCGCCGCCGGTCCCGCCGCATGCCGGCGCTCCTGCTCACCAGTGGTCGGTCAGCCGGGCGAACTCGGCCTGGAGCGCTTTCGGGCCCGCGATCACGGGATTGCCGTCGAGCAGGCCGTTGTTCTCGAGGAAGGCGTTGGTGAAGCCGCCCGCCTCCTCGACCAGGAGCATGCCGGCGAGACAGTCCCAGCTGTTCATGTGCGGCTCGAGATAGCCGATCAGCCGGCCGGCGGCGGTCCATGCGAGGCCGAGCGCACCCGAGCCGTGGCGCTGGTACATGCCGCGCGAATTCAGCAGCTTCTCGAAGAGCGGCAGCATGGAGGCGACGGGCACGCGCAGCGAGTAGCCGAGGCTGACCGTGCCGTCGGCGAGCGAGGTGGCGTCGGCGACCTTGATCGGCACGCCGTTCAGCACCGCACCGCCACCGCGCCGGGCGGCGAAGAGCTCGCCCGCCACGGGGTCGTAGACGACGCCGGCCTCGATCCGGCCGGCGCGCTCGTAGGCGAGGCTGACGCACCAGGAGCCGATGCCGTTGAGGAAGCACCAGGTGCCGTCGATCGGGTCGATCACCCAGTGCCCGCCGCCATCGCCCTTGAGCTCGTGCGCGTGCTCCTCGCCGACGAAGCCGTCCTCGGGGAAGAGCTTCGCGAGCCGGGCGCGGATCAGGGTCTCGACCTCGCGGTCGGCCTTGCTCACCAGGTCCTGGGCACCCTTGCTCTCGATCACGAGCGTGTCGCGGGCATCGTAGTAGCGCCGGGCGAGGCTGCCGGCCTCGCGGGCGACGGCTTCGGCGGCGGCGAGCCGCAGGTCAGGGTCGATCTCGGTCATCATGAGGTCCGGGCTTGGGGGGCGGGATGGCGCGGGTTATAGGACGGGACGGACGCCGCGACGAGAGCGGGGCGAAAAAATCGGAGGGACGCGCATGATCATCGTCGAGGCGAACGGGACGAGAATCCCGGCCATCGGCTTCGGCACCTGGGATCTGCCCCAGGAGCGGGTGCAGGCGCTGGTCGAGCATGCGATCGCGACGGGCTACCGGCATGTCGACACCGCCCAGATGTACCGGAACGAGCGCGAGGTCGGCGCCGGCCTCAAGGGCTCGGGCGTGAAGCGCGACGAGATCTTCCTGACCACCAAGATCTGGCCGGACCAGTTCCGTGCCGATGACCTGAAGCGCGCCGCCGACGAGCGGCTGAAGCTGCTCGGCGTCGATGCGGTCGACCTGCTGCTGCTGCACTGGCCGGCGAAGGACGTGCCGCTCGCCGAGACAATTCAGGCGCTGAACGAGATCCGCGATTCCGGCAAGGCCCGGCATATCGGTGTCAGCAACTTCACCGCGGCGATGGTCGACGAGGCGGTACGGCTGAGTGCGGCGCCGCTGGTGACCAACCAGGTCGAGTACCACCCCTATCTCAGCCAGACGAAGGTCATGGGTGCGCTGCGCCGCCACGGCATGTCGCTCACCGCCTACTGCCCGATTGCGCGCGGCAAGGTGCTGGCGGACCCGGTGATCGGCGAGGTGGCCGAGGCGCATGGCCGCTCGGCGACCCAGGTGACGCTGCGCTGGCTGGTCCAGCAGGCGGGTGTCGTCGCCATCCCCAGAAGCTCGAACGAGGCGCGGATCGCCGAGAACCTCGCCGTCTTCGACTTCGCCCTCTCGGACGAGGAGATGAGCCGGATCAGTGCCCTGGGCTCGCCGGAGGGCCGCATGGTGAACGGCGCCTTCGCGCCGGTCTGGGACGCATGAACCCCGTCTCCTTCCAGGCCGTCGAGGAAGCCGCACTCATGCGCCTCGGCTCGGCGGCGCTGCAGGAAAGGCTGGTCGTGCCGAAGAGTGCGAAGGAGCTCGAGGCCACGGGCGACGACCGCTACCTCTCGGCCATGTCGCTCCGGCTCTTCCGGGCCGGGCTCAAGCACGAGCTGGTGGACAGGAAGTGGCCCGCCTTCGAGGAGGTTTTTTCGGACTTTGAGCCGGCGCGGGTGGCGAGCTTTTCCGATGAGGCGCTCGAGGCGCTGCTGCAGGACAAGCGGCTGATCCGCCACATGGGGAAGCTCCGGGCGGTCCGGGCGAACGCGGGCGCGTTCCTGGCGATCGCGAAGGAGCACGGCAGCTTCGCGCACTGGCTCGCCGCCTGGCCTGCGGCCGAAATCACCGGGCTCTGGGCCGGGCTGACGAAGCGCATGCAGCATCTGGGCGGCCAGTCGGCACCCTATTTCCTCCGCATGGTCGGCAAGGACACCTTCGTGCTGACGGATTCCGTGGTGCGCGGCCTCGCCTACTGGGAGGTCAGGGTTGGCCCGCCCCGGGGCAAGGCGGCGATCGCCGAGGTGCAGGCGGTCTTCAACCGCTGGCAGGAGGAGACCGGCCGGCCGCTCTGCCAGCTCTCGCAGATCCTGGCCCTCTCGATCGACTGAAGGAGACACCATGTCGGGCGTGGATTTTGCGGCGGGCGGCTACCGCTATCTGCCGGGGGTGAGCCAGTATTCGGGCGGGGTGGCGGCCATGGCCGGCCACGAGATCGTGCGCGTGCGCTTTCGCCGAAGGCTGCCGCTGGCAGACGGCTTCGCCCGGGCAAAGGCGATTATCGAGGCCGCCGGGCGGCCGCTCGCGGCCTTCTGCGCCTGCGAGCTACGCTCGCCCGCCCCCTTCACCGAAGAGGGCTTCCGGGAGTTCAATGGGGCCTATGTGGCGCGGCTCGAGGAGTGGGGCGTCGTCAAGGACGGCGTGAACCCGGTGGTGAGGAGCAATCTCTGCCCCGAGATCGACCCGCCGGCGGAGCCCTCGTTCCACGCCTTCTGCTTCACCACCGAAGCGGACGCGGAACCCAGCTTCGTCATCTCCGGCAGCGGCGAGGTGCCGGAGGGCCAGGGCAACTACAAGGACCACGTCATCCGCCCGGGCGACACGAGCCCCGAAGGCATGGCCGAAAAGACCCGCTTCGTCCTCGCCGAGATGGAGCGCCGCATGGCGGCCCTCGGCTTCGACTGGTCCGACACGACGGCGAGCCAGGCCTACACGGTCTTCGATCTTTTTCCGGTGTTCGCCGAGGAGATCGTGCGGCGCGGGGCGGCGGCGCACGGGCTCACCTGGTTCTACGAACGGCCGCCGGTGGTGGGGCTGGATTTTGAGATGGATTGCCGGGGGGTGGGAAGAGAGGGGGTGGTTTAGGAGTGGGTGTATGGCTCGGTGTGCTGTCCGCCCCCACGAACGATATGCTGGCCCGGGATCGTCCTTCGAAGGCTCAAACGGGTCACGTGGCCGAAAACTTGAAGTATGATATTCGCAGTCTAATTATTTCAACTTGTGGGACACTTCTAATCTGATGGCAATTCCCAATGACCCTTGAGCCAGGCTAGATCATTTTCCCAATCCGTTATTGCCAGATCGAGGGCAGGATTGTCACGCCGTTTTGCTTCGTCTATTGCGGTAATGAAGAAAGCAGCGAGCCGACGGACGCGTTGCCCTGTTCCAGGATCGCCCCATTTTTTGAGTTCTTCTGGAGGTAGTATTTTTGGCAACGTCTCCTCGCAGATTATACTCAGTATTTTCCGTCGCTTGTCATCCGGAGTTTTTTTGCTTGATCCGACACGATAACCAACGGCATATAGCAATTTGTCTCTAAAGTATGATCTTTGCCGAGATGGATCGACATACTGACTATGGTGATGCTCCGGCCACTCATAAAACTTGTGGATCATATCGAGAGCCTCGCGACTCTTGCGCTCAGTTTCGGATCGTCCAGCTTCGATTAGCGATAAATGATGAGTTATCCAGAGGTCTGCCACTGTATCTGGAGGCAACGTAATTATATTACTTTCGCTAAGGCGAAGGTTTTGCGAGTTGTTGTTTGTCGATTCCGGATGGTGGGAATTCATGGTTTCGCTTTCCGATATCATGCCTAGAATCTTGTTTTTTAGATTATCGGATATTTGTGAAGAAATGCCAAAGGAAGCTCGATACCATTCCCTCGAACCGCCACGTCCAAGAACCAATACATCTCCGGGATATAATTTTGCGATCCTCGGCAATAATATGTTCAAATTTTTTAATGCGCCCGAACTTAATATTATGGATTGTAGTCGTTTCTGGGCGGTTTTTGTTATTTTCATCAAATCGACTTGGTCTAAAATAACTTTTTGATTGCGTATGTTTTGGACTAAAATTACAACAGGAAATGGTCTCCTCTCCATTGTAAAGGCTTTATAGATCCGGCCGACTTCTTTGGGGCGAGGTGTCCAAGGTTGATCAGATATTGGCAGGATCGAGATATGGTACATGTGATGCTCCGTTCACAGAAGCGTTGTCGTTATGTCCATCTAGTCCCATTGAGAGCTAATTATCATTTCAGAGTGAGTGCGGCTAGCATCAATAGATAACGCGCATACAAAGTTATGTTTGAAAACAGGGGAAGCGTTAATGACGTTGATCAGCCTTTCCCACATCCACCCCGCCGGCCCGCATCTTCGCCAGCGCGCGCTCGCGCACCGCTTCGGCCAGGGCCTTGAGGAAGGGGTCGTGGGCGCAGGGGGTGTCGAGCTTGTCGTAGATCAGGCCGTACTCGGCCTCGGTCCAGGTCGAGAAGTCGGCGAGGTTGTGCTGGATCTGGACCTCGAGGTTGTCGATGGCGCCGGCGAAGCGGGCTTCGGGGGTCTGGCGATCCTCGAACTCGAGGAAGAGGTCGCGGATGTGGTCGCCGGTGGGCGGGCCGAGGCGGTTGCGGATCTCCTCGATGGCCTCGGCCTCGCGCTGCTTCTTGAGGCGCTTCCTCTCGCCGGTCTCGAAATAGGGGACGTCGCCGACCAGGGCCTCGACGAGGTCGTGGACGGTGATCATCTCGAGCGTCCTGCCGAGGTCGACGGGCTCCTCGAGATGCGGGTGGACGAGGATGGCGATGAGCGCCATCTGCCAGGAGTGCTCGGCGACGCTTTCCTGGCGGCCGTCGGAGAGCCAGGAGTGGCGAAGCTCCCGTTTCAAAGCTTCGCTGAGCGCCAGGAAGTCGAGGATGGTGGCGGTGGCGCTCATGCGGGGCTCCCGGGGTAGGTCTCGTCCTGGCGGGTCAGGCCACCTCCTGGCGGCGGGCGGCCTTCTTGCGCTCGTTGGGGTCGAGCAGGCGCTTGCGCAAGCGGATGTGCTGGGGGGTGACCTCGACCAGCTCGTCGTCGGCGATGTAGGCGATGGCGCGCTCGAGGGTCATGCGGACCGGCGGGGTGAGGAGGATGGCGTCGTCCTTGCCGGCGGCGCGGACATTGCTCAGCTTCTTGCCCTTGAGCGGGTTGACCTCGAGGTCGTTGCCGCGGTTGTGCTCGCCGATGATCATGCCGGAATAGACCTTGGTGCCGTGCTCGACGAAGAGCGCGCCCCGGTCCTCGAGGTTGTAGAGCGCGTAGGCCACGGCCTCGCCCTGCTCGCCGCTGACGATGACGCCGGTGTGGCGCTGGGCGATCGGGCCCTTGTAGGGCTGCCAGGCGAAGAAGAGGCGATTCATGACGCCGGTGCCGCGCGTGTCGGTCAAAAACTCGCCGTGATAGCCGATGAGCGAGCGGGACGGGCAGTGGAAGACGAGGCGCTGCTTGCCGGCGCCGGCGGGGCGCATCTCGGTGAGGTCGGCCTTCCGGCGGGTCAGCTTCTCGACGACGGCCCCGGCGAACTCCTCGTCGACGTCGACGACCACCTCCTCGATCGGCTCGAGGCGCTGGCCGGTCTCGGGGTCGTTCTGGAAGAGGACGCGGGGGCGGCTGATCGAGAGCTCGAAGCCCTCGCGGCGCATGGTCTCGATGAGCACGCCGAGCTGCAGCTCGCCGCGGCCCGCCACCTCGAAGGCGTCGTTCTCGGGCGAGCGGCTGATGCGGATGGCGACATTGCCCTCGGCCTCGCGCATGAGGCGGTCCCAGATCTGCCGCGAGGTGACCTTGCTGCCGTCCTGGCCGGCATAGGGGCTGTCATTGACCGAGAAGGTCATGGCGATGGTCGAGGGGTCGATCGGCTGGGCGGCGATCGGCTCCTCCACGGCGGGGTCGGCGAGGGTGTCGGCGACGGTGGCCTTCGTCAGCCCGGCGATGGCGATGATGTCGCCGGCCTCGGCCTCGTCGACCGGCAGGCGGTCGAGCCCGCGGAAGGCCAGGATCTTCGAGACGCGGCCCTGCTCGACGACCTCGCCGGTGCGGCTCAGCGCCTTGATGGGCTGGTTGGCGCGGACCACGCCGCTCTCGATCCGGCCGGTCAAGAGGCGGCCGAGATAGGCGTTGTTCTCGAGCGTGGTGGCGAGCATGCGGAAGGGCCCGCCCGCATCGGCGACGGGGGCGCTGACGTGGTCGACGATGAGGTCGAAGAGGGGCGCCATGTCCTTCGGCTCGTCGCCCATCTCGGCGATCGCCCAGCCGTTCTTGGCGGAGGCGTAGATGTGCGGGAAGTCGAGCTGGTGCTCGTCGGCGTCGAGGGCGGCGAAGAGGTCGAAGATCTCGTTCAGCACCTCCTCGGCGCGCTGCTCGGGCTTGTCGACCTTGTTGATGACGACGATGGGCCGAAGGCCGATCTTCAGGGCCTTGCCGAGGACGAACTTGGTCTGCGGCATCGGCCCCTCGGCGGCGTCGACCAGCAGCAGACAGGAATCGACCATGGAGAGGATGCGCTCGACCTCGCCGCCGAAATCGGCGTGGCCCGGCGTGTCGACGATGTTGATGCGGGTCTCGTGCCAGAGCACGGAGGTGCACTTGGCGAGGATGGTGATCCCGCGTTCGCGCTCGAGGTCGTTGCTGTCCATGGCGCGCTCGGCCACCCGCTGGTTGTCGCGGAAGGTGCCCGACTGCTGGAGGAGGCGGTCGACGAGCGTCGTCTTGCCGTGGTCGACGTGCGCGATGATCGCGATGTTGCGCAGATTCATGAGGATTCGGGGTCCGGAAGGGGCGCCAATCGCGCCGACAGCGGGCTATATAGGGTGATCGAGACAAACATGCGAGCAATCGTCGGCTGTCAGGCGTGCGGCGAAGGGCTCCTCCCCGTTTTGCGGATCGGAATGTCATGCGTGCTGTGCCGGAGCCCCTCGAATCCATGCCCGAAGCGGTGGCGCGCGGGGTCGAGCTCGTCTTCACCGACATCGACGACACGCTGACCATGGACGGCCGGCTGCCGGCGGTGGCCTATGCGGCGCTCGAGGAGCTGGATGCGGCCGGGATCCTCATCGTGCCGGTGACCGGGCGGCCGGCCGGCTGGTGCGACCTGATAGCGCGGCTCTGGCCGGTGCGCGCCGTGGTCGGCGAGAACGGCGCCTTCTACTACCGCTACGACCGGGAGGCGCGGCGGATGCGGCGGGTCTACGTGCAGGACGCGGCGACCCGGGCCGCCAACCGGCGGCTTCTGGACGGCATCGCGGAGCAGGTGCTCAAGGAGGTGCCGGGGGCGGCCATCGCCGCCGATCAGGCGGGGCGGGACTGCGATCTCGCCATCGACTTCGCCGAGGACGTGGGCCCCCTGCCGGAGGCTTCGATCCGGCGGATCGTCGAGCTCTTCGAGGCAGCGGGGGCCGTCGCCAAGGTCAGCTCGATCCATGTGAACGGCTGGTTCGGCGCCTACGACAAGCGCTCGATGTGCGAGCGCTTCATCGCCGAGGAGCTGGGCAGCTCGGCCGAAGCGCTCGGCATGCGGGCGGCCTTCGTCGGCGACTCGCCCAATGATGCGCCGATGTTCGGGAGTTTCCCTTGCTCCATTGGCGTGGCGAACCTAGAACGCTATTTCGACGTCATCGACGCGCTTCCGCGCTGGATCACACGCCAGAAGGGCGGCCTCGGGTTCCGTGAACTGGCGGACCGGCTGCTCGCCGCACGCCATTGAGCAGGGACCTGTCTGCAGTGCGCATGCTGCCCAACCTCATGAGTCTCGGCCGGATCCTCTGCGGCCCGCTGGTCATGCTGCTGATCGCGCAGGGCGGCACGGCGGCGCTGCTCGCGACCATCCTCGTGATGCTCCTGGCCGAGGTCTCGGACCTGCTCGACGGCCACATGGCACGCAAGCTCGGCGCCGCCTCGGCGTTCGGCAAGATCGTCGATCCGCTCGCCGACAGCCTCTACCGGGCGCTGGTCTTCCTCACCTTCCTCGATGCCGGGTGGATGCCGATGTGGATGGTGGCGGTGATCGTCAGCCGCGACATCCTGGTCTCGTATCTGCGCATCTTCTCCGAGCAGAACGGCGTCACCATGGGGGCCCGGCAAAGCGGCAAGATCAAGGCGGTGTTCCAGGGCGTCGTGCAGATCGGCACGGTGGCGCTGGTGCTGGCGAGCGGCGGGGTGCTCACGGGCACCTACGAGACACTGGTTTTCTCGCTCCTGCTGGTCGCCACGGTGGTCACCGCCTGGTCCGGCATCGACTACACCCTAGGTTTCCTTCGAACCGTCGACCTGCGCCACATGGTCGCCAACCGGGGCTGATGGTTCGGAGAACTGCCAGGCCGGCGCCGAAAAAGCCCGGTGCGCCGCTGTCGTTAACCAAACGGCAACCCGGACGTCCCAGAATTCACCCAACGTGCATGTCGCATTGCCATCACAATTCGGGCATGCTGCGCGCGTATGGCATGGGGCAGGCAGGGACGGCCCCGGCCACGACCGGAATGGGCGGATGAAGTTCAAGATCCTGCGCCCCATGCTGCGCACCTGGCGCTCCAAGGCCTACCGACCGGGCATGCTCGGCTGGTCGCTGGGGATCGGGCTCTTGATCGGTTTCTCGCCGACGGTCGGGCTGCAGGCCCTCATCTGCATCGCCGTCACCCTCGGCTGGAATCGGTTCCACAGTGCGAAGATGAACCTGCCGGCGATGCTCGTCGGCAGCCTCGTGGTCAACCCGTTCACCATGGCGCCGACCTACCTCCTCTACTACCAGGTCGGCTGTCAGGTGGTGGACTGCCACCTCCGCCTGCGCGAGGAATTCTTCGCCTCGCTCGGCAGCATCACCGATCTCGGCACCACCATCCTCGTGCCGATCCTGCTCGGCAGCCTGCCCTTCATGATCATCGGCCTGCCGCTCGGCCTCTATCTCGGCAACCGCATCGAGGCGCTGCTCGAGGCGCGGCGCCGGCGGCGACCGGCCCGCCTCGCCCTGCGGCGGGCGCGCGGCAAGCGCACGGGCAACGCCGAGGCCTGAGGGCCAGCGGATGTCACCAGCGATTGAGTGGGTCCAATAATAACACTAAAAATTAGTATTGTGTTTATTTTTACCTCTTGCGACTGTCCTAAGCGGACGACGCAAGGACGGTACCATGCAGGGTTTCGCTGCCGAGGGCTCAAGGCGGTTGCGCACACTTCGCGACGCGGCGGGCGAGCGTGACGGGTTGGCGCTGGTGCGCGCGGTGCTGGGCCTGGCGGGCGGGCCCGGCGCCGGTTCCGGGCTCGGCGGGCCGATCGCGCTCGTCTCCTCCTTCGGCGCCGAGAGTGCCGTGCTGCTCGACATGGTGGCGACGGTCGACGCTGCCACGCCGGTGATCTTCCTCGATACCGGGCGGCTCTTCCCCGAGACCCTGGAATACCGCGAGGCGCTCTGCGCGCATCTCGGCCTGACCGACGTCCGGCACATCCGCCCGGACGCGGCAGCGATCGAGCGCTACGACCCCGAGGGCGGGCTCGCCGTGGCCGAGCCCGATCTCTGCTGCCATCTGCGCAAGACCGAGCCGCTCGAGCAGGCGCTGGAGGGCTTCGCTGCCTGGATCACCGGGCGCAAGCGGTTCCAGGGAGCCGCGCGCGGCGCGCTCGAGCTGCTGGAGGCGGAGCCCGGCACCGACCGGGTGAAGATCAACCCGCTCGCCCACTGGTCGCTCGAGGATCTCAGGCACTACCGCCGACTGCGCCAGCTGCCGCTCCACCCGCTCGTCACGCGCGGCTTCGCCTCGATCGGCTGCGCGCCCTGCACCAGCCCGACCCGACCGGGCGAGCCGCCGCGCGCCGGTCGCTGGCGCGGCCTCGACAAGCTCGAATGCGGCATCCACCGGCACTGACCGCAGCCGCCGTCACCAGGACAGTAGTGCTCTGAGCTGCGGTGTCTTCTTGTCCTGATGGTGGTGCATGCGGGTGAGCAGCCGATCGAGGCCCTCGACGCCTTCGATGATGTAGGGCCCCTTATTGAGCATCACCGCCTCGGCCCGCACGGCCGCGGCGGCGTCGGTCATCTCGCCGCGCGAGGGCAGACCTTTCTTGACGAGGCTCTCCAGCACCTGGGTCGCCCAGATGACGGGCACGTCCGCCGCCTCGGCAAGCCACATGATCTCCTCCTGCATCTCGGCCGTGCGCTCGAAGCCGATCTCCACGGCGAGGTCGCCGCGGGCGATCATCACGGCGAGCGGCTGGCGGCCGGCGGCGGCGACCATGATCTCCGGGAGGTTGGCGACGGCGCGCGGCGTCTCGATCTTGGCGACGAGCCCAAAGCGGCGCCAGTCCTCCGGGCGAAGCTCGGCCATGGCCGCCTGGAGTGTTTGGACGTCCCCGGCATCCTGCACGAAGCTGTAGCCGACGAGATCGGCCCAGTGCAGCACATGGGCGAGGTCCCCGCGGTCCTTGGCGGTCAGCGCCGGGACCGGCAGGATCGTGTCGGGGAAGTTCAGGCCTTTCTCCGGCTTCAGCCGGAGCCCCTTGGGCCCCGTCCGCTGCACCAGGAGGACGGCCCGGTCGGGTGCCACCTCCTGCACCGCCGCGGCGAGCTTGCCGTCGTCGAGGAAGATCCGGTGGCCGGGGGCCAGGTGCTCGAACACCTCGGGCATCTGGCATTCGGCGGCGAGTGGTGCCCCGGGGGCCGTGCCGCGCGAGTGCAGGACCAGCGTGTCGCCGGTCTTGAGCCGTCCGTGACCGGCCGGCAGGGTGATGTCGCCGGTGCGCGACTTGGGGCCGGCGAGATCCATGAGCACGCGCACGTTGCGGCCAACCTTGCGCTCTGCCGCGCGGATGCCGCCGACCATCGCCGCCCAGGCGTCGGGATCATCATGCGCGCAATTGATCCGCATGACGTCGGCGCCGGCGGCGACGAGCCGCTCGAGCAGTGCCGCGTCGTCGGCGACCTCGGACGGCAGGGTGACGACAATGCGGCCCTTGCGCTGCCGGTCCATGGGGCCGAAGACGAGGTCGCTGTTCGCCCGCAGGCGCTCCCGGCCGGCGAAGAACCGCTCGGCGGCGACCGGTGGCGTCGCCGCGTCGCCGTTCAGGCGGTCGATGGCCCAGAGCACGGCGTCGAGATTGGCGAGCACGCGACCCTCGAGCCGGCCGAGCGAGGAGAGGCCATAAGGCATCAGCGCCGACTGCAACTCGCGCAGGTCGCGCCGGCGCAGGGCCAGGTAGCAGGCGAGGTTGGCGGCGCTCGCCGTGAAGTCGTCGCGCTCGATGAGCGGCCACCACTTCGCCAGCATGGCCTCGCCATCGGCCGCCACGGCCTGCCGCGTTGCGCCGAGCGTGGCCCGGAGGTCGGCCAGACTGGTGCCTTCCATCGGCAATGGTCCCTCGCGTTCAGGAAGGGCTCTGTCTAGCCGCGGGTGTGTGACAGTTCGATGATCGCCGCGACGCCGGCGCGTCACGTCACGATCATCGTCGTCCCGCAAGCTGCGTCGCGACCCCAAAGACCGTGCCACCTCGACGGGAGATGCCGCATGTCACGATCTGCCGGCCTTTGCCTCGCCCTGCTCTGCGGGCTCGCGCTCGATGCGGCTGCCGAGCCCGTGCATCATCCCGCGACTCTCGCCGGCCACGCCGTGCTGCCGGCGCAGAGCTTCACCCTGCCGCCGGTCGATGCCCCGCCCGGCCTCTTCCGCGCCGGCCGCTTCTTCGGCAACGAGCGGACCGAGCGGCCCTATGCGCTGGTCGACAGGCGCACCGGTCTCGGCCGCCCGTTCCCGGGCCAGCCCCTGCAGGGCTTCTCGGGCATCCGCCGGCTCGGCGACGGCCGCTTCCTCCTGCTCGCCGACAACGGCTTCGGCGGTCGCACGAATTCCGCTGACGCCATGCTGATGTTCCATATCGGCGTGCCCGACTGGGAGACCGGCCGGGTCGCGATCGAAGAGACCCGCTTCCTCCACGACCCTGACCGCCGCATCAGCTACCCGCTAGCTACCCGCTGGTCAATGAGCACACGGCCGAGCGCTACCTGACCGGTGCGGACCTCGATCCCGAGAGCATCCAGCCGGTCGGCGACGGCTACTGGATCGGCGACGAGTTCGGCCCCTACCTCCTGCGCATCGACGCCAGCGGGCGGGTCACCGACTTCGTCGAGACGACGGCCGGTGGTGATCCCGTCCAGTCGCCCGACCACCATCGTCTGGCCTTGCCGGCGAGCCCCGGCGACACGCCGCCCCCGTTCAATCTGCGTCGCAGCCGCGGCTACGAGGGCATGGCCCTCGCCAGCGACGGCACGACGCTGCTGCCGCTGCTCGAGGGGCAGGTCTGGGACGCCGAGGCGCGCGCCTTCGAGACGATCGGCGGCCGTCCGGTGCTCCGCCTCATGGCCTTCGACACCACCGGTGGCGGCTGGTCCGACGAGGTCCGCTACTACCCGCTGGAACGCGCGGATCACGCCATCGGCGACTTCAACATGCTCGACGAGCGGCGCGGCCTCGTCATCGAGCGCGACGGTCGTCAGGGTGACGCCCGGGACGGCGTCGCCGAGCCGGCCGCCTTCAAGCGCGTCTACCTGATCGACATCACTGCCACCGACGCGGACGGCGTCGTCCGCAAGCTCGGCTATATCGACCTGCTCGCCATCGCCGACCCCAAGGGGATCGCCCGTCGCGGCAGCCGGGACGGTGTCTTCGGCTTTCCCTTCGTCACCATCGAGAACGTCGATCGGGTGGACGATCGCCATATCATCGTCGCCAACGACAACAACTACCCGTTCTCGACCGGCCGCGCCCCGGACAGCGCCGACGACAACGAGTTCATCCTCCTCGAGGTGAGCGACTTCCTCGCGGCCGAGTGAGCCTGCTGCCGGCGCTCAGTTCACGGCACCGCGCTGCGCCTCGCGCTCCTGGAGGATGGCCTCGCCGAGCTGGTAGGCGAGCCAGTACTTGTTGACGTTGGTGACGTAGCGGACGGTCTCGTTGCCGATCCTCGCCTGGGCGGCGCGCTCGACGTTGAAGAACCAGCGATCGGGGTCGAGGCCGAGCTCGTCGGCGGTCATGGCGCGGAGCTGGCGCACCCGGGTGGGGCCGGCATTGTAGGCGGCGAGCATGAACTGCTCGCGGACCTGGTCGTCGAGCTCAGGGTCGTCGAAGACGTCGTCGCGGAGGTGTGCCAGGTAGCGCACGCCGGCGGCGATGTTGTTGTCCACCGGGCCCGGGTCGTCGATGCCGACCGAGGCGGCGGTCGAGGGCAGGACCTGCATCAGGCCGACGGCACCTCTGGGGCTTCGGGCCTCGGGGTCGAGGCGGCTTTCCTGGAAGGCGATCGCGGCGATCAGCCGCCAGTCGAAGCCGTGTGCCTCGGCCTCGGCCTCGAAGAGGTCGCGGTAGAGGACGAGGTCGTCGAGCGGTGTCTGGTTCAGCGGGTTCTCGACATAGTGGCGGCTCTCGAAGTAGCGGCGGAAGAGGATGTTGCCGGTATACGTGCCGCGGCGGACGGTCTCGAGGAACGTGTTCACCGCTTCCTTCAGGCTGTCCGGGGCATCCTTGCGGATCGCCCAGGCGATCTCGCCGCCGCCGGCGATGGCGATCCCGGGGTCGACGCGGATGCCGTCGAGCACCCCCTCCCAGAGCTCGGCTATGTGCTGGTCGGCGATGGTGTAGGCGATGATCCCGGCATGGGTCATCTCGATCAGGTCCTCGGTATTGAGCTCCGGCGCCGCCTCGACGATTTCGACCAGGGCCAGGCCCTCGGCCGCGAAGCGGTGGTTGAGGGCCTCGAGGCTGGCGACATAGGAGCTGCCGCTCAGCACCACGACGCGGCGGCCGGCGAGGTCCTCGACGCGCTCGAGCTTCGGGCTTCCCTTGTGGGCGACGACCAGCTCGGCCACGTCCTCGAAATAGGGCCGGCTGAAGTCGACGAGGGCGGCGCGCTCGGGCGTTATGGTGAGGCCGCCGGCGGCGATGTCGCCGATGCCGGCCGCGAGGCGGGGCACGAGGTCGCCGAGGCGGGTCGGCACGAAGATGGCCTGCAGCTCCGGCTCGCCGCGCTTGCGCTGCGCGTTCAACTCGCGCTCGAAGGCGCGCACCAGCTCGTACTCGAAGCCCCGGGGCTCGCCGTTCTGGATGAAGAAGCGGCTGTGGTCGTAGGGGATCAGCACGGTGAGGAAGCGGGTGTCGTCGCCGCCCCGCTCCGCCGCCATGATCAGTGCCCGGTCGGCGCTGAAGATGATCCGGTCGAGCGGGCCCGGCGGTCTGGGCGGCGGGAAGACCAGGAACCAGGTCATGCCGAGGAGGCCGACCACGATCAGGACGGCCGCGGGGGTGAAGAGGAGGAGCGTGCGGCGGGTCACGGTGCCTGCGCCGCAGCAGGCCGGTGTCGTGGCACCTTGGTTAAGGTGGCACACCTACCCCGATAGGCCAGAAGGCGCATGTCCCCTTCGTCCATGCGGGCGAGCATGCTTGAAATCATGGGGAAGGCAAGCCCCGGTGCATGGCCGGCGGCGGGTCCGGGTCGTTAAGGCCCGGCGTATTGGAGGATGACGCATGACCGAGCCCGTGAACCGGAAGGCCCTCCTCGAGATGGCCGGGCGCCGCGCCCTGGCGGCGGGCTTCGCCTGCCTCCTCCTGGCCCAGGCGGTCGGCGCCGCGGCCCAGCAGGCGCCCGAGATCCTGCGCGGCAGCTCGGCGCCGCCGCTGCCGCCACGGGCGGCGGCGAAGGAGCCCGCGACGGACGGTGCCGACGTGGTGGCGGCCGGCGATCGCGTCTGGTTCGTCGACCGGGACGAGGGCACCCTGGTCGGCTGCCGCCTGATCAACACGAGCTATGTCGGGGTCGAGCGCATCCAGTGCGCCGGCCGCGATCTGCCCGAGACGGATCGCTGAGCGGGGCGGCGATCGCCCGCCCTGCAGCAGGGCGGGCTCAGTTCCGCGCGTAGAAGTGGTGGTTGCCGAGGGTGGTCGTGCGCCGCACCTGGCTGCCCATCCAGCCCGGCTGGGCGCGGAAGGTCTCGTGGAACCAGAGGGCGCCGGCGGTCGGGTCGGCCGGCCGGTCGGGGCCGGCCATCTGCGCCGTGACCTCCTGGGCCAGCGCCCACATGTCGTCCTCGGTCGGCTGGTCCGAGCGGCCGTCGCAGGTCCAGCCCCATTCGCAACTGCCGCCGCGGCGCTGGTTGATGACGCCCGTGACGCTGTCCGGGTAGACGGGGTCGGCGATCCGGTTGAGCACGACCCAGCCGACGGCGATCATGCCGTCGCGGCCCTCCGAACGGGCCTCATGATAGATATTGAGGGCGAAGAGCTCCCGCTCGTCGGCGCTCATCGCCGGTGCGGTCTCGGCCGCCGGGGTGTCCGTCGTCTGAGCCATGGCGTGCGGCGGGGCGGCGAGGCCGCCGGCGGCGAGCATGGCGAGGGCGAAGAGCAGCAGGGTGGTGCGCGGCATCGGGCTTTCCTCTCTCTTTGTTCCGTGTGTCGCCCGGCTGGGCGGCCCTGGTCAACCTGTCGCCCGCCTTGTCACCTGCGGGACACAGGGGGCGGTGAAAACGTCGCAGGTGCTTTGCTGCAGTGCACAATAACCCAACTATACGGGTGACGCGAGACGGTCGTTCGCGTTAACCCGTGGCACGTTCCCGGGACGGTTGAGCACGAGCGTGAGCAACCCCCTGTAACAAACTGCAACGCAACGTGATTCGTGGGTGAAAAGTCGTTGCTCTACGGTCCAGCATCGAAACAGGCCGGTCATCGACGCCAGGGCAGTGGCGGAACCGGTCGAGAGTTGGGTCCGTTTCGATCGACCAGGAGCGACATTCAAGTCGCCAGGGTCGGCCGGGAGGGACCCGACGAAGCACGCTGCCAGGTGTCGGCGCAGCTCAGCATTCGCTGCGGCCGGCACAGGACCAGCCTAGTCGGAGTTGAGCTATGCACGACGTGACGCCCACCGCCAATGAGCGACTGCCCTTCCGGGCGGGCGATTTCGTCACACTCGCCGAGGGACTGGATTACGCGGCCCGGGGCGAGACCGGCGTCAACTTCTTCTCGACCCGCGGCTCGCTCGAGACGGCGCTGCCCTATTCCGAGCTGCGGGAGCGGGCGATCGCCCTCGCCCGGCGGCTGGTCGGCACCGGACTCCGGCGCGGCGACCGGATCGGCATCATCGCCGAGACCTCGCCCGACTTCCTCGCCGTGTTCTTCGCCTGCCAGTATGCCGGCTTCGTGCCGGTGCCGCTGCCGCTGAGCATCACTTTCGGTGGCCGCGACGCCTATGTCGAGCGGCTGCGCGGCATGCTCGCCGCCGCCGGCGCGCGTGCCGCGGTGGCCGGGCCCGAGCTGGTGCAGGTGCTGGCCGCGGCCACCGAGGCGACCATCGTCCGCTTCACCGCGACCGCCGACGAGCTGATGGCCCTGCCGGTCTCCGACGCGCCGCTCGAGGCGCTCGGCGCCGACGACGCCTGCTACATCCAGTACAGCTCGGGCAGCACCAGCTTCCCGCGCGGCGTGCTGGTGACGCAGCGCGCGCTCGCCGCCAATGCCCGGGCGATCGCCACGGACGGCCTGGCGCTCGGGCCGACCGACCGCTGCACCTCCTGGCTGCCGCTCTATCACGACATGGGCCTGGTCGGCTGCTGCCTGACCCCTGTCATGAGCCAGATCTCGGTCGACTACCTGGCGACGACGGCGTTTGCGCGGCGGCCCCTGGTCTGGCTGCAGCTCCTGGCGCGGTATGGCGGCACGATCTCCTTCGCGCCGACCTTCGGCTACGAACTCTGCGCCCGGCGCGCGGCCAATGGTGCGGCGCGCGACCTCGACCTCAGCAGCTGGCGGGTCGCCGGCATCGGCGGCGAGATGATCCGCTCGCGGGCGCTCACCGCCTTCGCCGAGACCTTCGGCGCCTGCGGCTTCGACGCCCGGGCCTTCGTGCCGAGCTACGGCATGGCCGAGGCGACGCTGGCCGTCACCTTCAATCCGCTCGGCCGTGGCGTGCGGATCGACCGGGTGGCGCGCGGCGAGACGCTCGAGCGCGAGCGGCTGGCACTGCCGGCCGGTGAGGCCGTGCCGCCGTCGCAGAGCCGCAGCTTCGTCGTCTGCGGCGCGCCCATGCCGGGCTACGCCATCGAGATCCGCGACGATGCCGGCCGGGTGCTGCCCGAGCGGCATGTCGGGCGCATCTGCATCCAGGGCCCGAGCCTCATGGAGGGCTATTTCCGCAATCCGGAGGCGACCGCCGCCGTGCTCAAGGGCGATGGCTGGCTCGACACCGGCGACATGGGCTACCTCGTCGGCGGCGAGCTCGTCGTCTCCGGCCGGACCAAGGATCTGATCATCGTTGGCGGCCGCAACATCTGGCCGCAGGACATCGAGTGGGCGGTGGAGAAGCTTGACGCGGTGCGGGCCGGCGACGTCGCCGCCTTCGCGGTGACCGACAGCCTCGATCGCGAGCGGGTCGTGGTGGTCGTCGAGTGCCGGCAGACGCGGCCGGCCGAGCAGGCCGAGCTGCGCCAGCAGGTGGCCGCCGTGGTCAACCGGCTCGCCGGGATCGAGTGCGAGGTGGTGCTCGCCGCGCCGCGGTCGCTGACCTTCACCACCTCGGGCAAGCTGAGCCGGGCCGCCGCGCGCGATCACTACCAGCGCGGCGTGCTGCGCGACCTCGACGCGACGGCTGACGAGGCTTTCGACGGCGCGTCCGAGCCCGCGCAGCCGGCGGTGGCGGTGCTCGCCGAGGCGAGCTGACGACGGCTGCAGTCCGGGGCGCCGCAGCTCCGGCCGGCCCGGCCCCCGGGACGGCTGCACCACCGCGATTGGCGACAGCAGAGGGAGCGATGACGCGCACCGTGGCGCTCACCGGTGCCACCGGTTTCGTCGGTCGGCATCTCGTGGCCCGGCTGGGCCGGGCGGGCGTGGCTGTCCGTGCCCTGTCGCGCCGCGGGCCGGTCGCGGGTGCCGTCACCGTTGCCGGCGATCTTGCCGACGGGGCGGCGCTCGGCGAGCTGGTCCATGGCGCGGAGCGCGTCCTCCATCTGGCCGGCCTGATCAAGACTCCGCGACCGGCCGAGTTCGCCCGCGTCAATGTCGAGGGTACCAGGCACGTCGCCGAGGCGGCAGCGCGGGCCGGGGTGAAGCTCACCCTCGTCTCGTCGCTCGCCGCCCGTCATCCGGAGGTCTCGGCCTATGCGGCGAGCAAGCGGGCGGCCGAGGATGCGGCACGGGCCGTCATGCCCGAGGGCGATCTCCAGGTGCTTCGGCCCCCGGCCATCTGGGGACCGGGCGACCGGGCGACGCTCGTCGTCTTCCGTCAGCTCCTCTCCGGCTGGCTAATCATCCCGGCACCGAAGGACGCGCGATTCTCGCTCCTGCATGTCGAGGACCTGGCCGATCTCCTAGTCGAGCATGTGCTCGACCGGCTGGCGCTGCCGCCGCTCGTCGAGCCCGACGACGGCACGCCGGGCGGCTATGGCTGGGCGGACCTCATGCGGACCTCGGAACGGCTCACCGGCCGCCGGGTCCGCCTGCTGCGGCCGCCGAGGGGGCTCCTCGTCGGGCCGGCCCGGCTCGCCGACCTCATCGCCCGGCTCACCGGCGCCGACCTGCCGCTCTCGGCCGACAAGCTCGGCGAGCTTGCACACGCCGACTGGGTAGCCGCCGGCCCGGCATTGCCCCGGGTGGCATCGCGCATCACATTCGACGAGGGTTTCGCCGCCACGGTCGACTGGTACCGTGCGGCCGGCTGGCTGCCGGCCCTGGCGACCCGAACGGCAAGTGGAAGCAAGGCATGACCGAGAACGTCCTGAACGAGATCATGGCGCTGATGGAGCGCTACAACCCGGACGGCAAGCCGCTCGAGGCCGGGACCGAGCTCGGCGCCGACCTGAACATCGATTCGGTGGCGGCCATGGACCTGATCATGGAAATCGAGGACAAGTTCGACATCGACATCCCGATGAACCAGGTTGCCGAGCTCAAGACGATCGGCGACCTCGTCGCATTGGCGGAAGGCCAGCTGCAGCAGGGCTGAGCCGCCCCTCATTCCCAAACAGCTCCGAAAAGGTGCCCGAGCCCATGGACATCTTCGACAAGTATGCCGGCATCGAGCAGCGCCACCGCGCCCTGCTGTCGATCGGCGGCGATCCCTTCGCCGTCAAGGTCGACCGCATCGTCTCGGCGACCGAGGCGCTGATCGGCGGCCGCCGGACCATCCTCGTCGGCACCAACAACTATCTCGGCCTCACCTTCGACCCCGCCTGCATCGAGGCCGGCCGCAAGGTGCTCGAGACCGACGGCACCGGCACCACGGGCTCCAGGGTGGCGAACGGCACCTATGGCCGCCACACCGACCTCGAGGCGGCCTTCGCCCGCTTCTTCGACCGGCGCAAGGCCATCGTCTTCACGACGGGCTATCAGGCCAACCTCGCCACGATCTGCGGCCTCGCCGGCCCCGACGACGTGATCCTCGCCGATGCCGACAGCCATGCCAGCATCTGGGACGGCTGCAAGCTCTCGCCCGCCGAGACGGTGATCTTCCGCCACAACGACCCGGATCATCTGGACAAGCGGCTGACCCGCCTCGCCGACAAGGGCCAGTGCAAGCTGGTGATCGTCGAGGGGCTCTACTCGATGCTGGGCGACACGGCACCCCTCAAAGAGTTCGTCGAGGTCAAGAAGAAGCACGGCGCCTTCCTCCTGGTCGACGAGGCGCACTCCTTCGGCGTCTACGGCGATAACGGGCGCGGAGTCGCCGAGGCGGAGGGTGTGGAGGCCGATGTCGACTTCGTCGTCGGCACCTTTTCGAAGAGCCTCGGCGGCAGCGGCGGCTTCGCCGTCTCCGACCACCCGAAATTCGATCTCCTGCGGATCGCCAGCCGGCCCTACATGTTCACCGCCTCGCCGAGCCCGGCCACCATGGCGACGGTGACCGAGGCGCTGCACCAGATCGAGACCCGGCCCGAGCTGCGCACCCGCATCTGGGCCAATGCCGAGCAGCTGCACTCGGGGCTCCGGGACCTCGGCTTCAGCCTCATGGCCCCGCTCAGCCCGGTGATCGCCATCCGCATGCCGGACGAGGCCACGGCCGTCATGGCCTGGAACCGCCTCATCGAGGCCGGCGTCTACGTCAACCTGGCGCTGCCCGGCGGCACGCCCGGGGGGGTCTGCCTGCTGCGCTGCAGCGTCTCCGCCGCTCACGAGCCCGCCCAGATCGCCACGGTGCTCGGCTGTTTTGCGGAACTCGCGAGCGAGCTGGATCGGCTGAGCGAGCAGAACGCGGCGTAGGGGAGAGCGCCCGGCGAACGGAGGGGTTCTTCGGGAGATCGTTCGCTATTAAGGCAACTGAATTCGACGCGAAGTTCGATGCCGGTGAGGTCCTCAGCAAGGCCGTGGACTGGTCCCGGGCCCGTCGCCCGAAAGACCGGATCAAGCGCGTGAACGTGGATTTCCCTGCGTGGGTCGTGGACGGTCTGGACAGGCAGGCCCGCCATCTGGGCGTGACCCGACAGGCGCTGATCAAGCTGTGGATCGCCGAAAGGCTTCAGTGAAGCGTGGCGGCTTCCCGAGGAACAATCGGGAGGCCCGGCTTGTCTCCGCGCAATCGCTACGTCACCGCACCGCCTTGCTGCGCCACAAGCGCCAGAGGATGGGGGGGGCGGCGAGGATGGGGTGGCGGCGTTGCCAGTCGGTCAGCGGGATGGGCTGGCCGGAGTGGCGCTCGATCTTCCAGGCGAGGTAGTCGGCGCCGCCGCTGAAGGTGAAGGCGGCCTTGATGAGGCGGAGGACGGAGAGGGCCTTGCCGACGCGGCGCGTGTGCGCCCAGGAGCGGGGGCGGGGCTTGACGTTCTCGCCGATGAGGGCGCGGGTGAGCCGGTCGTAGCGGGCGGCGAAGCTCTGGTAGATCTCCGCGGCGCGGTCGGGTTTCTCGGCCCGGAGCTCCGTCCGGTAGGTTTCGAGGAAGACGACGGTCCAGAGCGCTTCGGAGGCCG
>CAZGUW010000004.1:29079-48403 GCA_964528705.1 uncultured Geminicoccaceae bacterium
GCGCGGTCGCGGGTCAGGGCGGGGGCGGCGGCGAAGGTGGTGCGCACGGCCTCGGCCAGGATGCTGGTGACCCGCCGCCTGGTCGCGTCGTTGCGGCACCAGACGAGGCCGGTCGGCTGGGCGAAGCGGGCCCAGAAATAGGGGTTGTCGGTCTCGGGCGAGACCTTCGCCTCGAGCTGGTCGAGGGTGACGATGGCGTACTTGGCGCGCACGGTTTCGCCCTCGTGCTCGATCTCCAGATAGAAGACGTTGGGCGGGATCAGCCGGTTGGCGCGGGTGGCGAGGCGGCCCTGGCCGGTCTGGCCGTAGTCGTCGGCCAGGAGATAGAGGTCGACGAGGCGGTCCATGACCACCCCGTCGCGAAAGCAGCTGCCGTAGAAGAGGACGGCGGCGATGCCCGGCGCATGGCGCTCGCGGGCCGCTTTGGCGATGGCCTGCACCGCTTCGGGGGCCGGGGTCGCCAGCTCCGCCCGGAGGATCGCTTCGAGATCGCTCTTTCCTGCGGCCATCGTCAGAGCCGCACGAACTGGACGGTTTCGTCGGCGGTCACGGTGACCGGCCGGCCGGGCGCCGGCGTGAAGAACTCGCCGTCGATGGTGAAGGGCCCGTCGAGCCAGAGCTCGAGGCGGCGGGCGCCGCCGCTCCGGTAGGAGTCGGCCGGCAGCCGGCGGTCGGGGCCGCCATAGAGCAGGCGCCGCGCGTGGCGTACGAGACCCCTGGGCGGATAGGCGAAGCGGGTGTGGCGGAGCGGCAGGTCGCCAGCGCTCCAATACGGTCGCGAGTGGAGCACCAGCCGGTCGAGCGTGGTGGCGATCAGGATGGCGAGCTCCTCGTCCCGGCGCTCGGCGCCGTCGACCGAAAGCCCGATCCGGTGCGGGCGCAGGCCCAGCGCCTTGAAGCCACGGAAGAGGCAGAGGCCGAGCAGGCCGAGGATGGTCGCCGCGTGCGACCACTCGCCCTTGATGCCGCGGCTGTGCAGCTTGCCGGTGACGAACTGGATGATGTCGATGATGCCGGCCGCCCCCATGAAGAGGCCACGCGGGGCCGTGGCGTCGTCGGCGAAGTCGGCCTTGAGGATGTGGCGGCTGACGAGCGAATCGGCGAGCCGGCCCGCGCGGCAGGCGGCGACGAGCCGCTCCAGCGTGGCCGCGTCGTGGCCGCCGAGGCCGCAATCGGTGGCGGTCATGTTGGCCATGCCGCGCGGCAGGATGGCGAGCGCCGGCGGCGTGGCGAACGGGCGATGCGCCAGGAGCTCGGTCAGCACACCCTGCACCGTGCCGTCGCCGCCGCTGACGACGACGAGCCCGCAGCCGGCAGCGGCGAAGCGCTGCAGCGGCGGGCTGAACCCCGAGGCGGGCTCGAACCGATGGTGCAGGATCTCGGGCGTGCGCTCGGCCAGGGCCTCGATGGCGCCCATGCCCGCGCGGTTGCGGGTGCTGCCCGGATTGCTCAGGAGGCCGATGCGCATCAGGCGGCCCGGCGGCGGAGCAGGAGCTCGTCCCGGAGCGGCAGGCAGACGACGAGGGCGACGAGCAGCAGCATCGGCCCCGAGGTGGCGGCGAGCGGCGGAAGGAAGCCGGCCTCGGCCAGCGCCAGCGCCAGGCCGTTCAGGATGACGAAGACGAAGCCGGCGCCGATGCTCTTCATGAAGAGGGCGGCGATGGCACCCTGGCGGGTGGAGCGGCGTGCCAGGGCGAAGGTCAGCATGACCAGGAGCGTGGGCAGGGTGGCGCCGAAGAGGCGGTGGAAGAGGGCGCTCTTGTGGCCCTGCGTCGCCACCACGCCGTAGCCGTCGTTCCTGATGATGTCGACGAGATCGAGGATGCCGAGCTCCTGCGGCGGGCGGGTCACCACCCTGAGGCGGCCGAGGTCGATCCCGTTCTCCCAGACGAGCAGGGGCTCGGTGGTGAAGCCGCCGCCGACCCGCGCCCGCTGCACGTCATGGAGCTGCCAGGCGCCGGGCACGAGCTCGACCGTGGGGGCGGTGAGCCGCTCGACCAGGTTGCCGACCTCGTCGCGCACCAGAATGATCACGTCGCTGGCGCTGGTCGCGTCCAGGGCCAGCCGCGGGATGCGAATGAAGTCGCCCTCGTGCTGCATCCAGACGTCGTCGCCGACGAAGCCGTCGAGCGTGCTCTTGAAGGAGCCGACCTCCCAGGCGCGCAACTCCTGGACGGTCGGCGGCACCAGCAGCTCGTCATTGGCGAGCTCGAAGGCGCAGATGGCGAGGCCGATCGGCAGGAGGCGCCGGACGATGCCGAGCGGCGATATGCCGGACGCCCAGAGCACGACGAACTCGCTGTTGCGCAGGAGCTCGGCGGCGGCGAAGAGGGCGCCGAGGAGGGCGGCGAACGGCAGGATCTCGGCGACCAGGCTCGGCAGGCGCAGGACGAAGTAGCGGCCGAAGGCGAGGGCGATGCTGCCCTCGGTGCGGATGATGTCGTCGGAGGCGTCGAGGAGGTCGAAGACCAGCGCGAAGAGGCTGATGGCGATCACCGACGCCGACACGCGCAGCAGCACCATGCGGTTGAGATAGGCGGTGAGCACGCTCATGCGGCACGCCACGGCAGGCGGCGGAGGAAGGCGCTGACCAGGCCGTCGACCGTGGCGCCGAGAAGCGAGCTGCGGCCAGGATCGGGGACGCGCCTGGCGGTGCGGATGAAGTAGCCGACCGAGAGCGCCACGAAGCAGGCGAACGGCAGCCAGAGCGAGAGCCAGACCGAGAGCTTGGCATCGTCGGCGAGCGCCTCGCCGGTATTGACCAGCTGATTGTAGCCGACCAGCAGCACGATGCCGACGAGCAGGCCGTAGGAGCGCTTCGCGCGACGTGGCGACAGCGCCAGGGGCAGGGCGAAGAACGGCAGGACGAGGATCGTGAGATTGCGCACGAGGCGGGCGGATAGCTCGGCCTCGATCTCCCAGGGGTCGATTTCCGGCGGCAGCGCCTCCGGCGGTGCCGGGAGCAGCTCGAAGAGCTCGGGGATGGTCAGCTCCCGCTCGTTCTCGCCGCGCGGCCGGAAGGGTTCGGGCTCGGTGCCGGAGAGGTCGCTCGTGAAGCTGCCGAAGCGCAGCGTCAGGGGAGGCGGCGGCGTGCCCTTGCCGGCGGTCTCGTCGGGACTGCGCGGCACGAACTGCTGCACGCCGTTATCGAGGTGGAGGACGAGCGGCACCAGCGCACCCCGGCTCTCGATCTCGCCCGAGGCGGCGGTGACGGTGACCGTGCCCGCCTCGTTGGCCTCGGAGTAGAGAAAGATGCCCTCGAACCGCTCGCCCTCCGCCTCCAGCGCCTCCACCCGGTAGGTGTTCTGGCCGAGGGTGATGAACTGCTGCGGCCGGAGCAGGGTCTGGAACGACGCGTTGGTCACGGCGAAGGCGGCGGCCCGGTAGGCGTAGCGGCTGAACGGCTGGAGGTGGCTGACCAGGATGAGGTGCAGGACCATCACGCCGGTGGCGAGGAGGAAGAGCGGCCGGGCGATGCGGGCGAGGCCGATGCCGGCGGCACGCATGGCGTCGAGCTCGCCCTCGCGCGACAGCCGGCCGATGGCCAGCATGACGCCGAGGAAGAAGGCGGCGGGCAGGGCCACCACCATGTAGTGCGGCACGAGGTAGCTCAGCATCTCGAAGACGATGGCGAGCGAGCCGCGCCAGCCGATGACGAGGTCGACGACGCGCAGCGCCCGCTCGGCGAGCAGGGCGAGGAGGGTGATCAGGATGGCGGCCAGCATCGGCCGCAGCACCTGACCGAGCACGTAGCGGTCGAGCGTGCCGAGCATGGGTGGGGTCAGTGACTGCGTGTCGGGACGCTCTCAGTAGCGGAGCCCGGGCCTTTCGGCCAGTCGGCCGGCGCCAGCTCGAGGCCATTGCCGGTGCATTCGACACGGGCGGTCCGGCCCACGGTGACCGCACTGGTTCCGGGATCGCAATGGCGCAGCTGCACGATGAAGCGCGGTGCGTTGCCCGAGAGGTCGATGGCGTGGCGTAGATAGCCGCCGGTGCGCAGCGGCCCGTGCGCCAGCGAGGCCGACGGGCCGACGAAGACGGGCACCGGGGCGTCCTTGCCGGGCATGCCGCCGAAGAGGAAGAAATGCTCGTGGCCGGAGAGCACGAGCTCGGCACCCCGCCGGGCGATCACCGTCCTGAGGCCGGCCTCGTCGCGCAGCGCCCGCCGCCGGCGGATCATCGAGCCGAGCGGCGGGTGGTGCAGCAGGATGATGCGGCAGACACCGGCCTGCCCCAGCTCGTCGAGGATTGTGTCCAGCGCCTCGAGCTGGGCGGGGCCGAGCGTGCCGGTGGCCTGGCCGACGGGGCTCGGCACGGCGCTCGAGAGACCGATCAGCGCCAGCCGGTCGTGGAGGCGGCGGACGAAAGGGAAGCGGCCGGCGCTGCCCTGCTCGTCGCCGCGCATCCAGGCGTGCCAGCGCGTCCAGCTCCGCTGCAGGTGCCGCCCGGCATAGGCGTCGTGATTGCCGGGTACGAGGCTCAGCCATTCGGCCGGGCCGATCGACTCGAGCCAGCGTGCGGCCAGCTCGAACTCGCCCGGCAGGGCGATGTTGACGAGGTCGCCGGTGATGGCGACGTGGTCCGGCGGGTCGGCCAGGAGATCGTCGACGAGGCGGTCCAGCACGCTGCGGGTATGCAGCCGGTGGCGGCGGTGGTGCCAGGAGAGGAAGCCGAGCGCCCGCTTGCCCATCAGCTCGCCGAGGCGCGCCTGCGGCAGCGGCCCGAGATGCACGTCGGTGAAATGGGCGAGGTCGAGGACGGTCATGCCGGTCGGGCTTTCAGCAGCTGCTCGACGAGGGCGAGGTCGGCCGGCTTGTCGACATCGATCGCCGCCTCCCCGAAGGTGAGCACGAAGGCGGCGACGCGGCAGCCGACGACGGCCGACGCCCGGCGCAGCGCTTCGGCCAGGGTGAAGCGGCGGAGCAGGTAGCCGAGCAGCAGGCCGGGGCCGAAGGCGCCGGCGATGCGCCAGGGCCGCTTGCGCTCGCGCTCCACCCGCCGCCAGAACGCCACCGCCTCGAGGGCCTGCTCGTTGCGCAGGTCGAAGAAATTAGCACCCGAATAGGCGCCGTCGCGAAAGCGCCAGTAGGTCCGGCGGGTGCCGGGCACCACGGCCTCGATGTGCCGCCGTTCGACCAGGCCGACGACGAGATCGGCGTCGATGGCGGCGGCTCCCGCGAGGAAGGCCTCGACGATCTCGGGCGTCAGCAGGGCGTGGTCGGCGGTGGTGACCAGCACCGGCGGCGGCACCTGGCGCAGGGCGGCGAGCACGGAGAGGCTGGGCGACGCCTCGGTCGCGACGGGCTCGACGGCGTGGCCGGCGAGGGCTTCGGGTTCCGGGATCGAGACGGCGATCCGGTCGAGCGCCGGCACGCCGCGGAGCGCCTCCAGCACCCGCTCCAGCATCGGCCGGCCGGCCACCGGCAGGAACGCCTTGAGCCTGATGCCGGCGGCGGTCGCCATGGGATCGCCCTCAGGGCGCTGGCCGGCGAGCACGAGGGCGGACATGGCGCCGGCCATCAGAGGGCCTTCTCGTAGACACGGTAGCGCTTGTAGGGCACCGCCCCCACCGCATCGATGATCCGCTGGACGGCGACATTGTCCTCCAGCACCCATGAGAGCTCGCCTTCGCGCACGCCTCGCGCCGCGTGGTACTGCTTCACCGCATCGATGACGCCGAGGGCAGCGGCGGTGCCCTTGAGCGTGCCGTGCCATTTGCGTCGCAGTCCCATGAGCGGCATCCGGCCCGTCTTCACGCCACTGACCTTCAGCCGCCACAGAAGCTTCGCCCAGCCGAACGGCACGAGGCGGCCATCGAGATCGGCGATCGCTTCGTTGAGGTTGGGCAGGGTCACGGTCATGGCGGCGGGCTCGCCGTCGAGCTCGGCGATGGCGAAGAAGCCGGCATCGACCAGGGGCCGGATGGCTTTCGCCATGTATTGCGCTTCGGCGTCCCCGAAGGGGATGAAGCCCCAGTTGTCCGACCATCCATCGTTGAAGATGTCGCAGATCAGGCGGATCTCGTCGACGTAGCGGCGCATGTCGAGGGGGCGGACGACGAGGCTCCCCGACCTGGCGGTGCGGTCGATCAGCCGCCGCGCGGTCGGCGGCATCGGCACGGTGTTGTCGAACCGGTAGGCGATCAGGTCCTTGGCCCTGGCGAGGCCCTGCTCGGCCAGCCTGGCGTCGTACCAGGGCCGGCCATGCGGCATCATCATCGAGGGCGGGGTGTCGAATCCCTCGACCAGCGTGCCGGTCTCGTCGTTGATCGAGAGGCTGAACGGCCCCTGCATCCGCTCCATCTGCCGCAGCCTGAGCCAGGTCTCGGCCGTCTCGATCAGGAGGCCGAACGCCTCCTCGTCGTCGATCGCCTCGAGGAAGCCGAAATGCCCAGTGGCGTCCTTATGCCGTTCGAGATGGGCGCGATTGACCTGGGCCGAGATACGGCCGGCCGGCCTGCCGTCGATATGGACGATCCAGTAGGCGGCCTCGATGCCGGCGAGGAACGGGTTCTTCTTCGGGTTGAGGTGGTCGAGCCGCTCGAGGGTCAGGGGCTGCACCCAGTTCGGGTCGTCCCGGTAGACGTGGCGGGTGACGTCGAAGAAGGCCTTGAGGTCGGCGCGATCGTGAACCGTCTGGATGGCGATCGTGTCGTGCCGCTTCTTCACCAGCCCAGCTTCCGCTCCGGCCGCGCCTCAGGCGGCGCGGCGGCGGCGGCGGATGGCGTAGGTCTCGTCGTCCAATGACAGCTCGGCGACCCAGGGCCATTGCTGCCGCGCCTCGTTGGTGTAGCCGAGGTTGTGCACCGTGGCGCTGCGCGGCGTGTCCTTCGGCTGGGCGTAGAACGTGCCGAAGACGTGGTCCCAGAGATTGCTGGTGATGCCGAAATTGCCGTGCTCGCTGTGGAAATGATGGGCGAGATGGCGCTTCTTCAGGTCGCGCAGCCAGCCCATGCGCGGCGTGAACGGCAGATGCTGGACGCAGTGCACGAACTCGTAGGCGCAGAAGACGATGCAGGCCGATGCGAAAGCGGAAAGGGCGCCGGCCGGGCCTGCCACGAGCCAGCCGACCGGCATGGCGATGAGGGCGATGGTCGGCAGGGTCGTGTAGAGGGCACCGAACAGCACCGCCAGGTCGTGCGGGTTCTGGTGGTGGTCGTAGTGGATCCGCTTCCAGACCTTGGCCGAGAACTTGTGCTTGAAGAGCCCGGTCGAGTGCAGGATGAAGCGGTGGATCAGGTACTCGGCGAGCGGGTAGATGGCGACGGTGACCGCGGCGGCGACGAGCGGCTGCCAGAGGCTGTCCATGACGGCGAAGGCGACCACCCAGGCGACGAGCGCGATCGCGATATAGGCCTGGATTGCGTAATACGTGAAAAAGGCGCGCACGAGGTCGCCGAGGCTCATCTTGTCGAGAAAATAAGCCTTGTCGCTCCAGGGACCCCAGGACGTCAGCATAGCCGTCTACCGCATTTACGATTGGATTTGGGACTCGGACAACGAATTAATGCCCCCCCGTTCGGGGTACAAGGGCAGTGCGGCGCTTTGCACGACAGGGTTGCGCCGGTAAGACACCTGACCTTTTCAGCCGGGCTGCGGTGCCCGGGTCAGCACGCGGCGGATGCGCTCGACGACGCGCTCGAGGTCGTCGATCGGCTTGGGGGCGGCCATTGGCGTCGGGTCGTCGGCGCGGACGAGGAGGCCGCGGGCGATCAGGGCCCGGTGCAGGCGGGCGGGATCGCGCGGCAGGTTGAGCCAGCCACTGGCGATCAGCCGGTCGACCAGCCGGCCAAGCACGTGCTGCTGATGCGGCGTGCCGCGATAGGACGTGCCGCCGCCGATCAGCAGGGTGAGGGCGGTCCTGATCGGCTTGCTGCCCGGCAGTCCGTCATACCAGTAGGGCAGCTCGACCAGGGTCACGGGCTTGCCGGTGAGGCAGGCGGCGGTGAGCGTGAAGGGGTCGTCGCCGGTGACCAGGAGGCGGTCGGCCCTCGCCATGACCTCGGCGAGCGGCTGCCCGGGGTCGATCACCTCGACCTCGCCAGCGGCGGCGAGCACGGCCTCGCGCGCCTCCTCCGGCATGTCCGGCGCGAAGCGCAGCGCCTTCGGGCCGGGGCCGGCATCACGAAGGGCCCGGCCGATACGGGTGGCTGCCGCTTCAGTCAGGCGGAAGGGCTTTAGGCCCTTGCCGACCAGCGCTGTCGTGACGCCGCTGCCGTCGGCCGGGTCGCCCGTTGGTGGCAGCAGGGGGGCCGTGATCTGCAGCACGTTGTCGCGCACCGGCAGGCGGAGCTGCGGGGTGGCGACGACGAGATCGAAGAGCTCGAAGGCCGCACCCGGCATGCCGAGCTGAACGAGACGTGTGGTGCCGCGGCTTTCGGCCTTGATCCGCCGGGCGACCGCCGCGGCCTTCGCCCCGGCGGCGATCACGAGATCGGGCCAGGGGGCGGCCAGGGCAGTCGTGACGCGGTCGAGCTTCTGCTCGATCGCCGAACCGCCCAGGGCCGCCGCCAGCCGGCGCACCTGCGCGTCGTGCGCCGGCACGCCGTCGATGAGCGCCCAGATGACGGCGCGTTCGGGATAGGCCACCGCGCGAACCGGGAAATGCCGCACCGTGCCGGGGATGGGGGCCGCCTTGTCGGCGACGGTGAGCTGCCAGCTCACGCCCGGATGGCGGGCGGCGATCTCGTCGACGCGCTGGCGCCACCAGGCGGCGCTGCCGAGCCCCTCGGGCGCATCGGCCACGGCGTCGAGATGCACCACCTTGCGGGCCGCACCGAAGAGTCGGCCGAGGAGCCAGGGCAGGTCGGCCGGCGGCACGCGGCCCAGGAGATCGCTGGCGATCACCGCGTCATGGGCCTTCTCCGGCCAGCCGGTGGCCTGGCCGAGCCGCAGCACCGTCGTGCGCCGGCCGCGGGTCAGGGGTGCCGTCATTTCGGCAGCGGCGTCGGGACCGAGCCGGACATCGAGCACGTCCTGGACGCCGAGCTCGGCGAAGAGAGAAACCGCCTCGTCGCCCGGCGCCGGGGGGGCTTCGCGGGAGAGCCGGTTGCTGCCGATCGCGGCGGCGAAGTCGGGGCTCGAGGAGTCGCTGGTGAAGACCTCGTAGGCCTCCGCGTCGGCTGCCCGCTCGAGGTCGTACCAGATATAGGCGAGCGGGTTGGGGTGGTAGGAGTAGGCCTCAGGGAACGGGTGCCAGGGCTGCTGGTGCAGGGCGGTGTAGTGCAGGCACTTCGTCCGGCCCTCGACATATTCCTGGTCGCGGGCGTTCCAGTGGCCGTCGAGCTCGCCCCAGAGCCCGGGTGTCGAGGAGGGCTTGTCGATCAGCGCATGCTTGCCGAGCGTGGCTGCCGTCTCGCGGTTCCAGAGCGGCAGCATCCGCTCGCAGTCGATCAGCATGACCGACGTGTCCTTGGCCGAAATGGCGAGATAGCCGTGGTCGCCCATCTCGAGGTCGAAGAGCAGGGCCGGGTCGGCGAGATAGATCTGGTCGACGTCGTTGTAGATCGCCTTGCCGGTGCCGCCGGCGAAGGCGGGGATGGCGTAGCGGTAGTTGGTGAAGCCCGTGCGCCACTTCGAGCGGTCGAAGCCGGTGACGTTCTTCATCAGATGGATCTCGTAGACCCGGCCGGGATCGCGGACCTGCTCGATCGAGTAGAAGAAGATCCGCTCCGCCCGGTACTGCGCCTCCTCGGTGCCGAGGAAGATGCGCACCGGCGGCAGGTCGCTGGGCACGGCACCGGGCCGGACGCCGAGGATGACGGGCGTCGGGTCGGCGCGGAAGAACGGCCAGGCGTCGGTGCGGTCGGTGAGGGTGGGAAGCTCGGGCATGCGGGCCTTTCCGGTTGCGGCTCGGCCGGTTCAGATCGCCGATGAGGTAGGGTGCCCGTCAGGCCTCGTCAATTTGACGCAATGGCGCGGTCGGGGTCGCGTCCGGGGTCTCTGGAGAGGTTCCAGCCTGCAGCTGCAGCCATTCGCGCGTCAGGGCGAGGCCGAGGGCGAGCAGCATGGGCCCGAGGAAAATCCCGAGGATGCCGAAGGTCATGACCCCGCCGATGACGCCGAAGAAGACGAGCAGGAACGGCATCTGGCTGCCACGGCTGATGAGGTAGGGCTTCAGGAAGTTGTCGACCCCGCCGATGACCAGGGCCCCGTAGGCGCCCATGATGATGCCGGCGACGATCTGTCCGGTCATCAGCTGCCAGACCGCTACCGGAATCCAGACCAGCGATGAGCCGGCGACCGGGAAGAGGCCGAGGATGAAGACACAGGTGGCGAGCAGGAAGGGCTGCGGCACAGCCAGCAGCCAGAAGCCGAAGAGCGCCAGCATCGCCTGGATCAGGGCCGTGCCGATCACCCCGTAGACGACGCTGCGGATGGTGCCGGCGGCGACCGCGATCAGCTGCTTGGCCCGATCGCCGACGACACTGCCGATCGAGCGGTGCAGGAGCTCTGCCGCCATGGCGCCGTCACGGTAGAGGAAGAAGGCGACGAGCACGCTGACCGCGAGCTCGACGAGGCCGCGCCCGAGGCCGAGCCCGCCCCGGATCGCGGCGTCGCGGAGGGGGGCGAAATAGGGCAGGGCCGAGGCCAGGAGATCGCCCGTGTTCGTGATCAGGCCCCGCCAGAGGTCGGCGAGGAAATTGCCGATCAGCGGCAGTCCCGTGAGCCAGCCGGGCGGCTCGGCCATGGCGCCGGCGCCGTTGGCACCGATGTTCAACCGGAACTGGTTGATGGCGTCCTCCGCCGTGTCGGCGAGAGCGCTCACGAGAAGCGCCATCGGCACGATCAGCGCCGCCGCCAGCGCCAGTGTCATGAGGAAGGAGGCCGGCAGGTTGTGGCCGCCGAGCAGCGCCTTCAGCCGCTGGTGCAGGGGCCAGGTCGAGAAGACGAGGATGATCGCCCAGAGCAGCGACGAGAAGAAGGGTCGGAGCACCAGGACGCAGCCGAGGCCGAGCAGGACGAGGAGCACCCAGCCCGCGACCTCGTTGAGCCGGGCGCCGACGCCGAAGAACCGCCGGGGCTGCGCGGCCAAGCTCGTCAGTCCTTTCCGTCCCCGCCGCCGCCCTTGCCGGCCACCTCGAAGCCGCCGAGCCGCTCGTAGACCTTGACCACCGCACTGTCGTCCTCGCGGCCATAGCCGGCACCGGCGGCGGCGAGGAACTGCTGGTGGGCGGCGGCCGCGATCGGCAGCGGGAAGCGGCGCCCGCGCGCGGTATCGAGGACGATGCCGAGGTCCTTGACGAAGATCTCGACGGCGGAATGCGGGGTGAAGTCCCGCTCCAGGATGTGCGGCACGCGGTTCGTGAACATCCAGGAATTGCCGGCGCTGTTGGAGATCACCTCGAAGAGCGTCTGCGGATCGGCGCCGCAGGCGGTGCCCAGCGCCATGGCCTCGCCGGCAGCGGCGAGATGCACCCCGGCGAGATGCTGGTTGATCATCTTCACGGTCGAGCCGATGCCGGGCTCGCTGCCCAGCCGGTAGACGGTCCGGGCCATCGCGTCGAGGGCCGGCTCGGCGGCGGCGAAGGCCGCCTCGCTGCCGGACGCCATCACGGTGAGCGTGCCGGCCACGGCACCGACCTGGCCGCCGCTGATCGGGGCATCGAGGAGGTCGAGACCCATCTCGGCAAGCCGCTCGCCGAGTGCTCTGGTGAAGGGCGGCGGGACGGTGCTGTGCAGCACGACGACCCCGCCATCACCGAGCACGGCGGCCCCGCCGTCCTGGCCGAAGAGAACGGCCTCGGCCTGGTCGGCGGTGGCGACGACGACGATCAGGAGCGACGCCTGGTCGGCGGCTTCGCGCGGGCTCGCGACCGGCTTGCCGCCGGCGGCGGCCAGCTCCTCGAGCGGCTTCTTCGCGACGTCGAAGCCGTAGACGGTGTGGCCCCTGGCGAGCAGCTGCTTCGCCATGGGCAGGCCCATCGAGCCGAGCCCGATGAAGCCGATGCTGGTGGTCATACCGGTTGTCCCAAACGGCGGTGGCGCTCGACCGGCAGGCGTTGCCGGACGAGCTGGAGATAGTCGGGGTCGAGCTCGGCCGTGGCATGGCCCGGCCGGTCGGAGACCCGGGCCACGACATGGCCCCAGGGGTCGGCGACGAGGGCGTGGCCGTAGCTGTGGCGAACACCCGACCCGGCGGGGAAGCTGCCGACCTGGGCGTCTCGATGGCGCGCGCCCGGAGCAGCACCTCCCAGTGGTCCTTGCCGGTCGGCAGGGTGAAGGCGGCGGGTACCAGGATCAGCTCCGCCCCGGCCCGGCGAAGCGCGATGAAGAGCTCGGCGAAGCGGAGATCGTAGCAGATGGTGAGCCCGACCCTGATCCCGTCGAGGTCGACCGTCACCACCTGATCGCCCGGCACGGTGTAGTCGCTCTCGCGGTACACCTCGCCCGACGGTGTCTCGACGTCGAAGAGGTGGATCTTGCGGTAGCGGGCGACCTCTTCGCCGGTACGGTCGAAGACCACCGTCGTGTTGGCGAGACGGCCCTCGCCCAGGTCCTCGAAGAAGCTGCCGCCGTGGACGTTGATCCGGTGCTCCCGGGCGAGGTCCCGGAGCATGGTCCAGGCGGCACCGCCCGGGATCGCCTCGGCGGCCTGGCGCCGGCCGGCATTGCCGCCGCCCATGATCGTGAAGGTTTCGGGCAGGCTCACGAGATCCGGCCGGTCGCGCTCGATGGCTCTTTCGATCAGCGTCTTCGCGGCCCTGAGGTTCGCCCCCTTGTCCGGCCCCGAGTTCATCTGGATCACGGCGACGCGCATGGTGGTCAGGTTCCACCCACGGCGAAACGATGCACCATCCGGTGCCGGTAGGTCTCGCCGGGCCGGAGGATCGAGCTCGGGAACTCGGGCTTGTTCGGGGCGTCGGGGAAGCACTCGGTCTCGAGACAGAGGCCGGCCCGTGGGCCGATATGCGCGCCGTCCGACGCTTCGATGTCCATCTTGAAGCCGGTGTAGAACTGCACCCCCGGCTGGTCGGCCTCGAGCGTCATCTTAACCCGGCCGTCGCCGGCGACCACCTCGGCGACCGGTCGCAGGCCGCTCCCGTTGACGACGAAGCAGTGGTCGTAATCGGCCGTGCCCCTGGCGTCGATGCGCCGGGCTTCGCGGAAGTCGAATTCGGTGCCGGCCACCGGCCGGATCTCGCCGGTCGGAATCTGGCCCTCGCCGGTCGGCAGGTAGCCGTCGGCGGCGAGCCGGAGCTTATGCGCCTCGATCGAGCGGCTTCCATCGGGCTTGGGTCCGTCGAGGTTCCAGTAGGTGTGGTGGACCATGTTGATCGGCGTCGGTGCGTCGGTGGTGGCGGTCATCTCGATGTCGAGGCTGTCGTCGGTGAGGCGATAGACGCAGCGCGCCTCGACCGTGCCCGGATAGCCGGCCTCGCCCGCTTTGGAGGTCAGCTCGAGTGTGACCGAGCGGCCATCCCCGCCCGGCGTCATCCGCCAGAGCCGCTTGCCCCAGCCCCTCGCGCCACCGTGCAGGTGGTGGACGCCGCCCATGTTCGCTTCGAGCTCGTGGCGCACGCCGTCGAGGGTGAACGCGGCATGGCCGATGCGGTTGCCGAAGCGGCCGACCGTGGCGCCGAAATAGGGCGACTTCGCCGGGTAGTCGGGGAAGTTTTCGAGGCCCAGCACCAGCGGGCGCGGGCTGCCGTCAACGTCGATCGTGAGGGATTGCAGCACGCCGCCCCAGCTCAGAATGGCCGCGCGCAGCCCTTTCCCGTTGTCGAGCACGACCCGGTCGACCGGCTCACCCTCGAACTCGCCCCATTTCTCGACCGCCATGACCAGCACCCCCTGCCCTATGCCGCAGCCTCTATAGCCCAAGCCGAGCGGCAGGTCAGTCGCCGAGAATGCTGAGCCGGCCGAGGCCCGGGAGCGTGATGGCGAGGTCGAGCGGGTTGATGCCGAGGACGATGCCCGAGAGGTTGAGCTCGAGTCCCTCGGCCCTGGCGACCACCAGGCTCAGCACGCCGCCGAGCGAGAGCTGGAAGCCGGTGTGGCTCGGGGCGGGGGCGAGGATGCGGGCGCCGATGAAGTCCTTGCCGATGGCGCGGGGCGGCAAGTCGAGCCCGAGGCCCGGCACCTCGCGGGCAATCCAGGCGATGAAGGTATTGGAGTTGGGGCCCGGCCACATGCGGTAGGTGTGGCGATAGGGATAATTGGCGACCGCGTGCTCGATCTCGGGAATCAGCTCTGCCGCCCTGGCACCCCGGTAGTCGAGCAGGAGGCGTGGCCGGTTGCCGGCCCAATTGCCGTCGGGCACGCCCCGATGGTTGACCCGGATCGCCTCGCCGCCGCGCCTGAGATCCCAGGCGACCACGTCGTAGCGGGTGTAGCCTGGCGCGTTCTCCGGCTTCATCGAGATCCAGCAATGATCGGCCACGGCCCCCTTGAGGCCGAGCGAGGCCGCGCAATAGACCTGCACGACCGCCTCGGCGGTGGTGGCCGGATCGGGCGCCATGCCGGTGCTGGCCCAGCGGCCGCCGTTCCATTGGGCGACGGCACCCTGGCGCCAGGCGGAGAGGCCGACGGGCAGGATGACGAGGGCCAGGACGAGCAGGAGCGACAGGAGCCAGCGCAACGGGCGAGCTTTCTTCGTATGGTTGCCTGATCTATGTAGCGCTTGCAGGGCTCGCGGGCGAGCCTCGGAGGCGAAGCATGACCAAACGCGCACCCCTGGGCACCCGTGCGGCCATCCTGGCCGGTCTCGCCGGGACCTGGCTGCCGGGCACCCTCGCCGCCGCGGACGCGGAACTCGTGGAACGCGGGCGGATCATCGCCGACACCTTCTGCGCCCAGTGCCACGCGACCGGTGCGACCGGCGAAAGCCCGCTCCCAGAGGCGCCACCCTTTCGCACCTTCAAGGAGCGCTGGCCGGTCGAGGTGCTGGCCGAGGCCCTGGCGGAGGGCCTGACCAGCGGCCATCCCGATATGCCGGTGGTCACCATGACCCCGGGCGAGATCGACGCGTTCCTGGCCTATCTGGATTCGTTCTGAAGCGTAGTTAGCCCAACGGTTCCAGCGGCTGCTGGTTGCCGCGCTTCGGGGCGGCAGTGCCGACCGGTGCCGCCCAGCGGACGGCGTTCAGGATCAGCATCTGGACCTGCTCGTTGTGGTAGGTGGGATAGGTCTCGTGGCCCGGCCGGAGATAGGCGATGCGACCCTGGCCGCGCCGCCAGGTGCAGCCGGAGCGGAAGACCTCGCCGCCCTGGAACCAGCTCACGAGGAAGAGCTCGTCGGGCGGCGGGATGTCGAAGTGCTCGCCGTACATCTCCTCGTGCTCGATGACGATCTGCTCCGGCAGGCCGGCGGTGATGGGGTGGGTCGGGTCGACCACCCAGAGCCGCTCACGCTCGCCCGCCTCGCGCCACTTCAGGTCGCAGCCGGTACCCATCAGCGTCTTGAAAATCTTCGAGAAGTGGGCCGAGTGCAGGGCGACGAGGCCCATGCCTTCCAGCACGCGCTGGTGCACTTGCCGGACGATCTCGCCGGTCACCTCGTCATGCGCCCGGTGGCCCCACCAGAGGAGCACGTCGGTCGCGTCGAGGCGGCGGCGGTCGAGGCCGTGCTCCGGCTCGTCGAGCGTCGCCGTCGTGACCTCGAGGCCGACCGCGCGCAAGGGGGCGGCCAGCGCCTCGTGGATGCCGCGCGGGTAGATCTCGGCGACCTTCGGGTTGGCCTTCTCGTGGCGGAACTCGTTCCAGACGGTGACCCTGGGCTCCCGGCTCATTTGCCACCCTCCTCGGTCGCGCTCATGTCCATGATCCCCGCCGCATTGGCGATCTCGGCGAGTGGCACGAGCCGGCCGTGCTCGGCGGCCGAGCGGATCGCCGCGTGCATCAAAGAGAGGCTCCGGAGATTGTCGGCGCCGGTGCTGAGGCCCGTCGCCGGCCGGCCGGTCGCCACCCAGTCGGCGAAGGCGGAAAGCGCGCCCGCCCGGTCGACGCGCGGCAAGGGCTCCAGCTCCAGCGGGCGCGACTCGTCCCTGGCCGTGTAGAGCCTGATCTGGTCGGCGCCGCGCCGCTCGCCCTTGTTGCCGCGGAACGTGCCGAGTGCTGCGGCGTCGCTGCCGTCGATCCGCCAGTCCGCACCCCAGGGCGTGTCGGGGCCGCGGCTGATCCAGGTGCCGCGATAGCTGACCACGGTGCCGCGGCGAAAGCGGATCAGGGCGGCGGCCGCCGGTCGGCCCTGGAAGGGCGTGCCGGGCTCGCTCCAGCTCATCGCCGTCACCGCCTCGGGCTCGTCGTCGAGGACGTAGCGCATCATGTCGAAATGATGGATCGCCATGTCCGAGAGCAGGGGCTCGGCGAGGAAGAAGTAGCGGTAGTTCTCGTCCCACTGCTTCCAGAAATCCACGGCGAGCGAGGCGACATGACCGAGCGCACCGTCGGCCACGAGGCGACGGAAGGCCAGAGGGGTCGGGAAGTGGCGGTAGTTCTGGTTGACCATGAGGTGCAGGCCGGAGCTTCGGGCCAGCTCGACCAGGGCCGCCGCCTCGGCCAGGGTCTCGGTGAAGGGCTTCTCGACCAGCACGTGCAGGCCCTGGCGCAAGGCGGCCTCGGTCACGGCCGCATGGGCGGCGAGCGGCACCACGGCAAGTGCCGCGGTCGGCCGGGTCGCGGTCACGGCTTCGTCGAGCGAGCCGAAGAGCTTCTCCGGTGCGATGCCGAGCGCCTCCCGGGCGAGCTCACGCATGGCCGGGTCGCCGTCGACGAAGGCCACGGGCTCGGCCTCCGGCACGTCGGGCAGCACTTCCTTCGCCCAGTCCCGGCCCCAGCCGCCGAGCCCGATCTGCACCAGCCGCACCATCGCCTCCTCCTCGTCCGGTCGCCGATGCTCTAGCAGATGCCGCCGGCGGCGCGAAACGCCCGCAGCGCATCCTCGAGGATCACCGCGGCGGCGTAGTGATCGATGGCGGCACCCGGCTTCGGCCGCGCCAGCCGCCCTTCGGCGATCGCGTCCCTGACCGCCTCGGTCGTCAGCCGCTCGTCCTGGAGGAAGCAGGGCAGGTCGAGGGCGGTCGCGAAATTCTCGGCCGTGTCCCTGGCCGAGCGCGCGCGGGGGCCCTCGCCGCCGTCCATGTTGAGCGGCAGGCCGAGGACCAGGGCCACCACGCCGCGCTCACGGACCACAGCCTGGAGGCGGGCCGCATCGGCGGCGAGGCCCTTGCGCTCGAAGGTCAGCAGGGCGGTGACCAGGCGCCGGTCCGGGTCGGTCCCGGCGAGGCCGATGCGGCGCTTGCTCACGTCGAGGGCAAGCAGCGAGCCGGTGGCCGGCAGGCCGGCGGCGAAGGCCGCCGCGCCGGTCGTAGGCGTCAAGGCAGGAGCCGGCCGTAGAAGAGGAAAGGGGCGGTCGGCAGGGCCATGGGCGGCGCATCCGCGCTTTCCACGGAGACGCCGAGGCCGAGCCCGGCAGCCTGGTACTCCGCGGGCAGCTCGAGGGTGGTCGTGCGGCCGGCATTGAGCGAGCCCAGCGCCTGCGGCGAGCCGTCCGGGTCCGGCATGGCCCAGAGGCGCAGCACCCGGTCGTCGGTGAGCACGAGCGGTGGCACCGGGGTGACGCTGAGCTGGTCGCCGGTGAGCCCGACGCGCCAGACCCGGCCGGGGGAGAGCGGCTGCAGGAGCGCCACCCGATCCTGCTCCGGCTCGGCCGGCGCTGCCTCGGCCGGGGCATCGACCGCCGGGGGCAGGAAGTGCTCGCCGAGCAGGACGAGGGCGAGGGCCAGGGCCACGGCGCTGGCGGACATGGCTGCCATGCGCCACAGGCGCAGCGCCTTGTTCTGGTCCTCCCGCACCTCGTTCGGCATCGGATCCCGGCCGCGCGCCATGGTGGCGACACCCGGCTTGACGTGGCGGTCGAGGCGCTTGAGGCCGATGGCGATGTCGAGCCGTTGCCAGACCTCGGGCGGCGGCTGGACTGCGGCGGCGGCCGCCTTGGGTGGTTTCACCCCGGCGGGCAATTGGCGGTCGAGTACAGCTGCGAGCCAGGCAGCGGGACTGGTGGCCGTGTCACGACCGCTGGCGGTGGCGAAGATCTCGAGGAACGCGGCGACCAGCGCCGCATCGGCGGCCGGCCCCTCGACGGCGGCCCGGGCCCGGCCGTACAGCGCTGGTGCGGCGGCGCGGTAGAGCGCCTCCATCGCCTGCCTGTCGTCGGCCACCCCGGCATCGAGGAGGGCGCCGAGCTCGGCGCCCGACCGTTTCGGTGCGGTCTTGCGTTTGGCGGTCATGGTGTCCGATGTCATTCCCTCGGGCCCTTTGTCCAGGCAGGCGCCTCGCAGCCTCCTAGACATTGCGACCGGATTTACGCAAGTAGGCGGCGCTGCCCGGCTGATCCACCCAACATGGCTGGACCGGCCGCCGTTCCGATCAACCGTCAGGATAACGTTCCGATGTCGCTCGACAAGGCCACCGTGCGCAAGATCAGCGAGCTTGCCCGGATCGAGGTGCCCGAATCCGACCTCGAGCCGCTGGCGCAGGAGCTCTCGGCGATCATCGGCTGGATCGAGCAGCTGGCCGAGGTGGACACCGACGATGTGGCGCCGATGCGCTCCGTCATGCCCATCAACCACCCGTGGCGCGCCGACGAGGTGACCGATGGCGGCATCCAGGAGGCGATAACCGGGAACGCGCCCAGCGCCCATGACGGCTATTTCGTCGTGCCGAAGGTGGTCGAGTGATGAGCAGCATCGTCAGCCTGGGCCTCGCCGAGGCCCGCCGCCGCCTCGCCGCCCGCGAGCTTTCCGCCAGGGAGCTCGCCGAGGCGCATGTCGACGCCATGGAAGCTGCCCGCCAGCTCAACGCCTTCATCACCGCGACGCCGGAGCTGGCGCTGGAAGCCGCCGCAGCCTCGGACGCCCGGCTCGCCAAGGGCGAGGGCGGGCTGCTCGAGGGCTTGCCGATCGCCATCAAGGACCTCTTCTGCACCAAGGGTGTGGCGACCACCGCCGGCTCGCACATCCTGGACGGCTTCGTCCCGCCTTACGAATCGACGGTGACGGCAAAGCTCTGGGCGGCGGGTGCGGTGCCGCTCGGCAAGACCAATCTCGACGAGTTCGCCATGGGCTCGTCCAACATGACCTCCTATCACGGCCCCGTCCGCAGCCCCTGGACGAAGGCCAGCGACAATGCCGACCTCGTGCCGGGCGGCAGCTCCGGCGGCTCGGCCGCGGCCGTGGCGGCGCGGATCGCCCTTGCCGCCACCGGCACCGACACGGGCGGCTCGATCCGCCAGCCGGCCGCCTTCTGCGGCATCACCGGCATCAAGCCCACCTATGGCCGCTGCTCGCGCTTCGGCGTGGTCGCCTTCGCCAGCTCCCTCGACCA
>CAZGUW010000004.1:48503-53717 GCA_964528705.1 uncultured Geminicoccaceae bacterium
TACGCGCTGCCGACCTACTACATCATCGCGCCCGCCGAGGCCTCCTCCAACCTCGCCCGCTACGACGGCATGCGCTATGGACTCAGGGTCGAGGGTGAGACCCTGGCCGACATGTACAAGAAAACGCGGGCGGCCGGCTTCGGTGCCGAGGTCAAACGGCGTGTCATGATCGGCACCTACGTGCTCTCGGCCGGCTATTTCGACGCCTACTACCTCAAGGCGCAGAAGGTCCGCCGCCGCATCGTCGAGGATTTCGAGCAGGCGTTCGAGAAGGTCGACGCCATCCTGACGCCGACGGCCCCGTCCGCCGCCTTCCGCGCCGGCGAGAAGATGGACGACCCGGTCGCCATGTATCTCAACGACGTCTTCACCGTCCCATCGAGCCTCGCCGGCCTGCCGGCGATCTCGGTCCCGGCCGGCCTCTCGGCCGAAGGCCTGCCGCTCGGGCTGCAGGTCATCGGCAAGGCCTGGGACGAGCAGACGGTGCTCGACGTCGGCCTCGCGATCGAGCGGGCGGCGGGGTTCGAGGTGATGCCATACGGGCTCGGCTGAGGCGACGCTCTCGTCGGCTGCTGAGACATGGAAGATTAAGAAATACGAGGAGGCCTCGCCTCCTCGCGCTCCTCCGAGATTTTGGGTTGGGAGATGCGTGCCGGGTGGAGCCCCTGCTCGAGCCAGACTGCTGGTTCAGCGATGGCGCCGTCACGCTTCGGGCAAGTCGGCGGGTACTCTATCCCAATCGAGGTTCCTCGCGACGGCGAGCTGCGCCTTTGTCAGGCCGTACGTTTGGCGAAGATCGACGCCGTCGAAGTTCGCGTTCTTGAGGTTGGCGTTCTTGAGGTTGGCGTTCTTGAGGTTGGCATTGCTGAGGTTGGCATTGCTGAGGTCAGCGTTCTTGAGGTTAGTGTTACTGAGGTTGGCGTAGATGAGGGTAGAACTACCAAGGAATGAGCTTGTCAAATCGGAACCGCTTAGGTCGGCGGCATGAAAATTTGAAAAAAACAGCTGGGAGCTGACAAAAGAAGAACATTTTATACTTGATCCCGAAAGATCAGAAATTAAAAAATTTTGGCGATCAACAGAAATTCCCTCAAGATATCTTTTTGCCAAGTAAAACAACTGTTCTCCTAGTGAAAGTCGATACAACATGTCTTGGAAGTCGGTTCCATTGGTTGCGATTTCCGGGTTGGGCCATATAGGATGCCATTGCGCGATGACGCGCTGCTCTTCAATCGGGCGCTGAAAACTTTTTGCCAGTAAATCGTTGCTGCATGCACCGATCGCAACCAGAAGTGCCAGTTCGGCCGCCGCATCGAACCGCTGCGCTTGGCGAAAGTTCTGGGGCACAGGCACGTCATCACCGCCTGAGAGCGCCATCCCAGTTCGCAGATTTCGATTGAACAGCAGGATCAACGTGGCGCGGAGCGCCTGCACTTCTTCCAACGACAAAGCACGCAGCTCACCCTGGAGGAAGTGCACTATTTCTGGTGTGATTCGCGCCGCATACGTCCAACGATACCAACGGCGCAGCCCCTCTCCCTCCTCGAATTCCGGGTTTTCCGCCTGACGGTGCAAACTTTGGATCAATCGCCAAAGCCGCAACGCGGCGAAATATTCGCCAAAACTCTTGTGCGTTAGTTCAAAAGTGTCGTCGGCGCCCTCGCGACGGAAGTAGAACGCCGTCAGAAGGTCCAGGGCGCCATCCTCCGCGCCCTTCCTAAGGATGGCGAGCTTGTCATCGAGCTTCTCTTGCCGAGCGATCGCTGCCACACGAGCGAGCGTCGTGGTCCTACCGCCGCCATGCTGCCAGACGGCGAGGCCAATACTCTCGAAGAGCCTTTGAAACTCATCGGGTGCGAGGCGGTCGACGGCAGCGAGCTGTCCCCCTTCGCCCCAGCTGCGCTGCCAGACATCCCTTAGCATGGCAGCGTAGATCGCATTCAGGCTGCTCTCTGAACCCAGCGCATCCGGTGAGCGGGCGCGGGTGACTGCCAGAAGATGATTCAGCAGCGGCTGATCGCAAAGGTCGGCCAGTTGAGAATTATTTGCTATTCGCCGTGGAGCGTCCGGCAGTGCCTCTCCGGTTAGCAAGCCCCATCGACGCCACCACGCCTGCCGTTGATTCAGTCTAAAGAGACGATTATCGCCTTCCCAAATGCCCTGCTTCTTGATTGGGAGGTAGCCTACGACGTGGAAGATCTGCTGCACCCGATCCAATTCACTGCGCATGGCGGAGACGATCAGTTCGCGCCCGGCGATAATAATCTGCAGTTCTTGCCCAAGACGATTTCGCTCGAGCAATCGATCGACACGCCTGACCAGCGCCGAGGCCGCCTCGCGGCCCGTTTTGTCGTCGGCATCCAGTTCGTCGAGCCCGTCGAGGATAAGCAAGAGCCGCTGCTCACCGCTCTCGATATCCAGCGGGTTCCTGGCGAACCGCAGGAGCTTTCGTTGTTTGTCGACCTCGCGTTCGAGATCAAGGCTGTCGAATCGGTGCAGTGGCAGGATCAGCGTCGGCAGCAGTTCCTCACGCTGTAGAACCTTCCAGGCCCACCACTTGACAAAACTCGACTTGCCGGAGCCCGGGCCGCCGGTGACGACGCGAAGCGCATCCTTGGGATCAGACTGGTCGAGCCAGGCATCCAACGCCGTTTCGAGATCAACGAGATGGCGGATTTCCTGCCTCTCGCCGTGCGCCTCGTCCTTGCGCTCGACCCAATAGCCACGCAGCGGCTGATAAACCTGTCGCAGCGAGAAATCGCCGGCAAAGAGCGGGTTCTCCAGCTCTTGCTCCAAGCGGGCACGATAGTAGCGCCAGTGCCTTTCCTGCCGTGCCGCTAGCGCGATCGGAGATTTGCTCAAGTCGTTGATCGCCGCGAGCCCGTCCTTGTGCTCCAACCATGTCGCTTCTAGCGCAAAAACGAACAGGCCGGGAAGGCGATCGGCTGCGGCCCTGGCCGCTGCTTCGTCCACGTCGAGGTAGATCAGCGCACTTTGCAACAGCGGCTTGATCCGCTCCAGCAGCGGCAAGGATTTCGGCTGATCGAGAAAGTTCTCAGGCGCTTCGATCGTACCGAAGTCGATACCATCGCCACCGAGCTGCATCAGATGCTCGATCGGCAGCGGTTTGTCCGCCACCGCCCGATGCCGGAAGGGCTTCACGGTATCGTCGATCGCCCGCTCCAATCCGGCATAGACGAGCCGCCAGCCTGCCTCGTGCGGCGACTCGTCCGGCCGGAATTGCTTGACCAGTTCTGCGACTCCCTCGACGCCGGCACCCAAGCCGGCGACAGCACCGGCGAGCTTCGCCAGTGGCAGGAACATCCCGCCGAGCAGCGCCTGACTCGTCTGTTTGATTCCGGAAGGCCGTGTAAGCTTGATCATCGGCGGGGATATGCTGGGCATCTCAGATGTCTCCCGACCTTCGTCTTCGTATGTTCAGTCTTTTCATTCCGATCATTGGGGTTGCTTATCTTCACCGGGCCGGGAGTACAATGTCGGTCGCTGATCTACGCGATGGGCGACAACGCCGGCACCCGCCAGATCGTTCTTGGTGGAGCCGCCGGTGACAGGGAACTTCAGCTCCATTCCCCAGCCGACTGCGACCGCTTGACAGCAGCGGCATCGCGAGCCTCTAATCGCCGTATGGGGACCGCGATCTCCCCACGAGGCTCTGGCTGAAGCATCGCGTCCGCAACCCCATCGCGAACGGGAGGACGCGCTGTGCCGTCATCACCCAGCATTACCGTCGAGAAGCTCAACCGGCTGGTCGGGACGCCGAAGTGCCCGGTGGTCGTGGACGTTCGTACCGGCGAGGATTTCGCTGCGGATCCGCGGCTGATCCCGGGCTCGTTGCGGCGCGCGCACGACGCCGTCGCGGCCTGGGCGGCGGCGCTCGGAGGACGCCCGGCCGTGGTTGCCTGCGAGCGCGGCCGGAAGCTCAGCGAGGGCGTGGCCGCCTGGCTGCGGCACGAAGGGATCGCCGCCGAGGTGCTGGATGGCGGGTTTCGGGCCTGGGCCGCGGCGGGGCTGCCGCTCGTGCCCGCCGACCGGATCCCGCCGCGCGACGCCCTCGGCCGCACGGTCTGGGTGACCCGGGCGCGGCCCAAGATCGACCGCATCGCCTGTCCCTGGCTGATCCGCCGCTTCGTCGACCCGGCGGCGGTCTTCCTCTTCGTCGCCCCGGCCGAGGTGGAGGCGGTGGCGGAACGCTTCTCGGCCACGCCGTTCGACGTGGAGGGCGTGTTCTGGAGCCATCGGGGCGAGCGCTGCAGCTTCGATGCCATGGTCGAGGCGTTCGGCCTCGGAACCGAGCCGCTGCTGCGCCTGGCGACCATCGTGCGGGGAGCGGACACGGGACGGTCCGAGCTCGCGCCGGAGGCCGCCGGCCTGCTCGCCGCGTCGCTCGGCCTCTCGCGCATGCACAGCGACGACGTCGCCCAGCTCGAGGCCGGCATGGTGCTCTACGACGCCTTTTATCGCTGGTGCCGCGACGCCACCGACGAAACGCACAACTGGCCCCGGCACAAGGCGCCGGTGTGAGATGCGCACGACCCTGAACGGAGCGGTCGCGACGCCCGCGCCCGCCCACGCCATACCCTTCGCCGCGGCGCTGCGCGTCTGGCTCAGGGTGGCGCTCCTGAGCTTCGGCGGGCCGGCGGGCCAGATCGCGGTGATGCACCGCATCCTCGTGGAGGAGAAGCGCTGGGTCGGTGAGGCACGGTTCCTGCACGCGCTGAACTACTGCATGCTCCTGCCCGGCCCCGAGGCGCAGCAGCTCGCCGTCTATCTCGGCTGGCTCCTGCACCGGACGAAGGGCGGGCTGGTCGCCGGCACGCTCTTCGTCCTGCCCGGCTTCCTCGCCATCCTGGCGCTGAGCTGGGTCTACGTGCTGCTCGGCGACCTGACGCTGGTCGAGGGGCTCTTCTTCGGGCTCAAGGCCGCCGTGCTCGCCATCGTCCTCGAGGCATTGGTGCGGATCGGCCGGCGGGCGCTGAAGAACAACGTGCTGGTCGGCACGGCGGTCGCGGCCTTCGTCGCCATCTTCGTCATCGGCCTGCCGTTCCCGCTCATCGTGCTGGGGGCGGCGCTCACGGGCTTCCTCGCGACGCGCGCCGGCTCGACCGCCTTTCGCCTCGGCGGCCATGGCGGCGGTGCGGCCGGGAGCGATGCGGGATCGGCGCTGGGCGAGGAGATACCGGCCCATGCCCGGCC
>CAZGUW010000005.1:0-45587 GCA_964528705.1 uncultured Geminicoccaceae bacterium
CGGAGGCGGCATCTCACCCGGCTCGTCGCCGATCGAGTTCCCGGGACCCCAGCCCGACAACAGCGACGCGTCGCCCCAGCAGCGGATCGCGCCGCTCTGCATCCGGGCGCACGTCCGCCCCCGACCCGCGCGGACCGATGCGCGGCCGAGCAACAGGAAGAAGTTCAGCGACGGTACGGCGTTCAGCCACATTCGCGCCAGCAGATCGTCCGCCGGCACCGGGGCCTCCGGCGGCACCACCCGGCCACCGGCCAGGCTGCGAACGATCCGGTCGACCACTGAGCCGCCGGAGCCGTGCTGCGGAGTCGATTCCGTCATGTGGCACCCCCAACCTGCAGGCAGCCGACGCTCTTGCCGGCAACGCCGACGGGCACAAATGATGGCCCGGTGAAGCAACCGGCAAGCCGGAAAGCGGAACGGCGGGGACCGAGGCCCCCGCCGCTCCTTCATCTGCCCATGGATGGGCCGTTACTTGACGTCGTCGGGCATGACCTTGCCGTCGACCCAGGCCTGCAGCAGCAGGTCGTAGTCGACGGTCACACCTTGCGGCTTCTCGTTCTCGAGCCTGGGCTTCGGCGCACCGGGCTGCGAGAACCAGTACTCCGGATCCTGCTCCTCGTTGAGCTTCGGGCCGCACTCGCCCTGGACGTTGGCGCGCTCGAGCCGGGCCATGACCTGGTCCTGCTGCGCCGCGAGGCTGTCCATGGCGGCCTGCGGGGTCTTCTCGCCGGTGACGGCCTCGGCGACGTTGGCCCACCAGAGCTGTGCCAGGCGCGGGTAGTCGGGCACGTTGACGCCGGTCGGCGTCCAGGCGACGCGGGCCGGGCTGCGGTAGAACTCGACGAGGCCGCCGAGCTTGGGGGCGCGCTCCGTGAACGACTCGTCGTTGATGTCGCTGTTGCGGATCGGGGTGAGACCGACGTGGGTCTTCTTCAGCGACGTGGTCTTGGCGACGGTGAACTGGGCGTAGAGCCAGGCCGCCTGCGCCCGCTCGACCGGCGTGGACTTCAGCAGCGTCCAGCTGCCTACGTCCTGGTAGCCAAGCTTCATGCCCTCTTCCCAGTAGGGGCCGTGCGGCGAGGGGGCCATGCGCCACTTGGGCGTGCCGTCCTCGTTCATCACCGGCAGCGTCGGGTCGGCCAGCGCCGCGGTGAAGGCCGTGTACCAGAAGATCTGCTGGGCGATGTTGCCCTGCCCCGGGACCGGGCCGGCCTCGGAGAAGGTCATGCCCGGCGCCTCGGGCGGGGCATAGGCCTTGAGCCAGTCGATGTACTTGGTGAGCGCGTAGACGGCCGAGGGTGCGTTGGCGGCGCCGCCGCGGCTGACGCTGGAGCCGACCGGGCTGCAGCCCTCCATGCGGATGCCCCACTCGTCGACGGGCACGCCGTTGGGGATGCCCTTGTCGCCGGTGCCGGCCATGGACAGCCACGCGTCGGTGAAGCGCCAGCCGAGCGACGGGTCCTTCTTGCCGTAATCCATGTGGCCGTAGACGCGGTCCCCGTCGATCTCCTGGACCTTGTTGGTGAAGAAGTCGGCGATGTCCTCATAGGCCGACCAGTTGACCGGCACGCCGAGGTCGTAGCCGTAGGCCTCCTTGAACTGCGCCTTGATGTCGGGGTCGGTGAACCAGTCGTAGCGGAACCAGTAGAGGTTCGCGAACTGCTGGTCGGGCAGCTGGTAGAGCTTGCCGTCCGGGCCCGTCGTGAAGCTCAGGCCCATGAAGTCCTCGAGGTCCAGCGACGGCAGGGTGTACTCGGCCCCGTCGCCTTCCATCCAGTCGCCGAGCGGCACGACGAAGCCATAGCGGCTGTGGGTGCCGATCAGGTCGCTGTCGTTGACATAGGCGTCGTAGATGTTCTCGCCCGACTGCATCTGCGTCTGGATCTTCTCGATCACGTCGCCTTCCTGGATCAGGTCGTGATTGACCTTGATCCCGGTGATCTCGGTGAAGGCCGGGGCCAGCACCTGCGATTCGTAGACATGCGTGTCGATCGTCTCGGAGACCACGTTGATCTCGGTGATGCCCTGGTCGATCAGCCGCTGGGCGGCGGCGATGAAGAACTCCATCTCGGCGAGCTGCTCCTCGCGCGAGAGGGTCGAGGGCTGGAACTCGTCGTCCACCCAGCGCTCGGCAGCCGCCATGTCGGCGAGGGCCGGGCCGCTCTGGGCGAGCAGCGCCAGTGCGGCGACGCCGCTGAGCAGGCGTGTCGATCGGATCCTCATTCTACTGCACCTCCCTGGATGCCCCCCTTCCCCGGCCGGAGCCGGCCGCCGCGACCGGGGGGCTTGGTGTCGCGGCAGGTAACGGTAGAAGATGTGTCAGCCCCAGCGCATCTCCAGCACGAACCAGAGGACGGCCACGATCGAGCCGTACCAGAGCGGCAGCTCGGTGAAGCCGAGCCAGCCGAGATGGATGAAGGCGGCACCCAGGAGGCCGATGAAGAGGCGGTCGCCCCGGGTCGTCGCCATGGGCAGGAGGCCCTTGCGCTCCACCGTCGGCCAGACGAGCTCGAGCACGGTCATGAAGAGGAGCATGACGCCGACGGCCGCGAAGAAGGCCGCCGTCGGCAGCGTCCAGTTCATCCACTCGAGGGCGGGCATGGCGATGCCTCCTCAGACCCGCCCGAGGGCGAAGCCCTTGGCCATGTAGTTGCGGACGAAATAGATGACGAGCACGCCCGGCACGATGGTCAGCACGCCGGCCGCGGCGAGCGTGCCCCAGTCCATCCCGGCGGCGGAGACCGTGCGGGTCATGATGGCGCCGATGGGCTTGGCCGCGACGGAGGTCAGGGTGCGGGCCATCAGGAGCTCGACCCAGGAGAACATGAAGCAGAAGAAGGCGGTCACGCCGATGCCGGCCTTGATCAGCGGCATGAAGATGAAGAGGAAGAAGCGCGGGAAGCTGTAGCCGTCGACATAGGCGGTCTCGTCGATCTCCTTCGGCACACCCGACATGAAGCCTTCGAGGATCCAGACCGCGAGCGGCACGTTGAAGAGGCAGTGGGCCAGCGCCACGGCGATGTGCGTGTCGAAGAGGCCGAAGGTCTGGTAGAGCTGGAAGAACGGCAGGACGAAGACGGCCGGCGGCGCCATGCGGTTGGTCAAGAGCCAGAAGAACATGTGCTTGTCGCCGATGAACCGGTAGCGCGAGAAGGCGTAGGCCGCCGGCAGCGCCACGGTCAGCGAGATCGCGGTGTTCATCGCCACGTAGATGAAGCTGTTGATGTAGCCCGAGTACCAGCTCTGGTCGGTCAGGATGGTGATGTAGTTGGCGAAGGTCAGGTTCTCGGGCCAGAGCGTCAGGCCGCTGGTGATCTCCACGTTGGTCTTCAGGCTCATGTTGACGAGCCAGTAGATCGGCAGCAGCAGGAAGCCGAAATAGACGATTAGGGCGAGGTAGCGCAGCTTCATGCGCGGTCTCCCCGGCCGACGCGGACCATGATGTTGTAGAAGACGAAGCTGGCCGCGAGGATGATCAGGAAATAGATGATCGAGTAGGCGGCCGCCGGGCCGAGGTCGAACTGGCCGAGCGCTATCTTGACGAGCTGCTGCGAGAGGAAGGTGGTGGCCGTGCCGGGGCCGCCGCCGGTGAGCACGAAGGGCTCGGTGTAGATCATGAAGCTGTCCATGAAGCGGAGCAGCACGGCGATCAGAAGGACACCCCGGAGCTTCGGCAGCTGGATGTAGCGGAAGACCTTCCAGCGGCCCGCACCGTCGATGGCGGCCGCCTGGTAGAAGGCGTCGGGGATGGCGCGCAGGCCGGCATAGCAGAGCAGGACGACGAGCGGCGTCCAGTGCCAGATGTCCATCACCACGACGGTGATCCAGGCATGCAGCCCGTTGGCGGTGTAGTTGTAGACGATGCCCATGGTGTCGTTGACGAACCAGCCGCCGAGGCCGATGTCGCCGCGGGCGAAGATCTGCCAGATCGTGCCGACCACGTTCCAGGGGATCAGCAGCGGCAGGGCGACGAGCACGAGGCTGAGCGAGGCGGCCCAGCCGCGGGGCGGCATGGCGAGGGCGATCGCGATGCCCAACGGAATCTGGATGACGAGTATGGTGGCCGAGAAGATCACCTGGCGGACGAAGGCGCCGCGCAAGTCCTCCGAACGCAGCATCTCCTTGAACCACTCGGTGCCGACCCAGTAGGCCTCGCCGGGGCCGAAGATGTCCTGGACCGAGTAGTTGACGACGGTCATCAGCGGGATGACGGCACTGAACGCGACCAGCAGGAACACCGGCAGCACCAGCAGCCAGGCCTTGTTGCTCTCGGTCTTGCGCATGTCGCCTGCCCTCCCCGCCTCAGCCGACCAGCCGGTCGTCGGCATAGAGGCGTGTCCATTCCGGCTGGAACACGAGATGCGCCTCGTCGGTCGGCACGGGCGCGTCCTCCGGCAGCTTGGCGACCACCTCGTGCGGGCCGAGGCGCACCGTCACTAGCTTGAAATTGCCGAGGTCCTGCACGGCCACCAGCTTCGTCGGCACGGCGTCGTCGCGGGGAACGGGCGAGATGCCGAGAAATTCCGGGCGGATGCCGATGGCGAGCCTGGACTTCGCGTGGCGCCGGCCGAGCTCCGCCCAGTGGCCGTAAAGCACGAGCTCGGTGCCGTCGATGCCGAGCCCGTCCTCGACCAGGTGGCAGCCCATGAAGTTCATGCCGGGCGAGCCGATGGAGTAGCCGACGAAGCGGTGCGCCGGCCGTTCGAACAGCTCCTGCGGCGTGCCGAGCTGGACCACCTCGCCCTCGTACATGACGACGACCTTGTCGGCGAAGGTGAGCGCCTCGTTCTGGTCGTGGGTGACGTAGACGAGGGTGTGGTTGAAGCGCTCGTGCACCTCCTTGAGCTTGCGGCGGAGCTGCCACTTGAGGTGCGGGTCGATGACGGTGAGCGGCTCGTCGAAGAGGATGGCGGCGACGTCGTCGCGCACGAGGCCCCGGCCCATCGAGATCTTCTGCTTCTGGTCGGCGGTGAGGCCGGCCGCCCGGCGGTTCTGCACCGGCTGCAGCTCGAGCATCTCCAGCGCCTCGGCGACGCGCTTCCTGACCTCGGCCCTGGGCATGCGGCGGTTGCGCAGGGGGAAGGCCAGGTTCTCGGCGACCGTCATGGTGTCGTAGATCACCGGGAACTGGAACACCTGGGCAATGTTGCGCGCCGCCGGCGGCAGGGCGGTCACGTCCTCGCCGTCATAGAGGACGCGCCCCTGGCTCGGCCGGAGCAGGCCCGAGATGATGTTCAGGAGCGTGGACTTGCCGCAGCCCGACGGGCCGAGCAGCGCATAGGCGCCGCCGTCCTCCCAGGCGAAGTCGAGCTCCTTCAGGGCCCAGTCGGCCGGTTCAACCGGATCCGCCAGGTAGCTGTGGGCGAGACGCTGGAACTCGATCCTGGCCACGCGCTGCCGCTCCTCAGGCCGCGCTGTCGAGCGGCAGGCCGGCGGGTGCACGATCGAGCGCGCCGGTGTCGCCGAAGAAGTAGAGCTTCGCCGGGTCGAGGAAGAAGCTCGCCTCGGCACCGCGCGCCAGCGGATGCACGCCCTCCTCCTGCACCACCCAGTCGAGATTGTTGTGACGGAAATGGACGAAGGTCTCGGAGCCCGAGATCTCGGCGAGGTCGACCGTGCCCTTGATCTCGATGTCGGCCGGGCTGCGCCGGTGCAGCGACAGGTGATTGGCACGGACACCGAGGCGGAAGCGGCCGTCGCGCAGGTCGGGGAACATCCCGCCGAGCGGCAGGACGAAGCCCGCCGGGGTGCGCGCCTCGCCGCCCCTGATATTGACGTCGACCATGTTCATCGTGGGGTCGGAGAAGACGGCGGCGACCCTGGCCGAGCTCGGCCGGTGATAGACCTCGAGGGTCGGCCCGGACTGCAGCACCCGCCCCTCGCCCATGACGACGGTGTGGCCGCCCATGACGAGCGCCTCCATGGGCTCGGTCGTGGCGTACACGACGATCGAATCCCGCCGGGCGAAGAGGGCGCGCAGCTCCGTGCGCAGCTCCTCGCGCAGCTTGTAGTCGAGATTGACGAGCGGCTCGTCGAGCAGTAGCAGGTCGGCCTCCTTCACCAAAGCGCGGGCGATGGCGCAGCGCTGCTGCTGGCCGCCCGAGAGCTCGGCCGGCAGACGCTGGAGCAAGGGCTCGATGTGCAGCAGCTCGGCCGTCTCCCTGACCTTGCGGTCGACCTCGTCGCGCTTCAGGCCCTTGAGGCGGAGCGGCGAGGCGATGTTGTCGTAGACCGTGAAGGAGGGGTAGTTGACGAACTGCTGGTAGACCATGGCGACGTTGCGCCGCCGCACGCTCCGCCCGGTGACGTCCTGCCCGCCGATCAACACCCGGCCGGTCGACGGCCGGTCGAGCCCCGCCATGACGCGGAGCAGCGAGGTCTTGCCGGCATTGGTGGGGCCGAGAAGGACGTAGAGCCGGCCGGACTCCAGTGTCAGGCGGACGTCATCGAGATGCAGCTCGTCGCCCTCGAGCCGGTTGACCGCGCGGAGCTCCAGCGTCGTCACGCGAGACCCTCGGCGCGCAGCGGCCGCTGCATCAGGCTCGCCAGCGCCGCGTCGATGTCGAGCCGGCCGTCGAGGATGCGGGCGACGGCGCTGGCGATCGGCGTTTCCACGCCGTGCCGCGTCGCGAGACGGTCGACGGCCCGGGCCGTCCAGTAGCCCTCGACGAGCGGGCTCTCGGCCTTTACCTCGGCGACGCTCCGGCCCTGGCCGAGCGCCATGCCGAAGGCGGTGTTGCGCGAAGTGGCGCTCATGGCGGTAAGCATCAGATCGCCGAGCCCGGCGAGGCCCATCAATGTCTCGGCCCTGGCACCCATGGCGGCACCCAGCCGCGCCAGCTCGGCGAGGCCGCGGGTGACCAGTGCCGCCCTCGCGTTCTCGCCGAGCCCCGCACCCATCACCATGCCGGAGGCGATGGCGAGCACGTTCTTGACGGCACCGCCGATCTCCACGCCGGTCCGGTCGTTCGTCCAGTAGACCCGAAGATGCGGCCCGCTCAGGAGCTCGGCGAGGCGGGCGCCGAGCTCCGGCTCGGCGGCGCCGAGGGTGAGCGCCGTCGGCAGGCCGTTCGCCACCTCGGCCGCGAAGCTCGGGCCGGAGAGGCAGGTGACGGTGGTGCCCGGCCATTCCGCTTCGACCACGGCGCTGAGCAGCTCGTCGGTCGTGCTCTCGAAACCCTTGGCGCAGACCACGACCACGCCCGGCCGGGCGCCGGGGACGGAGCGGCAGAGGCCGCGGATCGCCTGCGCCGGCACGACCAGCAGCACGACTTCGCAGGCGAGCACCGTCGCGAGGTCGCCCTCGGCCCGGATGCCGGGCTCGAGCACGAGGTCGGGAAAGGCGCGCGGCGAGCGGCGGTCCTCGTCGATCGCCCGGACGATGGCGGGATCGCGGTCCCAGAGCAGGACCTCGCACGCGGCCCGGGCGGCCGCCTGCGCCAGGGCGGTGCCCCACGTCCCGGCACCGACGATGGCGATGGTCGGAGCGGCCTCGCCGGTCATGCGACGGTGGGCTTCACGGTCATGCGGTCGAACCAGTCGGCGACGCGCTGACGGGCCGCCGCGTCGAGATGCAGGCCGAGCTTGCTGCGTCGCCAGAGCACATCCTCAGCCGTCATCGCCCACTCGTTCGCCACGAGATGGTCGAGCTCGGCCGCGTAGAGATCGCCGCCCAGATGCTGCCCGAGATCGCCCAGCCCATGCCTCCCCTCGATGATGGCCGTCGCGCGTGAACCATAAGAGCGCGCCAGACGCGTCGCAAGCGCGGCCGGAAGCCACGGGTGCTCGGCCCGCAACCGTGTGAGGAAAGCCGCAAAATCGCCGTTCGGGAGGTCGCCGCCGGGCAGCGGGGCGGCTGCCGTCCAGTCGCCGTTCGGGCAGTCGAGCAGCGGGCAGAGGCGCTGCAGCGCGTGCTCGGCGAGCTTCCGGTAGGTGGTGATCTTGCCGCCGAAGACGGAGAGCAAAGGTGCCCGGCCGCCGCCGCCCTCGACGTCGAAGACATAGTCCCGCGTCACCGCCGAGGCGCTGCCGCTGGCGTCGTCGTAGAGCGGCCGCACGCCGGCATAGGACCAGACGACATCGGCCGGCGCTATGTTGTGGCGGAAGTAGCGGTTGACCACGGCGCAGAGATAGTCGGTCTCCGCCGGGCTGATGGCGACGTCGGCGGGCTCGCCCTCGTAATCGACGTCGGTCGTGCCGATCAGGCTGTAATCGTTCTCGTAAGGGATGACGAAGACGATGCGCTTGTCGGTGTTCTGCAGGATGTAGGGATGGTCGCCGTCGTGCAGCTTCCTGACGACGATGTGCGAGCCCTTGACCAGCCGGACGCGCTTCGTGCTGCGGTGGCCGAGATTGTCCTCAAGGAAGCGCGCGACCCAGGGCCCCGCCGCATTGACGAGGGCGCGGGCCTCGACGGTCCGCGTGGTGTTCGCCCGGGTATCGAGGAGCTCGACCCGCCAGCCCGCATCCTCGCGGACCGCCCGCGTGCATGCGGTGCGGGTCAGCACTTCCGCGCCGCGCTCGACCGCGTCGATGGCGTTGAGCACGACCAGCCGGCTATCCATCACCCAGCAGTCGCTGTAAGTGAATCCACGCTTCACCCAGTCTTGCAGGGGATCGCCGTAAGGTCCTGCGGCAGCGAGGTCGACGCTCTTCGACGCCGGCAGGACCTTGCGCCCGCCGAGGTGGTCGTAGAGGAAGAGGCCGAGGCGGATCAGCCAGGCCGGCCGCTGCTCGGGGCTGTGCGGCAGGACGAAGGTCAGGGGCCAGATGATGTGCGGGGCGGCCTTCAGCAGCACCTCGCGCTCGATCAGCGACTCACGGACGAGGCGGAACTCGTAGTGCTCGAGATAGCGCAGGCCGCCGTGGATCAGCTTCGACGACCATGAGGAGGTGTGGCTGGCGAGATCGTCGCGCTCGACCAGGAGCGTGCTCAGCCCACGCCCGGCCGCATCGCGAGCGATCCCCGCACCGTTGATCCCGCCGCCGACGACGACGAGATCGAACCTGTCACGCTTCGCCAAGAACCCTCCCGACTTGCGCGGATACGAACTAGCACCCTTTCGAAACGTTCACAAGTGAACGAACATAGTCGGCAAATGGGTTCACAAACGAACAGTCAGGCGTCGAGGAAACGCTGCACCACTTCGAGGAACGGTCGCGGGGCCTCGGCGTGCAGCCAGTGTCCGGCGCCCTCGATCGTGACGATATCCACCGCCGGAAAGAGCTCCCGGAGGGCAGCACTGCCGGCTTCGTCGACATAGGGGCTGCGGTCACCGCGAACAGCGAGAACCGGCCCGTCGAACTGCCTGCTGCCGTCGCCCGGCCAGCCGGTGAGCTTCTGCATGGCGGCCTGCAGCACCGCGATGTTGGGTCGCCAGGCCGCCTTGCCGTCGGCGCCGAAGTCGAGATTGTGCAGGAGGAACTGGCGCACCCCGACATCCGGGACGGACGCCGCCATGGCGGCGTCGGCGGTGGCCCGGCGATCGACCGCGGCGAGGTCGAGGGCGGCCATGGCGCCGAGCTCGGTGTCGAAGTCGTGCGCATAGGCCAAGGGCGCGATGTCGGCGACGATCAGCCGGTCGACCAGCGCCGGCCGATCGAGGGCCAGCGTCATCGCCACCTTGCCGCCCATGCTGTGGCCGAGCAGGCTGACCCGCTCCAGCCCGTGGCGCTCCACGAGAGCGGCGACGTCGGCCGCCATGGCCGGGTAGTCCATGACCTCGGACCAGGGAGATTCGCCGTGATTGCGCAGATCGACGAGGAAGACCCGCCGCTCGCGCGCCAGCGCCTTGCCGTGCGCCTGCCAGTTGCGCTGCGAGCCGAGCAGCCCGTGCATGACGATGAGCGTGGGCGGGCCGGCCGGCCCCTCCAGCTCGCGCGCGGCCAGACGCAGAGGCCCGCTCACCGGATCCGCATTCAGGCGACCAGCCGGTAGCGGGCGGGCTCGGCCTTGGCGAGGCGCGCTTCCTCGGCGGCGATGTAGTCGCGGGTGAGCGGCACGGTCGCCGGCTGCCTGGCAAGCTGGATCTGGAAGACCATGCCGTCCATGCAGCGGAAGAAGGCCTCCGAGCCGGCGAGGTAGAACTCCCACATCCGGCAGAAGCGCTCGTCGTAGAGATCGGCCGCCTCGTCCCAGCGGGCGACGAAGCGATCGCGCCAAGCCTTCAGCGTATCGGCGTAGTGCAGGCGCAGGATCTCGACGTCGGTAACCCAGAGGCCGGCCTTCTCGATCACCGGCAGGACCTCCGAAAGGGCCGGGATGTAGCCGCCCGGGAAGATGTACTTGCGGATGAAGTCGGCCGTGGCCCAGGGGCCGGAAGCACGGCCGATCGAGTGGATCACCGCGACCCCGTCATCCTCGAGCCGGTCGCGGATCATCTCGAAATACTGACGGTAGTGGTTGATGCCGACATGCTCGAACATGCCGACGGAGACGATGCGGTCGAATTTGCCCTCGGTCGCCCGGTAGTCCTGCAGGAGGAAGCGCACGCGGTCGTCGAGCCGGCCCTCCTGGACCCGGCGCATAGCGTATTCGTGCTGCTCGACCGAGAGCGTCAGCCCGGTGACGTCCACATCGTCGACCTGCGCCAGGTAGATGCCGAGGCCGCCCCAGCCGGAACCGATGTCGAGCACCTTCTGGCCGGGCTGAAGCAGCAGCTTGGCGGCGAGGTGGCGCTTCTTGGCGAGCTGCGCCTCCTCCAGGGTGGCGTTCGGCTTCGGGAAATAGGCGCAGGAATATTGCCGATCGGCGTCGAGGAACATCCGGTAGAGCGTACTCGACAGGTCGTAGTGGTGGGCGACGTTGCGTCTCGAGCGAGGTGCCGGGTTGTACTGGTGGAAGCGGCGCATCAGGTAGCCGAAGCCGGTGGCGATGCGACCGACCATCCCGGTGCCGAGCCGTGCCTGGTTGACCGAGCCGATCTCGATAACGTCGTAGATCGAGCCCTCCTCGACGATGATGCGGCCGTCCATGTAGCCTTCGCCGAGGGCGAGCTCGGGGTGCCAGAGCAGGGCTGCCTCGATCGACCGGTCGGTCAGGCGGATGACCGCCCTGGGCCCGCCCTCGCCCTTGAACTCGTGCACTGTGCCCTTGGCATCGATCACCACGAGATGACCATAATTGACCAGCCGACGGAGCATTCCGGCGATCAGCATGACGGTACCCGCTCGCTTGCTTCCCCCTATAAATCGGAAGCATGACTCCTTTTCACAGCGATTTCAACGGTTAGGGAACCGAGGTCATGGGTGCCATGCATAAGCGACGGTAGCGAGCGGCGGCAGGTCCAGCACGACGGAGTTGGGTCGGCCGTGCCAGGGGGTCGGCTCGGTCTCGACATCGGCCCCTGCCCCGACATCGCTGCCGCCATAGCGCGCGGCGTCTGAATTCAGGACCTGGGCCCAGCGCCCGGGCGCCGGCACGCCGACCCGGTAGCCGTGGCGGACGACGGGCGTGAAGTTGCAGACCACGACGACGACGCTGCCGGGCTCGCTGCCATGGCGGAGATAGCTGAGCACGCTCTGCTCGGTATCCGCGGCATCGATCCACTCGAAGCCCTGCGGCTCGCAGTCCAGCTCGAAGAGCGCCGGGGTCGCGCGGTAGAGCTGGTTGAGGTCACGAACAAGGAGCTGGGCACCCTTGTGCAGCGGGTCGTCGAGCAGGTGCCAGTCGAGGCTGGCCTCGTAGTTCCACTCCTGCTCCTGGCCGAACTCCGAGCCCATGAAGAGCAGCTTCTTGCCGGGATGGGTCCACATGAAGCCGAGATAGGCGCGCAGGTTGGCGAAGCGCTGCCAGCGGTCGCCCGGCATCCGGCCGAGCAGCGAGCCCTTGCCGTGCACCACCTCGTCGTGGCTGATCGGCAGGACGAAGTTCTCGGAGAAGGCGTAGAGCAGGCCGAAGGTCAGGTTGTGCTGGTGATAGCGGCGATGCACGGGGTCCTCGCCGATATAGTGCAGCGTGTCGTGCATCCAGCCCATGTTCCACTTGTACCCGAAGCCGAGGCCGCCGAGATAGACCGGCCGCGAGACGGCGGGCCAGGCAGTGGATTCCTCGGCGATCGAGGTGGCGCCGGGATGCTCGCCATAGACCAGCTCGTTCAGCCGCTTGAGGAAGGCGATGGCCTCGAGGTTCTCGTTGCCGCCGTGGATGTTGGGCTCCCACTCGCCGGCCTTGCGCGAGTAGTCGAGGTAGAGCATCGAGGCCACCGCATCGACGCGGATGCCGTCGATGTGGAACTTCTCCAGCCAGAAGAGCGCGTTGGCATGGAGGAAGTTGGCGACCTCGCTGCGACCGTAATTGTAGATCGCCGTGTTCCAGTCCTGATGGAAGCCTTTCCTCGGATCCTGGTGCTCGTAGAGGGCGGTGCCGTCGAAATTGGCGAGGCCGTGGGCGTCGGTCGGGAAGTGGCCGGGCACCCAGTCGACCAGCACGCCGATGCCGGCGGCATGCGCCGCGTCGACGAAGGCGGCGAATTCCTCGGGCGTGCCGTGGCGGATGGTGGGGGCGAAGAGCCCGACCGGCTGGTAGCCCCAGGACCCGTCGAACGGGTACTCGGAGACCGGCATGAGCTCGATATGGGTGAAGCCCATCTCCTTCACGTAGGCGACGAGGCGCTCGGCGAGTTCGACATAGGAGAGGTAGCGGTTGCCCTCCTCGGGCACGCGCATCCAGGACCCGAGATGGACCTCGTAGATGCTGATGGGTGCCGTCCGGCTCTGCGCCCGGGCACGGCTCTCGAGCCAGGCTCCATCGTGCCACTCGTGCTGCACGAGCCCGTGCACGACCGACGCGTTGGCCGGCGGGTGCTCGGCGCGAAAACCGACGGGATCGGCCTTCAAGGGCAGCATCTCTCCCTGCGGCCCGACCAGCTCGTACTTGTAGAGCTCGCCGGCCGCGAGATGGGGGATGAAGAGCTCGAAGCAGCCGCACTCGATCCGCTTGCGCATCGGGTGGCGGCGGCCGTCCCAGTTGTTGAAGGGCCCGACCACCGAGGCCCGGCGCGCATTGGGCGCCCAGACCGCAAAGCGGGTACCGGGCACGCCGTCCATCTCGGCCGGGTGGGCGCCGAGCTGCTCGTAGAGCCTGAGATGCCGGCCCTCGGCCAGCAGGTAGACGTCCATCTCGCCGAGCACGGTGCCGAAGCGGTAGGGGTCCTCGATCTCCCGGGGCGCTTCGCCGCTGCCCCAGTCGACCAGCAGCCGGTAGGCGAAAGGCGCCTTCTTGCGCGGCACCCTGGCGGCGAAGAAGCCGGCCTCGTCCAGCCGCTCGAGCGCCACGAGAACCTTGCCGCTCGCCGCATCGACGAGCTCGACCGCCACCGCACCCGGCTGGAAGGTGCGGATCACCAGGTGGCCTGCCACCTCGTGCAGGCCGAAGAGCCCGAACGGGTTCTCGTGATTGCCGCGCAGCACCGCCTCGAGCTCTGCCGGCTCGACCAGCGGCTGCTGTGCCGTCGTTCGCTTTCGGGTCTCAGCCATCGCCGAATACCCCCTTTCGCTGCTCGGGGTCGAGAAGGCCCAGCACACCGCGCACCGGAATGCCGAGCCAGGCCGGCCGGTTGGCCGCCTCGTAGGCGATCTCGTAGGCCGCCTTCTCGATGAGGAAGAGCTCCAGCACGGCGTCGAACGCCGCCCGGTCCGCCGGCACGCTGCCACAGCCGGCGGCATGCTCGCGGTAGCTCTCGAGGAACCGCCGCATCGCCGCCTCCCGCCAGGTCGCAGCCAGCGGCCTGACCTCCTCGAGGCGCTGCGGGTCGCGCGCGGCGAAGTGGTCGAGGGCGGCGAAGGCGGCATAGTCGAGGGAGCGCAGCATGCCGGCCACGTCCTTGAGCGGCGTGGTCTTGGCCCGCCGCTCCTCGAGGTCGCGCTGCGGCTCGCCCTCGAAGTCGAGGATGAAGACATCGCCCTTGGCGATCAGCACCTGCCCCAGATGGTAGTCGCCGTGCAGCCGGGTCCGGGTCGCCTCGACCTCGACCGCACCGAGCTCGGCGATCCGCCGGCGGAGCTTCGGTGCGGCGGCGACGAAGGCCCTCGCCGCCTCGGCCTCGTCGCCCTCGAGCGCTCGCATGGCACGCTCGACGATGGCGGTGGCCTGGTCGAGCTCCGCCTCGATGCTCGCCACCCAGCGGTCCCGGTCGGCGGCTCCGGTCGGCTCGGGGCCGAACGCCGGATCGTCGGTCGGCGTGGCGAATGCGCGATGCAGCTCGGCGGTGCGCTGGCCGATGGTGGCGGCGAGCTGCAGGTAGACGCCGAAGGGCTCGCCGGGCAGCGGCTCGCCCTCGTCGTCCTGCTCCAGCACCATGGTCTCGAACTCGCGCGCGAGATGGTCGAGCGTCCAGGCCCAGCCGTCGCCCTGGTTGAGCACGAAACCGAAGGCGGCGGCCAGGGTGGTGGCCCCCTCCTCCCCCTCGAAGTCGAGGCTGCCGAGGAGTGGCGGCGTGTTGGCGAAGCCCGCGACATCGGTGAGGAAGCGGCCGATCTCGACCTCGGGATGCGGCCCGGGCAGAGGTCGCCGGTAGAGCTTGAGGATCGCGGCCCGGTCGAGCATCAGCGAGGTGTTGCTCTGCTCGACCGAGAGCCGGGTGATCTCCGGCGGGTCCGCCAGCTCGATGCCGTCGAAGGCCCCGCTCCGGCTGAAGCGCAGGACGCCCGAGGCGGTGTCGACCGAGCGGGCGTCGCGGATCCCGTTCAGGATCTCCAGCGCCAGCTCGTCGCCGGCCGTGGCGTCGTAGAGCACGCCCACCTTCGGGCCGCGGCGGATCTTGGCGAGGGTGAAGGGCCGAAGCGGCGAGCCCGCCGAGAGGTTTTCCTCGCCCCAGGCGAGCGCCAGCGGCAGGCAGTAGGTCTGCCGCCCGCCGCCCTCGAGATGGACGGCGACCTCGGCGAGGAGCGGCCCGCCCGCATCGCCGGAAAGCGGGAAGTGGCGACCGAACTCGAGATGCGCGATGCCGGCGTCCTTGGCCGCGAACCAGCGCTGGTTGGCGAGGAAGGAGCTGAGCACGCCGTCCTCAAGCTCCTTGCGGTTGCGGGCATCGCCCAGCGACTGCCAGCCGCGGGTCATGACCAGCGTGACGAACTCGGGCAGCGGCTCGGGCAGGTCGATGTGCCAGTCGGGCAGGCTCACCTCGTCGGCGAGCGCGAACCAGTAGAAGCCGTGCCCCGGCAGGGTGAGCAGGTAGGGCAGGTCACCGATCGGCGGGAAGGTGGTGCGGCCCAGGAGCTCGACGGGCGTGCGCCCCTTGTGCGCCTGGAGCTGCAGCTCGACCGGCTGGGAATTGCGCGAGAGGTTGACGACGCAGAGGATCGTCTCGTCCCCGAAGCTGCGGGTGTAGGCCAGAATCTTGCGGTTGCCCGGGTAGATGAAGTCGAGCGTGCCGCGGCTGAACGCCTTGTGCTGCCGGCGGACCGTGATCAGGCGGCGCATCCAGTGCAGGAGCGAGGAGGCGCTGCGGCTCTGCGCCTCGACATTGACCGCGTCGAAGCCGAAGAGCGGGTCCATGACCGGCGGCAGATAGAGGGCTTGCGGGTTCGCCCGGGAGAAACCGCCATTGCGGTCGGGCGACCACTGCATCGGCGTGCGCACACCGTCGCGGTCGCCGAGATAGATGTTGTCGCCCATGCCGATCTCGTCGCCGTAATAGAGCACGGGCGTGCCCGGCATCGAGAGCAGGAGGCTGTTCATCAGCTCGATCTTGCGCCGGTCATTGTCCATGAGCGGCGCCAGGCGGCGGCGGATGCCGAGATTGATGCGCGCCCGCCGGTCGGCGGCGTAGGTGTTCCACAAGTAGTCGCGCTCGTTCTCGGTCACCATCTCGAGCGTCAGCTCGTCGTGGTTGCGAAGGAAGATCGCCCACTGGCAGTTGTCCGGGATCTCCGGCGTCTGGCGCATGATGTCGGTGATCGGTGCGCGGTCCTCCTGCGCCACCGCCATGTACATGCGCGGCATGAGCGGGAAGTGGAACGCCATGTGGCATTCGTCGCCGTCACCGAAATAGGGGAAGGTGTCCTCCGGCCACTGGTTCGCCTCGGCGAGCAGCATGCGGTCGGGGAAGTGCTCCTCCATCTCGGCGCGGATGCGCTTGAGGATGTCATGCGTCTCCGGCAGATTCTCGCAGTTGGTGCCCTCGCGCTCGATCAGATAGGGGATGGCATCGAGCCGGAGCCCGTCGATCCCGAGCTTCAGCCAGTAGTGCAGGAGGCTCCTGATCTCCTCCATCACCGGCGGATGGTCGAAGTTGAGATCGGGCTGGTGGCTGTAGAAGCGGTGCCAGAAATAGGCTTTGGCGACGGGGTCCCAGGTCCAGTTCGACTTCTCGGTGTCGAGGAAAATGATGCGGGTGTCGGCGTATTTGTCGTCGGTGTCCGACCAGACATAGTAGTCGCGGTAGCGCGAGCCGGGCTTGGCCTCGCGGGCGCGCTTGAACCAGGGGTGCTGGTCGGAGGTGTGGTTGATGACCAGCTCGGTGATGACCCGCAGGTCGCGCCGGTGCGCCTCGTCGATGAAGCGCTTGACGTCGCGCATCGTGCCGTAGGACGGGTTGATGCTGCGATAGTCCTGGATGTCGTAGCCGTCGTCGCGCAGCGGCGAGGGGTAGAAGGGCATCAGCCAGATGGCCGAGACCCCGAGGTCCTTGATGTAGTCGAGCTTCTCGGTCAGGCCGGCGAAATCGCCGACACCGTCGCCGTTCGAATCGTGGAACGACTTGACGTGCGTCTGGTAGATGACCGCGTCCTTGTACCAGAGCGGGTCCGAGCGATCGACGACGGGCTTTTTCTTTCTCGTTGCCATGGTGCCTGCTCTCAGTGGTCACGACCGGGCGGGATCAGCCGCCAGATGGCATAAGGACGGACCGACGGATTCAGCTCGACATGCTGCATCTTGCCCGTCCAGGTGAACCGCTCGCCGGTGACGAGGTCCTCGACGCCGATGCTCGCCCAGTCGGCGAGCCCGTACTCCCAGAGCGGCACCTCGAAGGCCGCGGACTGGCTGTGGTGCGGGTCGAGATTGACGATGACCAGGACGAAGTCCTCGAAATCGGCGGTGTGCTTGCCGTAGTAGAGAATCTGATCGTTGCCGGCATTGTAGAAGCTGAGGCCGGTGAACTGCTGCAGGGCCGGATGCCGGTTGCGCAGCCGGTTCAGGAGCCGGATGTCGTCGCGGATGTGGCCCGGGCGGTCCCAGTCCCAGTGGCGGAGCTGGTATTTCTCGCTGTCGAGATACTCCTCCTTGCCCGGCACCGGGCTGGCCTCGCAGAGCTCGTAGCCGCAATAGAGCCCGAAGACCGAGCCGAGCGTCGCCGCCAGCACGTGGCGCACCTGGAAGCCGGCGCGGCCGCCGGTCTGCAGGTAGACCGGGTTGATGTCCGGTGTGTTGGCGAAGAAGTTGGGCCGCATGTATTCGCTGGACGGCCCCTGGGTCAGCTCGGTCAGGTATTCGGTGAGCTCTGCCTTGGTGTTGCGCCAGGTGAAGTAGCTGTAGGACTGCTGGTAGCCGACCTTGGCGAGCCGGCGCATGACTTTCGGCCGGGTGAAGGCCTCGGCGAGGAAGATCACGTCGGGATGCGCGTCGTTGACGTCGCGGATCAGCCATTCCCAGAACGGGAAGGGCTTGGTGTGCGGGTTGTCGACACGGAAGATCTTGACCCCCCGCTCGACCCAGAAGAGCACGGTGTCGCGCAGCTCGAGCCAGATCGCCGGCAGGGCGTCGCGATAGAAATGGACGTTGACGATGTCCTCGTATTTCTTTGGCGGGTTCTCGGCGAACTTGATCGTGCCGTCGGGGCGCCAGTCGAACCATTCCGGATGCTCCCTGATCCAGGGATGGTCCGGCGAGCACTGGATGGCGAAGTCGAGGGCCAGCTCGAGGCCATGGGCATGCGCCGCCTCGACAAGTGCGGCGAAATCCTCGAACGAGCCGAGCTCCTTGTGCAGCGCCTTGTGGCCGCCGTCCGGACCACCGATGGCGTAGGGCGAGCCCGGGTCGTCCGGGGCCGGCGTCAGGCTGTTGTTGCGGCCCTTCATGTTGGTCCGGCCGATCGGGTGGATCGGCGTGAAGTAGAGCACGTCGAAGCCCATGTCCCGAACGTAGGGGAGCTTCTCGATGACGTCGCGGAACGTGCCGTGGCGGCTCTCGTCGTCGGCCATGGAGCGCGGCATCAGCTCGTACCAGGCGGCGAACTCGGCGGCACGGCGGCCGACCACGACCTCGAGCTCGCGGCCATAGGACGAGAGGTTGGTGCGCGGGCCGTGCCGCGCCATCACCTCGGCGAAGTCTTCGTCCAGCATGATGTGCAGGAGCTCGCCCGGCCGGTCGCCGGCAGCGGCGATGGCAGTGAGACGGGCCTGCATGGCGGCTTTGGCCTCGCCCCTGGCCTCGCGTGATGCGGCCTCGATCAGGCGCCTGCCCTCCTCCAGCTCGAGCGCGAGATCGAGCCCGGCATCGTGCTTCTTCGCCACCTCGCTCCGCCACGCAGCGAAGAGGTCACGCCAGGCGTGGATGGTGTAGATCCAGCGGCCGATGCGGGTGAGCGGGAAGGCGGCGTTCCAGCGGTCGTTGACCAGGTAGGTCATCGGCACTTCGCTGAAATGGGCGTCGTCCTGGTGGCGGATCATGAGGGCCGCAGCGATCTTGTCGTGGCCGTCGCAGAAGACGTCCGCCTTCACCTCGAGGCAGTCACCGACGATCCGCTTGACCGGGAAACGGCCGCCGTCGAGCTCGGGCTCGACACCCTCGATGGCGACGCGATCGGCGGCGAGCTCCTTCAGACGCCGGCCCGAGAGGTTGGGGTCGAGCGGCAGGGCGGTCGGGCTCGCGGCCCGGGCGAGGAAGAGCCGCGCCTCCAGGGGCTCGACCACCACTTCCGTTCCGGGCGCCAGGCGGTCGTCGCCGCCGAGCTCGGTGAACGCGCCGAAGCGGCCGTCACCGGCGCGGATGGCCTGGCCGCCATCGAGCCCGGCGGCACCGTGGCCGTCCGGATTGGCGACCAGGAGCGCTGCACCCGCGCTTGCCTCGGCCGTGCCCCCGGCGAGCCGGAGCAGGCCGACCGCCTGGGCGGAGGGGCCGGAGACCGGCACGAGCGGCCCCCTGAGGCGGGTCTCGGCGAGCGTCGCGTTCAGGCTCCCGATCTCGTCCGAGAGATCGAAGGGCGCGTGGCGGCGCCAGTGCTCGAGTTCGCCAGGCCGCGCGCCCTCGGGCTCGAGCGGCGCCTCGGCGCCGTGCTCGAAGCCGGCCGGGACGATCAGGCCGGATGAGGCCACGGCGGCGAGACGGAGGCGCAGGCGAGCGAGGTCGAGCCGGCGCTCCACCGGTACGGTCGGCGCCAGCCGGGCACCGCCCGGCAGCTCGGGAAAGCCGATCGAGGGTACGACCGTCGCCAGCGCCCGCTCCTGGTCAAGGAACCAGGGTGCGCGCAGATCCCACCAGGCGACGCTGCCGAGCCGGTAGTCGAAGCCGGCGCCGGCGAGGCCGAGGACGGCGGCGGGTGCGGCACCCAGCGGATCGGCGATGACGAGAAGGTCCGGCCGCAACGCGCGGAGGTCCCGGATCAGGCCCGCGAGGAAGGTTGGCGGCAGCAGGGCTGCACCGTGTACGACGCAGCCGGCGGCACCCGCTTCGACGAGCGGCCGCAGCAGCGCGAGGACGGCTTCGCCCAGGCGCCCGTGATCGGCATGGTCGACCAGCCGCATCAGGCTCATGTCAGGGCGCCTGGGGTCGAGCGCGGCGTGCTCCTCCGGAGTCACGGGCTGGAACAGCTCCGGTACCCGACGCACCAGGGCCGCATGCGCCGGCAGGCGGGCGATGGCGAGATCGAGGATGGGCAAGAGCCCGGCAGCGGCGATGCCGCCCAGCAGGTCGGCTCCCGGCGGGCGGGCGCCAGTCAGCCATACCCCGTCGAAGCCGAGGCCGGCGATGCGGGAAAGCTCGGCCGCCCGAGTTTCGCCACCGAGATGGCCGGGCGCCAGAGCGTAGATTCGCGGCCAGGTGCCGGCTGTTGACATGTCAGTCAGGGCTGCCTCTCCTTTTCGGGGTTCGGCCAAAGCACAGCATAGCAACCGGCAGGCGCTTGTGAACCGCGGCGCACAGAACCGCCAATCGGGTCACTCAGAAAGAACGCGTGACCTCGACGATCAGGTCGTGGACGAAACGCATCTTCGTCTCCGCCGGCTCCGCCAGCACGAAGGGATAGAGATCGGGCTGGCCCATGCTGCGGTTGAGGCTGTTGATGGCGACCGTCAGGGGCGGCCACTCGTCCATCAGGCGATCGAACTTCCGGGTGTGGTAGGGCACGAAGTCGATCTCGACCGTCAGGTCGGGATCGGCGGACGCCCGCGGCCGGCTGGTGATGCCGTGCGCATGCGCCGTCTCCAGCGTGTCGACCATGTGGAAGTAATGCGCCCAGGTCTCGGCCCAGTCCTCCCAGGGATGGGCGGAGGCATAGGCGCTGACGAACCGGGTCGGCCAGTCGGCCGGCGGCCCGTTCGTGTGGTGCCGCTCGAGCGCCTTGCCGTAGTCGTCCCGCTCGTCGCCGAAGAGGGCGCGAAAGGCGTCGAGCCGGCCGTCGTCGCGGATCAGCCGTTCCCAGTAGTAGTGGCCGACCTCATGACGGAAATGACCGAGCAGCGTGCGGTAGGGCTCGTCCATGCTGGTCCGTGCCTGCTCCCGGGCGGCCGGGTCCGCCTCGCTCAGGTTGAGCGTGATCAGCCCCTCGGCGTGGCCGGTCATCACCCGCTCGTCGTCCTTGAAGCTGCAGGCCTCGTCCGAGAGGAAGTCGAAGGCGAGCCCGGTCTCGGGCTCCTCGCGCTTGCTGGCGAGCGGCAGGCCGAAGCGCAGGAGGCTGTAGATCATCCGGTGCTTCGCCGCCTCGACGTCCCGCCACAGCTCGAGATTCCGCTCGATGCCGAGGTCCGGCACCGTCCGGTTGTGGTCGCAGGCCCGGCAGTACTCGATGTCCGAGTCCGCCGGCACGAGCCAGTTGCAGGCCCCATGCGCGGCATTGGCGCACCAGCGATAGGCCTCGTCCGGCATGTCCAGCGGCCGCAGCAGGTCGCCGTCCGCATCCAGCGTGGCGAGCGAGGTGCGCTCCGCCACAAAGCCGAGCGCACGCCCGCAGCGTTGGCATTGGGCATTCTCGAAGAACAGGAGCTGACCACAGTCAGCACAGGTAAAGAGCTTCAAGCGGCACTCCTGCCTTGGGTGTTGGCGTTCAGCCGAAACGGCGCATCGCGTCCCGCATGGCCTGCGACATGTCGGCCCAGGCCTTCTCCATGCCGCCCTTCATGTCGAGCCAGGCCTCGCCCGAGGCCTTCTCCAGCTTCTCGTATTGCTGGCGAGCCGCCTTCTGCTGCTCGACGAGCCGTGCGATCTGCCGGTCGTACTCGATCCGCGCATCCGCCGAGAGCTGGTCGGCCTGGGCACGCAGCTTGTCGATGTCTGCCTGCCACTCACGCATCCTGGCTTCGGCCTTCCGCTCAAAAGCGTCCTTCTCGGTCATCGGTTCCCCCCCACTGTCGATTAGCGCACGAGCATAACCCAAGGCCGGGGGACTGCCAAAGCGAGCCGGCGGCTCAGCCCTTGCCGGCGAGGCGCACCTCGGCCGAGAGACTCTGCTCGGCCTCGGCCATGGACTGGGTGGTGAAGCCCTCGAGGCGGCCGAGCTCCACCGCGTCGCGCTGGATCTCCACCGGGCTCGTGATGTAGGCGGTGATCAGCTCGGCCAGCGAGCGGAGCGCGTGCATGTGGATGCGCTCGTAGCCGTGGCTCGCATCGACCCCGAAGGTGATGAGCGCCGTGCGCACATCGGCACCCGCCTCGATCGCCGAGGCGCTGTCGGAGCGGTAGTAGCGGAACACGTCCTTCTGGTAGCGGATGTCGTGCTCGCGGCAGAGCCGCACCAGCTTCTTGGTCAGGTGGTAGTCGAAGGGGCCGGTCTGGTCGGCCATCGAAATGGTGACGCCGAACTCGTCGCTGTTCTGGCCGGGTGCGGTCGTGCCGTTGTCGACGGTGACCATCGAGGCGATGTCCGGGGCGAGCAGCGACGAGGCGCCGACGCCCACCTCCTCGGCGATCGAGAAGAGCCACCAGATGTCGACGGGCGGCTCGGCCCTGGCCTCGCGCAGCGCCTTGAGCGCTGCCAGCATGACGGCGACGCCGGCCTTGTTGTCGAGGTGGCGCGAGACGACGAAGCCGTTGTCGAGGAACTCCGTGCCGGGGTCGACGGCGACGATGTCGCCGACGTCGATGCCGAGCTTCACGAGGTCGTGGCGATAGCGCGCGAAAGCGTCGACACGGATCTCGACATGGTCCCAGCCGACCGGCTGCGTGTCGATCTCCTCGTTGAAGGTATGGCCCGATGCCTTGAGCGGCAGGATGGTGCCGCGATAGGCGCCGTTCTCGCTGAAGATGGTGCAGCGCGCACCCTCGGCGAAGCGCGCCGACCAGTGGCCGATCGGGCAGACCGCCAGCCGGCCGTTTTCCTTGAGGCCGCGGACCTGGGCACCCAGCGTGTCGAGATGCGAGATGATCGCCCGGGCGGGGCGCCGGCTCTTGCCCGGAAACTTGCTGCGGATGGCGCCGCGGCGGGTAACCTCGAGCGGCAGGCCGAGGCTCGTGAGCTCCGCCGACACGGCGTGGACGACGGTGTCGGTGTACCCTGTCGGGCTCGGGATCGGCAGCAGCCGCTCGAGCACCTCCTGGCAGTAGCCGATGTCGATGGCGAGCCGGCTCATGCGGCGGCTTCGCGCTGGCGCCGTGCGGCCAGCGGCATGGACAGGGGGAAGAGCAGGTCGACGAAGCGCTCGGCCGTCGGCTGGGGCTCGTGGTTGGCGAGGCCCGGCCGCTCGTTCGCCTCGATGAAGACGTAGTCGGGGCGACGCGGCGACGGCACCATGAGGTCGATGCCGACGACCGGGATGCCGATGGTCCGGGCAGCCGTCACCGCAGCCTCGATCAGTGCCGGATGGACGTTGTCGGTGACGTCGTGGATCGTGCCCCCGGTGTGCAGGTTGGCGGTGCGCCGCACCTGGATCTCGCGGCCCTCCGCCGGCACCTCGTCGAGCCCGATGCCGGCGGCGACGAGCGCGCGTTCCGTCTCGGCATCGAGCGGGATCTGGCTCTCGCCGCCGGTCGCCGCCGCCCGGCGCCGGCTCTGGCGCTGGATGAGGTCGCGCACCGTCGACTGGCCGTCGCCCATGATATGCGCCGGACGGCGGATGGCGGCGGCCACCACCCGGTAGTCGATGACCACGAGCCGCAGGTCCTCACCGTCGGCGCAGGCCTCGACCAGCACCCGGTCGCAGACCTGCCGCGCCTCGGCGACGGCCACCTCGACCGCCTGCATGGTGTCGAGCCCGACCGCCACGCCCCTGCCCTGCTCGCCCCGCGCCGGCTTGACCACGAGACGGCGGTGCTCCTCGAGGAAGGCGGCGAGCAGCGCCGGATCGTCGGCCTCGATCTGCGCCGGCACATGCACGCCGGCCCGCGCCAGCACCCGCCGCGTCACGGCCTTGTCGTCGCAGAGACTCATCGCCACGCCCGAGGTCAGCTCGGAGAGACTTTCCCGGCAGGCGATGCTGCGGCCGCCGGAGACGAGGCGGAAGAAGCCGCCCTCGGCGTCGACGATCTCGACGCCGATGCCGCGCCGCCGCGCCTCGTCGACGATCAGCTTGGCATAGGGGTTGAGCCCCTCGTCCGGCGAGGGCCCGAGGAACAGCTTCTCGTTGATCGGGTTCTTGCGCTTGAGGGTGAAGACCGGGACCCGCTGGAAGCCGAGCTTCTCGTAAAGGCCGATCGCCTGCTCGTTGTCGTGCAGCACCGAGAGGTCGAGCTGCGCCAGCCCGGCCTCCCGGAAATTCTGGGCGAGATGACGCACCAGGGCCTCGCCGACGCCGGGCCGGGTCGCCTGCGGGTCGACGGCGAGGCACCAGAGCGAGCTGCCGCGCTCGGGGTCGCCGAAGGCGCGGACATGGTCACAGCCCATGACGGTGCCGATGACCCGCCCGGTCTTGTTGTCCTCGGCGACGAGGCAGGTGACCACCCGGCTGTCGCGCCGCCGCCAGAAATATTCGGGCGCCACCGGCACCATCTTCTGCGCCATGTAGATGCGGTTGACCTCGTCGGCATCGCGCAGCGAGTTGAGCCGGCGGATGGTGAAGCCGCGCGGCCGCCGCCGCTCCGCGCGCAGCTTCGCCAGCTCGAGGCGGAAGGTGTGCGACGGATCGAGGAAGAGCTCCTGCGGCGCCTGCGCCAGGATGACGTGCGGATCGCTGACATAGGCCGCGATGTCGCGCCGCCCCGGGCCTTCCGCGCGGATCGCCTCGACCAGGCGTTCGGCATCGGCGAAGGTCTGGCCGAACAGCAGCCGACCCCAGCCCATATCGACCACGGCATTGCTCTCGGTGGTCATAGCGTCGCTCGCCATGTTCAGATCCCGTGCTGCTGCAGCCACATCTCGAGCAGGGCGACCTGCCAGAGCTCGGAGCCGCGCAGCGGCGTGATGTGGGCCTTGGGGTCGGCGAAGAGCTCGTCGAGGTAGGTCTGCTGGAAAAGCCCGCGCTCGCGTGCCGCCTGCGAGCCCAGGGCATCCCGGACCATCGCGAGGTAGGGGCCATCCAGGTATTTCAGCGCCGGCACGGGGAAGTAGCCCTTGGGCCGGTCGATCACCGCGGCCGGAATCACCTGCCGCGCCGCCTCCTTCAGGACACCCTTGCCGCCATGCGCCAGCTTGTGCTCCGCCGGGATGCGCGCCGCGAGCTCGACCAGGTCATGATCGAGGAACGGCACCCGCGCTTCGAGCCCGTGGCCCATGGTCATGTTGTCGACCCGCTTCACCGGATCGTCGACCAGCATCACCGTGGTATCCAGCCGGAGCGCCTTGTCGACCGGATCGTCGGCGCCGGGCAGGGCCATCGCGTCCCGGACGAAGGCCAGCGCCGCGTCCTCATCGGCCCAGTAGTCCCTGGAGAGGTGGGTTTCGAGCTTCGCCCGGTCGCGGTCGAAGAAGACCCTGGCATAGTCGCCGACCACGTCATTGGAGGAGGCGAGCGGCGGGTACCAGTGATAGCCGGCGAAGACCTCGTCGGCCCCCTGCCCGCTCTGCACCACCTTGATGTGCTTCGCCACCTCCCGCGAGAGCAGGAAGAAACCGACATTGTCGTAGGAGACCATGGGCTCCGACATGGCGGCGATGGTCGACGGCAGCGCGTCGATCAGCTCGGCCGAGGGAATGAAGAGCTTGTGGTGGCGGGTGCCGTAGGTTTCGGCGATGAGGTCCGAGTAGATGAATTCGTCACCCTTCTCACCATGCGCCTCCTCGAAGCCGATGGAGAAGGTGTTGAGACCCGACTGGCCCATCTCGGCGAGGAGCCCGACGATGACGCTGGAATCGACGCCGCCCGAGAGCAGCACGCCGACCGGCACGTCGGCCACCATGCGCCGCTTTACGGCGGTCCGGAGCGAATCGAGCACGAGGTCGCGCCACTCGTCGAAGGGCCGTTCGATGTCCTCGGGCGACCTTTCGAAATCGAGCCGCCAGTAGACGTGGTCCGTCGCCCGCCCGTCCGGCTCGATGGTCCGCACGGTCGCCGGCGGCAACTTCCGCACGCCGGCGAGGATGGTGTGCGGCGGCGGCACCACGGCATGGAAGCTCATGTAGTGGGCGAGGCCGACGCGGTCGATCGACGTGTCCACCTCACCGGCGGCGAGGAGCGCCGGCAGGGACGAGGCGAAGCGCAGCCGGCCATTGGTCTCCGCCAGGTAGAGCGGCTTGATGCCGAAGCGGTCGCGGGCGAGGATCACCCGGCCCGATTCCCGCTCCTGGATGGCGAAGGCGAACATGCCCTTGAGGCGCTCGAGCGCGGCTGCACCCCAGGCGTGCCACGCCTTGAGGATCACCTCGGTGTCGCCGGTCGAGAAGAAGCGGTAGCCCTTACCCTCGAGCTCGGCGCGCAGCTCCGGGTAGTTGTAGATGCAGCCGTTGAAGGCGATGGAGAGGCCGAGCTCACCGTCGGTCATCGGCTGCGCGGCCTTCTCGGAGAGGTCGATGATCTTGAGGCGCCGGTGGCCGAAGCCGGTGCCGTTGCGCAGGATCATGCCGCCGCCGTCGGGGCCGCGCGGCACCATGACCTCCATCATCCGCTGCAGCGCAGCGGCCGAGGCGTCGCCCCCATCGAAGCGGAGTTCTCCGCAGATGCCACACATAAAGCGACGCTCCGTGATTGGTCGGCAGGAACCGGGCCCGCGGCCCGGCTTAAAGGACGGACCATAGGGGCTCATCGACAACTTGGCAAAAGCCTCGAGGTTGCGGCCGCCCGTACGAAGCAGGAACAATGAAGCAGAATCGATGAGGGTCCCCGGCCGGGACCGGGAACCCTCGAGACTACCGACCGGCAACGACGACCGTCAGCTCGGCGGCAGGATGACGGCGTCGATGACGTGAATGACGCCATTGTCCGCGACGATGTCGGCGGTCACCACGTTGGCGTCGTTGACCGTGACGCCCTCACCGGTGCCGTCGACGGTCAGGCTGGCTCCCTGAACCGTCTCCAGCTCAACCTCAGCGCCCTGCGCATCCTTGGCCATGACCGTCCCTAGGACCACGTGGTAGGTCAGCACAGCGACGAGCTTCTCCTTGTTCGCGGGGTCGAGCAGGCCCTCGACAGTGCCGTCCGGCAGCGCCGCGAAGGCTTCGTCGGTCGGCGCGAACACGGTGAACGGCCCCTCGCCCTGCAGCACCTCGACAAGGTCGGCGGCCTGCACCGCGGCGACGAGCGTCTCGAACGAGCCGGCGGCCACCGCCGTTTCGACGATATCGTCTGCGGCCGCCGGCAGCGCCGCACCGAGCGACAACCCGACGACGCTCGCCATTGCCAGATTCCGCAAGTTCTTCATAGCCTCAGTCTCCTTTCAGCACGGCTCTTACCGCGCCAAACATACAATCCCCCGATTGCTCGAAGACAGCTAAAACAGCAGGAACACGAATCAACATTTTCTAACGAAAATTAATATGAATATTCCAATGATCCAAAACTGATGGAATTTCGTAGGTAATCGCTTGTGCGAGATCTCGAACAGAACACGCAGCGTCACGCCGGAAAGGCGCCGCCTCGGTTCTCTCCGGCGATCGACGGCGCGAGCGTGCCCCATTCACCCCGTTGACCCGACGCTCCGGCCCAAGCACCCTTGCGGCCCGGGGCGACCGACGGGTGGTTTCAGAACCTCTCCGGCTGGTGGCCGTCGAATTCGGAGACGTCCAACTCAAGGGCGTGAAATAGTGCGAGCTGACTGACAGGTCCGGACCTCGCCGACGGTGGAGAGTGTTGGCATGAGCGAGCGGATCAGCGCCGCCGAGGAGCAGGCCCGGATGCTGACCCAGGCGGTCAATCAGTCGCGGCTGGCGCTCTGCCTCACCGATCCCGGCCAGCCGGACAATCCGATCGTCTATGCGAATGCGGCGTTCTTGGAGCTGACCGGCTATCACGAGGTCGAGGTTCTCGGCCGCAACTGCCGCTTCCTGCAGGGGCCGGACACGGACCCCCAGGCGGTCGTCCGGGTGCGCCGGGCGATCGACGAGCGTCACCTCACGATCGTCGAGCTCCTCAACTACCGCAAGGACGGCAGCAGCTTCGTCAATGCCCTGCAGATCGGCCCGATCTTCGATGCCTCCGGCCGGCTGACGTTCTTCTTCGGCTCGCAGATGGACGTCACCGAGGATCGCGCGGCGGAGGCACGGGCGAAGCAGCTGGCGGACGAGGAGCTGCGCCATCGCCTGACCAACATCATGAGCGTGCTCGAGATCCTCGTCCGCCTGACCGCCCGCGAAAACCTCGACGCCGCCACCCAGGCCCGCCGCATCGGCGAGCGTGTCCGCGCTGTCGGCGAAGCCCACATGCACACGCTCGTCACGGGCGAGAAGCGCGCGGACCTGCATCTCGTGATCGAGCGCGTGCTGCACGCCTACGCGCCGCACGGGGCAGCGAGCTACCGGCTCGACGGCCCGGCGGTGGCCCTCGACATCCGCAGCATCTCGCCGCTCGTCCTGCTGTTGCACGAGCTGGCGGCGAACGCGATCAAGCATGGTGCCCTGAGCCGGCCCGAAGGCACGGTGACGGTCACCTGGACCGTCGAGCAAGGCGCTGGTGCCCCGGGCGCACGGGTGCTCGCCCTGGTCTGGTGCGAAAGCGGCGGACCACCCACCACGGCCCCCTCGCACACGAATGGCTCGCGGATCGTCACCGACCTTTTCGCCTTCGCCGAGGGCGAGCTCGAGTTCGACTGGCAGCCGCAAGGACTCCTCGTTCGGGCACGCCTGCCCTTCATCGCCCCCGCCTGACCGTCCATTCGGGCAGGCCATGCAACCGCCTGCGCCCTGAGCGGTTGACGGCGGTTGCGCAAAATCAGGGCACAGGGAGGACTTGCGCGTGGCGACCTACGGCGTCGATTTTTCCCATTGGTCGACAATCGGTTACGAAGACACCCCTTCGATCGTCAATATCAGGCCAGTCGATCGCATCCGCTTGTTCGAGGTTCAGGAACAGCCGGCGAGCAATCTCGGCTATGGCGTCATCAATCGCGGCGACATCAGCTTCAACGTCTATCCGCTCGGGGTCTACCTCCATCCACCGGTGCATGGTGACGACCATCTGGATGGCACGGCCTACGAGGACAAGTACTCGGCCAGCGGCGGCATGGATGCGATCTGGAGCTTCACCGGCAAGGACACGGTCTTCGCCGGGCCGGACAACGACGTCGTCGCCGGTGGTGCGGGCGACGACAGCATCGCCGGCGGCAGCGGCGACGACGTCATCGACAGCGACTACGATTTCCAGCTGTCGGGCACGGGCTTCCCCACCGGGTTCATGGATTCCGGCGGCTGGGGCGACGACACGGTCTATGGCGACGGGTTCGACTGGCCGGTGACCACGGACGGGGTCCGCTACTGGGACATCAACGACGGCTACGGGGGTGCGGACCCCGACAACGACATCATCGTGACGCATCGCGGCTCGGACACGATTTATGCCGGCGCCGGCGACGACATGATCGACCCGGGCCCGCGGGGCTACCAGGACTCAGACATCGTCGAGACCGGCGACGGTGCCGACGCCGTCTTTTTCAGCCTGGCGTCGGACTCGGGCGACCCGCTCCAGGCATTCTGGACCCAGTACCGCACCAGCTACATCCAGAACGCCGCGACAAAGGTCGGCGAAAACTTCCTCATCGACAACATGGGCGAGTTCGAGTCGGCCGTGGCCAGGGCCTTCAGCAGCGGCCTGCTGCTCGCCAAGGACGTGCTGGCGAGCACGGCCTTCGGCGACCTGCTGACCGGGCTGATCAAGTTCTTCACCGAGGTGCTGGAGGCCGGTCTTGAGCCGAAGCCCGGCAACGAGGACATCCTCGTCATCACCGATTTCGACCCGAGCGAGGACGTGTTCTTCATCCCGGTGAGCGAGACCACGCTCGCGTTCACGCCGGGTTTCCTCGACAGCACGGTCGACCCGAGCCTGAGCGGCTGGGGTCTCACGCTGACCGATCACTCGGGCAAGACCTATGCCGAGGTCTTCCTCGACACGGACTATCTCGCCGACTTCAACGTCACCGATTCGGAGAGCGTCGGCGCCGCGGACCTCCTGAACAATGTCGTCGCGACCCGCTTCGTGCTGGACGAGAACGGCATCCAGAACAGTGCCACGGTGAACCTGCTGAACAGCGAGGCGATCACCTTCGCCGCCGCCAGCGGCACGACGACGACCGCTTTCGGCGCCTTCGCGCCCGCGGTCGTGGTCGACCCCTTCGGCGAGTCGATCACCATGGTCGGCGGCACCGGGATGGTCGATGCGCTCACGGTCAACAAAGTCTTCGACATCACCGACCCGGCAAGCCAGCTGAATACCGGCCCGACGCTGATCAACGGCTATGGCGGGGACGACCTGATCCACGGCGGCGCCGGCGTCGACACGCTCAATGGCGGCGACGGCAACGACACGATCTACGGCAATCACCCGGACCAGCAGTCGAGCATCCAGGAGCCCGACCAGCTCTCGGGCGATGCCGGCAACGACAGCATCTACACCGGCATGAGCCAGGCCCACATCGATGGCGGGCCCGACATCGACCTCTTGAGCTTCGCCAACTCCCCGATCCCGGTCACGGCCAGCCTCGCCGACGGCTCCGGCTTCGACGGCATCTACTCCTGGGCGGAGCGCAACTACACGATCGCCAATATCGAGAACCTGACCGGCTCGGCCTTCGCCGACCAGCTCCAGGGCAAGTCCGGGCACAACCTCGTCGAGGGCGGCGGCGGCGACGATCTCGTCAGCGGCGGGGCCGGCAACGACACCGTGCACGGCGGCGACGGCAACGACCTCCTCTACGAGGACGGCGGCAGCAACAGCTTCAGGGGCGGCGACGGCACCGACACGCTGGTCCTGGCGGACGACGTCTCGGCCTACACGTTCGAGTTCGGCCTGACCGGGACGAAGATAGCCGATGGCGCGGGCAATACGCAGCTCGTCGACGACGACGTCGAGCGGGTGCGGTTCGGCGACGGCCAGCTCTTCGAGCTGCTGCCGACCGCCGAGATCATCAAGATCGGCGACGTCCTCACCTTCGACCGCTTGGAGGCCGGCACCACGGTGAGCGACCAGTACGCCGATCTCGGCGTCAGCGTCTCGACCAAGGGGATCGGCGACAATTTCGACCCGGCGGTCAACGTGCCCATGGTCTTCGACAGCGCCAATCCGTCGGGCGACGACACGGACCTCGCCACCTACTTCAACGAGATGGTGCTGATCATCTCCGAGGACGGCGATGCCACGAACCCGAATGACGACAGGTATGGCGGCGACGTGGTGTTCGACTTCGCGACGCCTGCGGATGTCGGGGGCCTGACGCTGATCGACGTGCTGGACGACGGCGGCAGCGACGGGATCGGCGCCAGGATCTTCGCCTACGACGCGGCCGGCGGGCAGATCGGCAAGGAAGTCGACGTCGGCAGCGATGGCGGCGGCGACAACGCCGTGACGGTCGTCGACCTCGCCTTCGCCGACGTCTCGAAGCTCGTCGTCGAGCTGACCGGCAGCGGGGCGCTGGACGACCTCGTCATCGCCTGAGCGGGAGGCTCAGTGCACCGCCGCCGGCGCCACGCGCTGCAGGATCAGGGCGATGACCGCGCCGAGGCCGAGGGCGACGACGCCGGAGGCGAAGGCGGCGACGAGCCAGCCGGCAAAGGGGCCGATGGCGCCTGCCGCGTGGGACACGGCCTCGCCGGCGTGGTGGACGATGCCGGCCGGGGCGTGCCAGCCCAGCTCCTCGAGGCCGTGCAGGACGATGCCGCCGCCGACCCAGAGCATGGCGGCGGTGCCGATGATGCTGAGCAGCTGGAGGAAGGTCGGCATGACGCGGACGAGGCCGCGGCCGAGGGGGCCGCTGACGGGGCCGTCGCGCTCGGCCAGCGCCATGCCGGCATCGTCGGCCTTCACGATGAGGGCAACGACGCCGTAGACGCCGAGCGTGACGACGACGCCGACGATGGCAAGGACGATGGCGCGGGTGACGAAGGGGCTGTCGGCGACGGTGGCGAGCGTGATTGCCATGATCTCCGCCGAAAGGATGAAGTCGGTACGGATGGCACCCTTGACCCGTTTCGCCTCCTCCTCGCCGCCCGCTATGGCGGCCGGCATGGGCGACTCGTCCTCGCCGGACTTGGCGCCGTGCCCGTGCCAGCCGAGCGCTTCCATCACCTTCTCCGCCCCTTCGAAGGAGAGATAGAGCCCGCCGGCCATCAGCAGCGGGGTGATCGCCCAGGGCGCGAAGAGGCTGAGCAGGAGGGCCGCGGGCAGGAGGATGACGAGCTTGTTTTTCAGCGAGCCGACCGTGATCTTGGCGATGATCGGCAGCTCGCGCTGGGCGGCAAAGCCGACGAGGTAGCGGGGTGTCACGGCGGCGTCGTCGATCAGGAGCCCCGCCGTCTTGGTCCCGGCCCTGGCCGCCTGCCCGGCCGCGTCGTCGATCGAGGCCGCCGCGATCTTGGCGATCCCCACCACGTCGTCGATCAGTCCGAGCAGGCCGACGCTCATGTTCTCTCCAGCAGGTTCAGATCCGTGGGCCGCTGCCCCGGCCAGATGGCGCGTTCGGGCTCGTACGGCAAGCCTGCGGTCCGGGCTGGAGCAACGGTTGGGTCGGCGAAACGTTGCGTGCAGCTGCGAGCCATCGCCGAGCACGGTCACGAGGACCGAGCCCCGGACCATCAGGAACTCTTTGCCGTTTGTGACGCCGAGGCCAGAGCCGAGCGTCGGTGCCCGATTGGCAGCATCCGTGGACTTTCGTTCAGCCCGGCCCGTCGCCCGGTCGGTCGACGAGGCCGAGATCGTAGCCGGCCGAGATGGCGAGCTGCATCGCCATGGCGGCGAGCAGGAGGCCGGCGATGCGGGCAATGACCATGAGGCCGCTCTGCCCGATGCGGGCGAGGATGCGCTCCGCGTTCAGCAGGCAGACGAAGTCGATCGCCATGATGACGACGATGCAGAGCGCCACCTCGAGGACCCCGACCGGGCCGTCCGCCGCGGCGGCTATGGCGACCACCGCGACGATGCCCTGCGGCGTCGCCACGAGCGGCATGGCGAGCGGCGAGATCGCGAGCGTGAGCGGCGACTCGTCGTCGCCGACGGCCGGGTTCCGCACCCTGGCGCTGGCGACGAGCTCGAGCGCGAAGAGCAGCAGGATCAGGCCGCCGGCGAGCTTCAGCGCCGGCAGCGTGACGTGGAAAGCCTGCAGGATCGGGTGGCCGAGGAAGGCGAAGAGCAGCAGGATGCCGCCGGCCACGAGGACCGTCCGCCGCGCCACGCCCCGCCTGATGGCGGGATCGACATCGTGCATGGCGCTGGCGAAGACCACGGTCGCCTTGAGCGGCCCCACCGTCATCAGCAGGATCGCGAAGACATCGAGCAGGCTCATCGACATCGACGCGATCCCGCCGGCGCCGCTCCGCCTCTTGTCACGCCCACGCCCGCGTCAGGCGTTCAGCGGCTCGCCCTTGGCGGCGCGGTAGGTCTGGACATAGCCGCGGGCGACCGCCCGGATCGCCCGGCCGATGGCCATGTAGGCGTCGTCGTCGAGATTGGCGAAGGACACCCGGGCCGACCAGTTCGGCGCCTCGAAGCCCGAGCCGTTGAGCAGGACGATGCCGTGGTCCTGGGCGAGCTTGAAGGAGATGTCGAGCGGATGGACGTTCGCCTTCAGCCACTCGACGACTTCCTCGCCGACATATTTCCGGAGCCAGAACTCGAAATCGATGAGGCCGTAGTAGCGGTCGTACTCGGGCGGCGGGTTCACCTCGATGCCCATGCCCTCGACCAGGAGGCGGAAGCGCCGGTCGCAGATGGCCATGCAGGCCTGCTGGTAGAGCTTGGCCTCGTCCATCATCTCGACGAGGCCGAACAGCATCATCATGACCTGCTGCGGCAGCGACAGGCCGGCCGTGTGGTTGAGGGCCACGTCGCGGCTGTCGGCGACGATGCGGTCGATGAACTTGATGTCGCGGGGTGTCGGGGTCAGCGCGATGTAGCGCTGCTCGAGGACCTTCTGGATGTCCTCGGGGTGTGCCTTGATCTTCTCGTCGAAGATGTTGTCCTCGGCGACCGCGATCACGCCGAGCCGCCAGCCGGTGCAGCCGAAATACTTGGAATAGGAGTAGACGCCGATGGTGTTCCTCGGCAGGTGGCCGAGCAACGACTGGAAGTTGGGCACGAAGGTGCCGTAGACGTCGTCGGTCAGGATGATCAGATCCGGCCGCTTGGTGTTGACCAGGTTGACGATCTTCTCGACCGTCTCGGGAAACAGCGCCCCGGCCGAGGGGTTGCCCGGGTTGACGAGGAAGAGCGCCTTGACCTTCGGGTCCTCGAGCGCCTTCAGGTCCTCGTCGGTGAACTGGAAGCGGTCCTCCTGCTCGGCGCGGACGAAGATCGTCTTGAGGTCGTAGTCCTCGAGATGCGGCATCTCGAGATAGGGGGTGAAGATCGGCGTGCCGAGGGCGATGGTGTCGCCGGGATTGAGCAGCCGCTGGTTCTTCAGCGCCTTGAAGATGTAGCACATGGCGGCGGTGCCGCCCTCGACCGGGTAGAGGTCGAACTTCACGTCAGGGCGGTGACCGGCGCACATCGCCCACATGAGATATTCGTGAGTGATCGTCTCGTTGTGGACCAGGGCGCGGTCCGGCACCGGGTAGTTGTCGCCGATGATGCTGTCGGTCAGCTCGTGGACGAAATCGTCCGGCGTGAAGGAGAACTTCTCGATGGCGAAGGCGACCGCCTTGCCGAGCGTCTCCGCACCCGGCGCGTCGGCACGGGCGGCGAGCCACTTCTCCAGGCGGCCATGGCAGCCGTCGCGCGGCGGCATGCCGGCGACGCCCGCGTCCTCGTCGTCATAGGTCCGCCGCGTCTCGGTCACGGCGAACTGGCCGAGCAGGAAGAAGGCCTCGCGGGCGCGGGTCGCCGTCCAGTTGGGGTTGCCGCGGCCGGCGTTCAGGAACACCAGCGCCGACTTCTCGGCCCCGGCGCGAGCGAGCCTGATGAGCTCGTCCTTGATCTCGAACGGGCTCAGCTTCTCGAAGGCGCCGAAATCGATCGCTGAGACGTCCCTGGTGGCAGACATTATCGAAGCTCCCTGATGTTCGAAGTCATTGGCTCGCGGGCTCGGCAAGAACTGATGGCGGTGGTGCGGCGTGGGGGCGAGCGGCAGCGCGATCACGAGGCCGAAGGTCGTGAGCAGCGCATTGCCGATCGCATAGGGTATAGCCAGCTCGGGAAATCGTGCTCTTCGCCGCCGCCTGGGGATCGGTCCCGGGCGACTGGGCGAGCCAGTCAATCATTCTGCCCCCCTCATTATGGGGCGAAGCATACCGGCCAGTGCCCCGATCGAGCAATGCTGCACAGCGCAGCCATGCCGACCGGGGACCCAACGAAGGCGCCGGCCCGATCCTCGCCTTTCTTCCTCCCCGGCTAGGACGATCTCGTGACGGTTTCTTGACAACCGGCCGGTTGCGGTCACGCACGGCAACCGCCGGCGGGACCACGGTTGACCATGCCGGCAAGCTCGGTCAGCATTTCATCGAGATCTTCGACATTCTACAAAAAGGGGGCAGTCATGAAGGTCGGCGTCATCGGAGCCGGGATGGTCGGTGGAGCTTCGGCCAACGCGCTGGTGCTGGCCGGCGTCGCCAGCGAGATCGTGCTCGTGGACCATGACCCCAAGCGGGCCGTCGCCGAGGCGGAGGACATCCTGCACGCCACGCCCTTCGCCTTCAGCACCAGGGTCGTGGCGGGCGACTACGCCGATCTCGGCGGTGCCGCCGTCGTCATCATCGCCGCCGGCGTGTCGCAGCGGCCGGGCGAGACGCGGCTCGAGCTCCTGGCCCGCAACACCGAGGTCTTCGCCGCCATCATCCCGCCGGTCCTGGCGGCCGCGCCCGATGCCGTCCTCCTGATCGCCACCAATCCCGTCGACGTGATGACCATGGTGGCCGCCCGGCTGTCGGGCCTGCCGGCCGCCCGGGTCATCGGCTCCGGCACCATCCTCGACACCTCCCGCTTTCGGGCACTGCTCGGCCAGCATCTCGGCGTGGCGCCGCAATCGGTGCATGCCCATGTGCTCGGCGAGCATGGCGACAGCGAGGTGCTCTGCTGGTCGAGCGCCGATGTCGGCTCGATCGCCGTCAGCGAGTACGGGCGGCAGGTCGGCAGGCCGCTCGACGACGCGGTCCGGGCGCGCATCGACGACGCCGTGCGGCGCGCCGCCTACCGCATCATCGAGGGCAAGGGTGCCACCTGGTTCGGCATTGCCGGCGGCATCGCCCGCATCTGCCGCGCGATCCGCAGCGACGAGCGAGCGGTGCTCACGGTCTCGATGGTCGGCGACGAAGTGGAGGGGGTCGGCCCCGTTGCCCTGTCGCTGCCGCGGGTCGTCGGCGGCCAGGGCATCCTCGGCACGCTCTGGCCGACCCTCACGTCCGGCGAGACGGCCGAGCTCCGGCGCAGCGCCGAGGTCATCGTCGAGGCGGCCGGCGGCTGAGGACGGACTGGAGGCGGCAGCCCCGGACGTCGAAGCGTACCCGAGGCCGCCTGTCATCCAACTGTCACGACGCGTTAACCTGCTCTTGCCGGGCATGGAACGATGCTCCGCAACCGGCCGGATGCCCTGCCGGCGGTTGCCCGGAGCAAGGACGATGCGCATTGGTGGCACCAATCGATTCGCGGCCGGCGCCTTCGCGCTGTTCGTGCTGGCCGCGCTGGGCTGTCTGGCGCTGGTCGCAATGGATGCTCCCGCCTTCCGGCAGGTGAACGCCTGGTATCAGGCTCTGCCGCAGACGAACTATGTCGAGCGGGTCAGGGTCGACGAGTTCCGCAGCAGCCTCAAGGTCGGCAGTTTCGCCGCGCATATGATGATCATGACGGCGCAGTTCGCGGTCTTCGGTGCGCTGGTCGGCTGGTTCGTCTGCCGCTGGCAGCCGGCGCATGGCGGTAGTTCGTCCGGGGCTGCCACCCTGGTCGGGGCCGGGCTGTCGGCGCTCGCCGGATTGGCCATTCTCGCCTACTCGCTCGCCTGCTTCGTCAGCGTACCCGGCAGCGCCGGCGTCTGCGCACTCTACGCCAAGGAAGGGGTGATCGACCTCGGTCACGCGCTCGGCTTCCTCCTGGCCGCCGGGCTTCTCTGGCTCGCCGCCTGGCGCCATGTACGCAACCGGCAGGAACTGTCCGATGCCGGCCCGATCGCCCTTGGCGCGGCCCTGGCCGGGGCTGCCGCCTTCGTCGTCGGCATGGAGGAGATCAGCTGGGGCCAGACCTATCTCGCCTGGCAGTCGCCCGAATTCTTCATGTCCTACAATGACCAGCAGGAAACCAACGCCCACAATTTCCTGAATGGCTACCTGACGCCGATCTACTACCTGATGGGTGCCGCGATCCCGCTCGGCACGGTGGCTGCCTTCGTCCTCGACGATCTGCTCGGCGAGCGTTGGCCCTGGCTCAGGACGCTCTGCCCGCCCCGCCCGCTGCTCTGGGTGGCGATCTGGTTTCCGCTGGGCGCCGAGATCTTCATCTTCTCGTCGACCGAGACATTCGAGACGCTGATGACGATCTACGCGCTGGGCTACGCCGTGGCGATCCTGAAACGCTCGCGGGCTGCTTGTGCGCTCCGGTCGCAGGCGAGCCCGGCGCTCGGGCGCACGGGCATCGCCGCGGCTGCCGGCGGCTGAAAACGAGCGTGGCGGCGACGGTATCCGCCCGTCGCCGCCGCACCCCGGCTATCGGCTGATCAGCCGACCAGCAGGTTGTCGTCGCGCTTGACCGCGATGATGGACGACCGCGGCAGGGAACCCTCGCCGTCCGGGAACGGGGCATCCGGATGCTGGATGCCGACGAACATGGTACGGCGATCCGAGGACCAGCAGAGACCCGTCACCTCGCAGCCGTTGGGGCCGGTGAGGAAGCGCTGGATTTCACCTGTGACCGGGTCGCCCGCGAGCATCTGGTTGTTGCCCATGCCCAGGAACTCGCCCTCGTTGGAGTCGTTGCCGTCCGTCTGAATCCAGATGAGGCCGGTCGAGTCGATCACCATGCCGTCGGGCGAGTTAAAGAGGTTGCCTTCGTTGATATTGGCGCTGCCGGCGAAGGGGCCGTCGGCACTGACCTTCGGGTTGCCGGCCATGACGTAGAGGTCCCACGCGAACGCGTCGGCCGCATGGTCGTTATCGGCGGGCCGCCAGCGCACGATCTGGCCGTAATTGTTGGCCTCGCGCGGGTTGACGGCATCGACCGTCATCGGGTCGCCGCCGGCATTGGTGCGGATGCTGCCGTCATCGGCCTTGGTGCCGCGCCGGCTGTTGTTGGTGAGGCAGCAATAGGCTTCGATGGCGAGCGGGTTGACCGCGACCCACTCCGGGCGGTCCATCGTCGTAGCGCCGACGGCCGAGGCGGCAGTGCGCGAGAAGATGGCGATCTCGGCCGCCGACATGCCGGTCGACTCGGGGGTCAGGGCCACCCACTCGCCGGTCATGTCGTCGTTGAACTTCGCCACGCTCAGCGTGCCCTCGGTCAGCAGGGTCGAGGTGTCGCCGCCCGGGACGTAGATGTCGCGCGAGACCCACTTGTACAGGAACTCGCCGCGCTCATCGTCGCCCATGTAGACGACCACGCGGCCGTCCGGGGCCAGGACCGTGGCGGCGTTCTCGTGCTTGAAGCGGCCGAGGGCGGTCCGCTTGACCGGCGTCGAGGCCGGGTCGGACGGGTCGATCTCGACGATATAGCCGGCGCGGTGCGGCTCGTTCGGGTTCACCGACACGTCGAAGCGGGGATCGAACGGGAAGTAGTTGTAGCCCGAGTCCTCGGCGCCGATACCGTAGCGCTTGTAGCCAGCGGCCACGGTCTCGTCGGTCGGCAGCTCGCCGGAGGCGCCGAAGTAGCCGTTGAAGTTCTCCTCGCAGGTCAGGTAGGTGCCCCAGGGCGTGCGACCCGAGCCGCAATTGTTGAACGTGCCGAGCGACGCGGTGCCGGTCGGGTCGGCCTCGGTCTTGAGCAGGTCGTGGCCGGCGGCCGGGCCGTCGATCCGCATCGGCGTGTTGTGGGTGATGCGCCGGTTGAGCGGGCTGTCGACCACGATCGCCCAGCCATCGGCACCCTCGGCGATCTCCATGACCGTGACGCCCTGCAGGTTCTGCAGGGTCAGCACGTCATCGGCGTTCTCCGGCAGGCCTTCGGCGGTGTGCGGCAGGTTGATCTCGTCATTGGTGTACTCGTGGTTCACCACGAGGATCTCACGACCGCCGATCGAGTAGAGCTCCATGCCATCGGTGTTCTCGCCGAACACCCGGTCGGAGCCGGCCGAGGGGACACCGCCCGCCGGATCGAAGGCCGGGGCGTCGGCGAAGAGCGGGTCGCCCCAGCGCGCGAGGGCCTGCCACTTGTAGCCTTCGGGCACATGCACCGTGCCGTCGGTCTGCGCCGCGATCGGCGTGAAGGCGAAGCGCGAGGTCTGCTGCGCCAGCGCGGTCGTGCCCTTCAGGAACGACGTGCCCATGACGGCGGCACCCGAGCCGAAGGCGAGCGCCCCGCCGAGGAAGCTGCGACGCGAGATGGCGCGCTCGACCACCCGGTCGAACTCCTGAACCTCAGGCCGGGGGAAATGCAGTTCGTCCCACTCGTCCGCAGACAGCCGCGGTCGCTTGATGTCCGTCATCACCGGTTCCTCGTGTTTGGGGCGGCTCACGGCCCGGGCAGCCGGCCGCGAGCCCGATACTCGCTGGATGCGAGTTTCGATAAGCTCCAAACAAGGCAGGACGATGACGGTGGCGCATGGTCGCCGGAAGCGGCACGGACAGACGTCCGCACCGCTTCGTCAGGGACGGGTCAGCCGCCGATGGCGCCGCCGTCGCTCTTGGTCACGACCACGATCGACGGCCGGGGCGGCATGCCGTCCTCGAAATCGGGCCAGCGCGTGCCCGGGTCCTCGAAGGTCGAGAGCCGACCGAACGCCGCCCAGCCATCGGTGTCATCCGACGGGTGCTGCACCGCCATGAACAGCGAGCGGTCGTCGGCGGTGAAGACCGGGCCGCAGAGCTCCGCACCCACCGGACAGCGGAAGAAGTGCTTCGACGTGCCGCGCGCCTCGCCCTCGGTTTCCATCGCCCAGAGCCCGTCCGACCGGCCGGTGCCCTTGTCGCTGTTGCCGTCGGTCGAGACCCAGAGCCGCCCTTCCCCGTCGAAGGCGCAGTTGTCCGGCATGCCGAACCACCCGTCCTTCGACGTCGCCGAGCTGAAGGTGGCGCCCACCTCGGCGATGGCGGGGTCGCCGCACTGCACCAGGATCTCCCAGGTATATGTGCCGGCGGCGTGATCGCCATCTGGCGGCGTCATCTCGACGATGTGGCCGAAGGCGTTGTCGGCCCTGGGGTTGGCGGCATCGACCTGCTCCGCCGTGCGGCGCGTGTTGTTGGTGAGCATGGCGTAGATGCGGCCGGTCTTCGGGTTGGGCTCCACGTCCTCCGGCCGGTCCATGGGCGTGGCACCCAGGAGGTCGCCGGCGATGCGGGCGTCGATCACCACGTCGGCCTGGCTGGCGAAGCCGTTCTCCTCGGTGAGTGGCCCCTGGCCATGGACGAGTGGCAGCCACTCCATCGTCCCGTCGGCATTGAACCGCGCCACCGAGAGCTCGCCCTCGTCGAGCAGCGCCAGGTTGGCGGCGCGGTCGTCGGGGTCGTAGCGGCCGCTCGTGACGAACCGGTAGATATAGTCGAACCGCTCGTCGTCGCCCATGTAGATCGCTACCCGGCCGTCCTCCATGACGATCGGCGTGGCGCATTCGTGCTTGAAGCGACCGAGCGCCGTCCGCTTCTTCGGCGTCGACTCCGGGTCGTAGGGGTCGATCTCGACGATCCAGCCGAACCGATTCGGTTCGTTGGGTTCCTTCGAGATGTCGAAGCGGTCGTGGAACTTGCCCCAGGCGTACCAGTCGCCCGGCACGCCGTAGCGCTCGGCACTGGCCGCTTCGGGATGACCATCGGGCAGAGCGCCGGTGAAGTAGCCGTGGAAGTTCTCCTCGGCCGAGAGCCAGGTGCCCCAGGGGGTCTGCCCGCCGGCGCAGTTGTTGAGCATGCCGAAGACCGTGCGGCCCTCCGGATCGGCATTGGTCCTGACCCGCTCGTGGCCGGCCGCCGGCCCGGTCAGCTCCATCGGCGTGTGGCCCTCACCCATGGTGAGGCGGCGGTTGTAGGGGCTGTCCCTGACATAGCGCCACTGGCCGTTCTCGCGCACGACCTCGACCACCGAGCCGCCGTGGGCAGCCATCTCGATGTCGACGATCTCCGCCGTGGCATAGGCGAGCGGATCCTCCTTGGTGATCTGCGCCGCCACGCCCGGGAACATCAGCTCCTCGTTGGTGTACTCGTGGTTGACACCCAGAAGGCCGTGCTCGGTGCTGCCGTCGAGCGGGAAGTAGCCGAGGAAGTCGTTGTTGTAGCCGAACTGCTGCAGCTGGGCCGCGGCGGTCTGGTTCATGGGATCGAAGTCGGGCGCGTCGGCGGATAGCGGGTCACCCCAGCGGACGACGATCCCGGCGTCGTAGCCCTCGGCGACGTGGTGCTGCTCGTCGACGCCAGCGGCGAGCTCGGCGAAGCCGAAGCTCGGCGTGGCAGCGCGGGCCGGCCGCGATGCGGCGAGGGCTAGCGGGCCGAGCGTGGCGCTGATGGCGCTGACCGCCAGAGCCCCCTGCAGCACGCGCCGCCGCGCGAAGCGGGCGTTGATCACATCGCCCATCGTCGGGCTGGCCAAGGGGTTGCGGCCAATATCCTCGGAGGCCTCGAGCGCATGCGCCCGCGTGGTATCGAGATGTGTCTTCTTCATCATTTCCATCCCCTGATCATATGCGCGCAAGGATCGAAGAGCATGTTCCCCGACCCGACGGCACAGTGCCATGAGACGATTGTGACAGAATGATGACAAGCGAAATCGGCGACAGTTTTCGCCGTTTTCAGGGCTCCATCCAGAACCGCCGCAGGCGTTCGCCGATGCGGCAGTCGACGGGCGGGCGGGTCTGGGCGGCGAAGAGGCGCGCCGCCGGCACGGTGCGGCCGGCGATTTCCAGCACGAGCTTGCGGCGGATGGCCTCCGCCATGGTCTCGACCTCGCGCACCGGCAGCACGAAGGCGCCGGGGCCACCGATCACGCAGGCGGTGAAGTATTCATCGAGCGAGGGCGTGGTCGAGCTGCCGTGCAGCGACGGCCGGATCATGATCGGCAGGCCGTTGATGGTGATGCCGCGCTCCAGCACCCGGTCACGGGCGTCGACCACCGGGCCGCCCATGTTGTTCGGCCCGTCGCCGGAGACGTCGATCACCTGCCGCAGCCCCTCGAAGCCGTTGCCGGCGAAGTAGCGACCGGCGAAATCGAGGATCGAGCTCAGCGATGTACCACGAATGGGGGCGACGGGGGCCTCCGCCAGATGGCCGGCGACCCGGTCGATGTCGGCGTCGCCGGCGAGCTCGACCCAGGGGAGCACGACCACCTGCCGGCCGATTCCGGCCCACTCTACATAGGCGATGGCAATCCGCCCGTAGGCGCCGCTCTGCACCGTGCGACGGAACTCCTCGCTCCGGATCGCCGCGACGTAGCCCTGGCGCTGCAGGGCATGCTCCTCGGGGTCCATGGAGCCCGAGACGTCGACGGCGAGCAGGAGCTCGACGTCGACCGGCTGGTCGAAGGCCTGACCCCTGGTCGCCGTCGGCAGCAGCGCGGCGAGCAGCAGGAGCAGGACCGGACAGATACGGAAGACGGACATGCGCGTTCCTTCACTGACCCCATCTTCGGAAGTGGCCGATCGCGGCCGGCGGTCAAGGGTCGAGGGTGCCCGCATGGCATGTTCGATCAGCGCTTGACCTTCCCATTGCTGGAAGGTTTAGCCCGTCCGCCGATGGCCATCCCGGCCAGGGAGACCGTGCCATGCCTGCCGCACACGCCTGCGCCCATTCGCACACCGACAATGGCACGGTGCGCGATCCGGTCTGCGGCATGACGGTCGACCCGGCCGCCACGGCGCATCGGACGACCCACGCGGGCATGGAATTCGGCTTCTGCTCGGCCGGCTGCCTGAAGAAGTTCGAGGCGGATCCGGCGCACTACCTCCGCCCGGCCGAGGACCGGCCGGCACCCGCGCCGATGCCGGAAGGCACCATCTTCACCTGCCCCATGCATCCCGAGATCCGCCAGGTGGGGCCCGGCGACTGCCCGATCTGCGGCATGGCGCTGGAGCCGGAGACGGTGACCCGCGACACCGGGCCGAGTGCCGAATATCTCGACATGCGCCGGCGGCTCGTGGTCAGCGTCGTCCTCGGCCTGCCCGTCGTGGTGATCGCCATGGGCCGGCACATGCTGCCGGGGCTCTTCGGCCACGCGCCCGCGCTCCTCGACTGGCTCGAGCTGTTGCTGGCAACGCCGGTGGTGCTCTGGTGCGGCTGGCCGTTCTTCGTCCGCGGCTGGCGCTCGATCCTGACCGGCCATCTCAACATGTTCACGCTGATCGCCATCGGCACCGGCATCGCCTGGCTCTACAGCGTGGTGGCGGTGCTGGCGCCCGGCCTCTTCCCTGCGGCCTTTCGCGACGCGCATGGCAGCGTCGGCCTCTACTTCGAGGCGGCTGCGGTGATCGTGGCGCTGGTGCTGCTCGGCCAGGTGCTGGAGATCCGCGCCCGCGAGGCGACCAGCGGCGCCATCAAGGCGCTCCTCGACCTCGCCCCCGACACCGCGCGCCGCATCGAGGCGAACGGCGACGAGCGCGACGTGCCTCTCGCCGAGATCGGCAAGGGCGACCGGCTGCGCGTCCGCCCGGGCGACAAGGTGCCGCTCGACGGCACGCTCATAGAGGGCGGCAGTGCGGTCGACGAGTCCATGCTCACCGGCGAATCACTGCCGGTCGAGAAAGCGGCGGGCGATCCGGTCACCGGCGGCACGCTCAACGGGCGGGGCAGCTTCGTCATGACCGTCGAGCGGACCGGCGGCGACACGACGCTACAGAAGATCGTCGAGATGGTGGCCGCGGCCCAGCGTTCGCGGGCGCCGGTGCAGCGCCTGGTCGACCAGGTCGCGGCCTGGTTCGTGCCGATCGTCATCGGCGTCGCCATCCTCGCCTTCGCCGTCTGGGCGCTCTTCGGACCGCCCCCCGTGCTGGCGCACGCCATGATCGTCGCGGTCTCGGTCCTGATCATCGCCTGCCCCTGCGCCCTCGGCCTCGCGACACCCATGTCGATCATGGTGGGCGTCGGCCGCGGTGCAGAGTCCGGCGTGCTGATCAGGAACGCCGAAGCACTCGAGCGGCTCGCCGCCGTCGACACGCTGGTGGTCGACAAGACCGGCACGCTGACCCTGGGCAAGCCCCGGCTGGTCGGCGTCGAGACGGTGGCGGGCGGGCCGGACGAGGCAACGCTGCTCCGCCTCGCCGCCGGGCTCGAGCGCGGCAGCGAGCACCCGCTCGCCGAGGCGATCGTCGAGGGCGCCAGAGAACAGGGGCTCGCGCTCGTCGACGCCCGGGGTTTCGATTCGCTGACCGGAAAGGGTGTCACGGGCGAGGTCGAGGGCCGACGCGTGGCGCTCGGCAACGCGGCGCTGCTGGCCGGGCTCGGCATCGATCCGGCCCCGCTCGCCGAGGCCGTGGCCCGCCGGCAGGAGGCGGGCGAGACCGTCATGCATGTCGTCGTCGACGGAAGGCTCGCCGGACTCGTCGCCGTCGCCGACCCGGTAAAGGAGGATGCGGCTGCGGCCCTCGCCGATCTTCGCGCCGACGGGGTGCGCATCGTCATGCTGACCGGCGACAACCGGCGCACCGCCATGGCCGTGGCCGGCCGGCTCGGCATCGAGGAGGTCGAGGCGGAGGTGCTGCCGGACCAGAAGAGCGCCGTCGTCGCCAAACTGCGGGACGCCGGTCGCGTGGTCGCCATGGCCGGCGACGGCGTCAACGACGCCCCTGCCCTCGCCGCCGCGGATGTCGGCATCGCCATGGGCACCGGCGCCGACGTGGCCGTCGAGAGCGCCGGCGTCACCCTGGTCAAGGGCAATCTGGGAGGCATCGTCCGCGCCCGCCGGCTGAGCCGCGCCACGCTCCGCAACATCCGCCAGAACCTCGCCTTCGCCTTCGGCTACAACAGCCTCGGCGTGCCCATCGCCGCCGGCGTGCTCTACCCGGTCTTCGGCATCCTCCTGAGCCCGATGGTGGCGGCCGCCGCCATGAGCCTGAGCTCCGTCTCGGTCATCGGCAACGCGCTCCGGCTCAGGCGGCAGGCGCTTTGAGCGGGGCGAAGGGTCGCTTGACAGAGATTCGTGACGTAACCACATTTCGTGGAGTTGCAACTATAAAACAGGTCAAGCCATGCCCGGGATCGGTCTGCGCCAAGCCAAGGCGCAGCTCAGCGAGTTGATCGAACGGGTGGAGCGCGGCGAGACGGTGACGCTCACCCGCCACGGCAGGCCGGTCGCCCGCGTCGTGCCAGTGACCGAGCGCCGGCCGGGCCTGCTCAAGGGGCGGATCGGCATGGCGCCGGACTTCGACGACACCCCCGGCTGGCTGGTCGATGCCTTCGAGGGCGGACCGGGCGACGATGGACCGGGTGACGACGACCCGCTGACGCCTTGAGCGCCATCCTTCTCGACACCCATGCCCTGCTCTGGTGGTTGGACGACGACCCGCGCCTCGGCACCGGGGCGCGTCAGACAATCGCCGAGGCCGACATCGCCGTCAGCGTCGTCACGTTCTGGGAGATCGCCGTGAAGCACGGCCTCGGCAAGCTCGCCATCGCACCCGAGCCGGTCGCCCATGCCGTCGACCGCAACGGCTTCGCCATGCTCGATCTCGCCCGGCACCACTGCTTCGCGCTGGCGCGCCTGCCGCTGCACCATCGCGACCCCTTCGACCGCATGCTGATCGCCCAGGCGCAAAGCGAGCAGCTGTCGATCCTGACATCGGATCGCCGCTTCGCCGCCTACGATGTCGCGCTGCTGGCGGGTGGCGAGTAGGCGCGCTTCGGCACCTGCTCGCTTCCCACCCCCCCCACACCCCATGGTCG
>CAZGUW010000005.1:45597-51549 GCA_964528705.1 uncultured Geminicoccaceae bacterium
GCATCTTGAACTCGGCACCGGCGCGGATGCCGGTGGGCCAGCGGGTCGTGATCGCCTTCTGCTTCGTGTAGAAGCGCACGCCCTCCATGCCGTGGGTGTGGTGGTCGCCGAAGAGCGAGCGCTTCCAGCCGCCGAAGCTGTGGAAGGCCATGGGCACCGGGATCGGCACGTTGACGCCGACCATGCCGATATTGACCTCGTTGGCGAAGGCCCGAGCGGCGTCGCCGTCGCGGGTGAAGATGGCCGTGCCGTTGCCGAACTCGTGGCTGTTGATGAGGTTGACGGGGCCGAAGATCTCCTCCCTGGCGATCCGCATGTCCTCCGTGACATTGTCGAAGAGGCAGCCGCCGATGAAGAAGCCGTCCTCGTAGCCCTGCATCCTGAAGTCGCGGCCGTCGACGACGAGCTTCGCCCCCTCCTCGATGCCGAGGTCGACATAGGAGCGCACCTTGTCCAGGTGCTCGCGGGTGACCAGCGGTCCCATCTCGACGCCGGCCTCGGTGCCCGGGCCGATCTTGAGCTGGCGGACCTTGGGAGCGAGCTTCTCGATCAGCGCGTCGGCCGTCTCCTCGCCCACCGGCACGGCGACCGAGACCGCCATGCAGCGCTCGCCGGCCGAGCCGTAGGCGGCACCCATCAGCGCGTCGACCGCCATGTCGAGATCGGCGTCGGGCATGACCACCATGTGATTCTTGGCGCCGCCCAGCGCCTGCACGCGCTTTCCGGCCATCGTGCCCGTCCTGTAGATGTACTCGGCCGTGGCCGTGGCGCCGACGAAGCTGACGGCCGCGATGTCGGGGTGCGCCAGGATGGCGTTCACCGCGTCCTTGCCGCCGTTCACCACCTGCAGGATGCCGGAAGGTGCTCCCGCCTCGTGCATCAGCTCGGCGAGCAGCATCGGGCAGGACGGGTCCTTCTCCGAGGGCTTCAGGATGAAGGCGTTGCCGCAGGCGATGGCAAGCGGCGCCATCCAGAGCGGGATCATGGCCGGGAAATTGAAGGGCGTGATGCCGGCGGCGATGCCGACCGGATGGCGGACCGAGAGGAGGTCCACGCCGGTGCCGACATTGTGGCTGAACTCGCCCTTGAGGAGCTGCGGGATGCCGCAGGCGAATTCGACCACCTCGAGCCCGCGGGTGATCGAGCCCTTGGCGTCGTCGATGGTCTTGCCGTGCTCGGATGTGACGAGCTTCGCCAGCTCGTCCATGTTCTTCTCGATCAGCGCCTTGAAGCGGAACATGACCCGTGCGCGGCGGATGATCGAGGTATCGGCCCAGGCCGGCTGCGCCGCCTTGGCTGCCTCGACGGCGGCCGCCACCTCGTCCGGCCCGCCCATGGCGACCCGCCCGCTCTCCTCCCCCGTCGCCGGGTCGAAGATCGGCCCGTAGGCGCCGCTGGTGCCCGCCGCCCGCTTGCCACCGATCAGGTGCCCGATGTCCTTCGCCATGTCGCTCTCCCATCCAGACCGCGCACCGGGTCGTCTCCCGGAGCCGGCGTTTCCATGGTCTGGCGAAGTAGCGCGTTGCGGCATTTCCGTACAGCCGGAACGCCAGGCGGAGCGAACCACCGGGGCCATCCGGCCGTAGACAGGCTGTGCGTCCCTCACCACCCCCGCGAGTCCCGAGCCTTGGCCCAGAACCGATCCCACACCGAACCCGCCCTCTACAACGCCGTCGCCGACGCCTGGTGGTCAGACGACGTGCGCTGGCTGCGCACGCTCCGCACCCTGGTGCCCGCCCGGCTCGCCCACTTCGACCCGATCGTCGGCGACTGGCGCGGCCGCCGGGTGCTCGATCTCGGCTGTGCTGGCGGCTTCATGGCCGAGGCGGTGGCCCGGCGCGGCGCCTCGGTCACCGGACTGGACCCGGCATTGAATGCCCTCCGCGCCGCCGGCCGGCACGCGGCCGAGGGCGGGCTCCAGATCGACTATGCCTGCGGCATCGGCGAGCGGCTGCCGTTCGCCGATGCCGCCTTCGACACCGTCCTCTGCGTCGATGTGCTGGAGCACGTCCGCGACCTCGCCGCCGTCATCTCCGAGGTGCATCGCGTGCTGACGCCGGGCGGGCTCTTCCTCTTCGACACGATCAACCGCACGTTCGCGGCCCGGCTCGCCGCCATTACCCTGGCGGAGCGGGTGCTGCGCCTCCTGCCACCCGGCACGCATCACGCCAGCGGCTTCATCCGGCCGGCCGAGCTCCGCCGGCTGCTGGAGCGGCAGAGCTTCTCGGTCGGCCGGATGGCCGGGCTCGGGCCGCGCGGCCTGGACCGGCGGCTGGACATCATCTTCGGGCGCGTGCCCACCACCGCCATCCTCTATGCCGGCCACGCCCGCAAGCAGGACCCCGGACGTCAGACCGGCCCGGTGTACTCGCCGCGCGCCGGGTAGTCGGCCTTGATGACGAAGTCGAGCGCGCCCAGCATCTCGCTGAAGCTCGGCCGGGCGAAGGGCATGGTCTGCACCGCCGACCAGTAGAGGCTCCGGTCCGGCCGCACGAGGAAGACGCCGGGCTCGGAGAAGAGGGCGGGCTCCTCGATCCCGGCGGAGGTCTTGCCCCGGCTGGTGGAGATGAAGAGCCCCCACTCCCGGGCCGTGGCGAGCGGCAGGCCGTAGGCGAAGCGGAGCTTCTCGGCCTCGACCTTCTTCGCCATAGCCTCGGTCCGCTCGCGGTCGTCCGAGCTTATCGCCAGGGCTTCGACCCCGCGCTCGGCGAAGTCCGGTGTCAGCCGCTCGAGCTCGGCCAGGTACTTCGCACAGAGCGGGCAGTGCAGACCCCGATAGAAGCAGAGGAGCGCACCGCGCTCGCCGGCGATGGAAGCGATGTCGAAGCGGCCGTGGCCGAGTGTGTCGAGGGCGAGATCGGGAACCTTCTTGCGTGGAATCAGCACGTACGATGCCTCTGGCTGGTTGAAATGATGTGGCCAATCTAGGGACGGTCGACCGCGAGTGGGATCACGGTTGCATGAGCCCCATGCCGCCGACATGGTTGACGGATCGGTATCGACGGCCATCCTGCGCGGCGATCCCCGACGCCCCGGCATCCTAGGACGAGACGCCCATGAACGAACTGGCCGAGCGCTTCGCCGCCGACGGCTACCGCTTTCCGATTGCCGTGCTGTCGCCCGAGGAGGCGGCGGCGGCGGCCGCGCAGTACCCGCTCTTCCAGGCCAGGGCGCGGGAGGTCTTCGGCAGCGAGCAGCGCTTCAAGGCGCATCTCCTGGTCGGCTGGCTCGATGCCCTGGTCCACGACCCGCGCGTGCTCGATCCGGTGAGCGAGATCCTCGGGCCGGACCTCCTGCTCTGGTCCTCCGATTTCTTCGTCAAGCCGCCGCACGACCCGGGCTACGTCTCGTTCCATCAGGACACGACCTATGCCGGGCTCGAGCCCTTCGACGGCATCGTCAACGCCTGGATCGCCCTGACGCCAAGCCGCAAGGCCAATGGCTGCCTGAAGGTGGTGGGCGGGAGCCATCGCCTGGGCCAGCTCCCGCACACCAACACCCACAGCCCCGGCAACATGCTCTTCTACGGCCAGGAGGCCGAACTCGAGATCGACCCGGCGAAGGTCGTCGACATGGAGCTCGATCCCGGCGAGATGTCGCTGCACCACATGGCGATCGTCCACGGCTCGCAGGCCAACACCAGCGACACGCCGCGCATGGGCGTGGTGCTCCGCTTCATCCGGCCGTCCGTGCGCCAGACCAAGGGGCCGGATTCGGCGACGCTGGTGCGCGGCAGCGATCGCTTCGGCCATTTCGAGCACGAGCCGCGCCCGGAGGTCGACTGGTCACCCGAGGCCGTTGCGGCTTTCCGGACGGCAGTCGGCCGCCCGAGCGCGCTTGGCTGACGCGGACCCGGCCGCGTGGAGCTCTTGGCGGGGCTGAGCGCCCAGATCGCCTATATCCTGCCCTACCTGCCGGGCTTCCTCTGGTCGGCGCTCATCGCCTTCCAGATCGCCATGGCGGCCATCGTCGTGAGCTGGGCCTGCGGCCTCGTCGTCGCCATGGCGCGCCAGTCACAGCAGCGACCGCTGCGCTGGTCCGCGCAGTTCTACATCTGGTTCATCCGCGGCACGCCGACGCTCATCCAGATCTTCATCGTCTATTTCGGCCTGCCGTCGCTCGGGCTGCGCCTCTCGCCCTTCACCGCGGGGGTGCTAGCACTGGGTGCGGCGAGCGGCGCCTATGTCGCCGAGGTCATCCGCTCGGGCCTGAACGCCATCCCGAAGGGCCAGTACGATGCCGCCGACGCGCTCGGCCTCGGCCGCATCGACAAGCTGCGCTTCGTCATCCTGCCGCAGGTGGTGCGCATCATCGTCCCGGCCCTGACCAACGAAGCGATCAACACGCTCAAGAACACCTCGCTCCTCTCCACCATCACCGTCGTCGAGCTGACCCTGCACACGCAGTCGATGATCGCCGCGACCTTCCGGCCGTTCGAGTTCTATATCGTGGCGGCGATCCTCTATCTCCTGATGACCTCGATCCTCGCCTGGTTCGCCCGCTGGTACGAGCAGCGCACCGCCCTCGTGCTCTGACAACCGACGAAAGGAAACCCTCATGCATCGTCGCCATTTCCTGCAGGCCGGCCTCGCCCTCGGCACCCTGCCGCTGGTGCACCGCACCGCGAACGCCCAGGAGCTCGAGCTGATCGAGCCGGGCGTGCTGCAGACCGCGACGGAAGGCGGCTTCGCGCCCTTCAGCATGCGCGACGCCTCGGGCGAGCTCCAGGGCTTCGAGCTCGCCGTGATGCGCGAGATCGCGGCCCGGCTCGGCCTCGAGCACCGGCCCGTCGTCATCGCCTGGGATTCCATTCTCGTCGGCCTGATGGGCGATCGCTACGACATGATCAGCAACCCCATGGGCATCACCGAGGAGCGCCAGAAGTCGGTCACCTTCTGCGACGCCTGGGTCGAATCCGGGGCGAAGCTGGTGGTGGCGAACGACTCGCCGATCCAGGGTCTCGCCGACGCCGAGGGCAAGACCGTCGGCGTCATCACCGCCTCCACCTTCGTGCCGATGGCCGAATCGCTCGGTGCCGAGGTGCGCAACTATCGCGCCGATCCGGATGCGCTGCAGGACGTTGCCAACGGCAATATCGACGCCGCCATCACCGATGCCGTGGCCGGTGCCTACGCCATCAAGACCGGCGGCCTGCCGCTCCGCCTCGTCGACGAGTTCATCGAGAGCTACCAGATGGGCTGGGCCGTGAAGCAGGGCAAGCCCAACCTGGTCATGGCGATCAACGGCGCCCTCGCCGACATGGTCGCCGACGGCACCTTCCACGAGATCGCGATGGCCGAGATCGGCCTCGACCCGACGCCGCGCGAGCCGATCAGGAGCCAGCTCTAGGGCGGCCCCTAGCGCAGCGCCGCCATGACCAGCACGGCGACCGGCACGGGCGAGGTGCCGATCGCCACGGTCAGGAGGAAGCCCGGCAGCGAGACCAGCCGGCTCATGCCGGTGGCCATGGCGATGCCGCCGCCACCACCAAAAAGACCGTTGCCCGGCAGGTTGAGCAGGAGCGCGATGGCCCAGTGCCGGCGGCGCACCAGGAGCGTCGCGATGCCGGCCGGCGCCGCAGCGGCCAGCGCCGCGACGCGCGCCTCGACGGGAAACGGCTTCAGCCGGTCGACGAGAAGGGCGGCGCGGGTCAGGCCGAGGGCGGCGAAGCCGGCGGCCAGCAGCCGTTCCGGCACGAGGCGACCGATAGCGAAGGCGATCACCAGCGCCAGCACCGTGCCGAGATAGACGACGGGCACGATCTCCGCCCCGAGCATGAAGATGAGGGCGAGGCCGATCTCGACGCCGGGCACAAAGGGCAGCGCCATCAGCACCACGTAGGCGGCGAGGCTCACCATGATCAGGAGGTGGACGGTCGGCTCGGAGGTCGGCGTGAGGCGCATGCCGAGGAGCTCGACGATCAGGTCGCCCGCATAGGTGCCGCCGATCACG